>JAISAE010000080.1 GCA_031266875.1 Treponema sp.
CACCCCACCCCCCCCCCCCCCCCCCCCCCTCCGCCCCCCGCGGGCCCCCCCCCCCCCAATAAATTTATCTATCAACCTATCACTTACATAACTATCAGACAGAAAATGGTGAGAAGATAAGTTGTAAGCAAGCAGGTATCCAGTGAGTACCTGACGTTTCCACAAGTCCATAATAAGATTCTAGCAAGCCAGAAAAGAAATGTCAAGTGGTTTTAGAAATTTTTGTAGAATTCTTAAAAACTTTTGGGCGTGTGAGAATAGGATGCTCTGCACAAGAGGCGAAGAGACGTGATATGCTTCGATGTCATCAGCGTGAACCGGACGGCCGCGGAGTCCTGCGCCGCATGCCATCTGTTCAAGCATGGCCACTGCGCTGTGTAGCGTGGGGCGGAACGCTGGATCGCCAATGTGGGCTTAGCCGCTCCTGCCCTCGGCTAAGCGTGAGTACGGGCGGAGTTCATTGATGGACACGTCGGCATCGGCGCTTTCGCGGCGAGTGAGGGAATAGGTGCGCCCAGCCGACGTTAGGCTGGTGTTCCCGTGAGGCGTGAATCACCTTAGACTATGGTGCGGCAAGGCGGCTCATGCGGAAACGTACATTATTAACAAAATCTGCGTACTCATGATCTATCTTCACCGCCAATACACAATTTCAGCGCTCGCTCAAGATGGTTTTGCAAGCGCCCGTGAAAAACTTGCCTTACCCAGCACGTCCGTAAATCCGCATAACAGCCACAGATTCGGTTCACCTTTAAGCCGCCGGATTAGCTGACTGGTCTTTTCTATCCAGCAATACCCTTTGGCCAGAAAACCTCGTATAAAGGGGGTATACTGATAAGGTATCCATCCGGTTCCCGCATAGAGCCGTATGAGAGCGGGCATCTGTTCTTCGATAACCCGTAGCATATGCAGGAATGTTTTGTATTCATCAGAAAGGTATTCTTCAAAACAGCCAGTAAGGTTGAATGAGATATTAAGGAGTGCTTGCGCACCTGCAATGATTTGGCTTATAATTTTCATGGCGAGGGTCTCCTGGTTGATAGTTTTTGTAACTACAATCTTATCAGGTTTCCCTCGCCTTTTTTTCTGAGGGTTTTGGAGCAAACTCAACTAGTTCTGCTTTTAGGAACGAGTGAACCTATGCACGTTTTTGTCTTCTATCCACCTACCAATGTTGAAAGTAGTGTCAAATCGAGCAACACTGATGTAATCAGGATACCAGTCAGGCCCGAGTCCCCATTCATCACTCCTGAGAAGAAGCTCTTTGATTTGACCCACATCTTCCAAGTCGATGTCGTAAACGTGGTCAAGGTCGTTCCTCTCAAATGCGTCTCCACTTATGAGAGGATTGAGCCTTATCTCTCTTGTCGTTCCTTTTTCTCCAACCAATGAAATAAAAATGTTCGCATCGGTTCCCGCAAGATACTTATCCGCTGTTTTAATTCGGATACAATACAACATACCTTTTCTTCTCGAAAAAAACTTCCGACTATGCGTTTAGCGCAAACTGCGCCAAGACATACTCAACTTATGCAGGTGGCATTGGGAAACCCGCCCACAGCACAGGCGCTTACCCTGTGGTATAATAAAATACCACTCATTCGCATACCTATCCGGTGGGTATGCTGACGTTTCCTCAAGTTCATAACAAGATTCTAGCAGGCCAGAAAAGAAATGTCAAGAGGTTTTAGAAAATTTCACAGTAGCTTTCGATTATTTACCCGTATCATCAAGGCCAATGCGATACTGTGTAAGTGTCAGTACCGCTTACCTCCACGATCCATGTCGCCCTCGAATTCCAGCGACAGTACCGCGCCATCGTCATAATACTCCTGTCCACGTCCCAATTAACCGGATCAATACAATGCGGGTGTTTGTTCCCTGTCCAGTTCAGGAGTTGCGGCGCTTCGTCTGGCGCGTATAGATGCAATTTAAGCGCTACTACAAAGTGCGCAACGCCAGTCTTGCCAGTCTCAGGCGCGTTTGCTATCATCACAGGCTATGAACAAGATCATTCTTAAAGCCGAAGACCTTGACGGCTACCTGAGTAGCGCTGACCGCGAATACCTGTCCCGCATGGACAGTATCTACCGTGAGGTGATGGCCGATTTCACCATGCTTTCCGGCAAGCCGTCCGTGTCTGAGTACGAGCGGGAGGAGCAGACCCTCATTGCGCGGTATAACGTGATGGGAAGCCTCATGCAGGATATATGCAAAACTGAAACCGCCTTGCAGGTGTATTCGTTCAAAACGCCCCATGAGAATCACGCCGAGGCGTCCCGGCTCATCGCTAAGCTGCGCGACGTCAGAACCCAGCAGGGAGAGTTTGTCTACTATATACAGCGGGCTTATGAGCTGCTGTTTAAGCTGGCGTATGGCGGTCTGGCCGGAAGGAATAAGCATTACTTCTTCATCAAAACGCCGGTGAGTTCTCCAGTGCAGAACTACGCGGTTCACAAGATTACCGACATTGACGGGGAGATCGAGAACACGGTTATGTGCGTGATGCTGAGAGGGGCGCTTCTGCCGGCAATGATCATGTCTAAAGAGATACAGGAGTATTCCTCTCACGGTTATGTAACGCCCTTTGCTCTGTTTAAGATCAGCCGCGACGATACCAAGCTGGAACATAACATGGAGTATATCCTTGACCTCGACAAGTCATACTTCAACCGTGATACCCTGAATGGCAAAGACCTCATCTTCGCCGATCCCATGAACGCCACCGGAGGAAGCATCGTTACTGTGGTGAAGTATTTACAGAAAGAAGGGGTGCAGCCGCGCTCCATCAAGTTCTTCAACGTGATTGCCGCGCTTAAAGGCGCGCTCCGCTCGGTTCGCGCCCTGGATAACTGCCAGGTGTACACCCTATGGATGGACCCGCTGCTTAACGAGGCCGCCTATATCATGCCCGGCTTGGGCGACGCGGGCGACCGGATCAATGGCCGCGATCCAATAGAGCAACCCCGAAACATCATCCAGCTCATCGCGGACTATGGCGCGAATATCGCGCAACTCTACCGCGCCCAACTCAAGGAAATCGAGAACACTGTTCTCAACGAAAAACCATGAAGCGGTTTACCCCGAAAGCCTGGTCAACAGGTACTTTGCTCGCGCTGCTTGCGCTGTGTAACGCCTGTGTTACACCGGCAACGTCCGCCGAGGAATACTTCGCCATTGGCATGGCTTATTTTGATATGGGGAAATATGCGGAGGCCGAGCAGTGGCTGAACCGCGCCGCCGTGATAGACAAGACCAAAACCGCGTCCGAGTACAACCTGGGGCGTATCGCCTTTGAAAATAAGCGATACCCAGAGGCACTTCGCTACTTTGAGCGGGTGCTTACCAAAGACCCCAAGAACGTGATGGCTCTGAAAGCCACAGCGTATACCTATACCAAGCTGGAAAACCTTGATAAGGCGGAATCTGTGTACCGGCAGGTGCTGACGCTTGTTCCCGAAAGCGCCGACGACGGGTATAACCATGCTCTGCTGCTCTATACTATGGAGAAGTATGCGGAAAGTGAGGCTGTTCTGGCTCGCTACCCCCACGCTCTGTTTGAAAACAGCGACACGATTCTACTTTATGCGCGGGTGCAAAAGATACAGCATAAGCCTGAAGCGGTGAATATGTATGAACGCTACCTTGAAATGAAAAGCGATCCAGTCGCGCACTATGAGTTTGCCGTGATTCTGGAAGAAGGCGGCTTTTTTGCCCGCGCTCTTGAGGAGTACCGCGCCGCGCTCAAAGACCTGCCGGACAAGAGCGAGAACCCCACCAAGACCGGCCTGCGCTTCAGCATAGGGAAGCTACTGCTGATCGCGGACAGCAGCAGCGAAGAAGGCATAAGCGAGCTTGAGGCCGCTGTGAAAGATGGCTTTAAGGACACGGACGAACTGGAAAAGCTCCTTGAGGAACGGGCAATCAGCGATGCGCGTAAAGCTGATATACGCCGGATCATCGACAACATTAACAAAGTACCAGAAGAATCTTCACCAGAAGAGACTCAGGAAACACAAACGCCGGAAGAGGAAGAGTCCGCTAAAACATGATTGTTTCAATGATTCAGTTAATCTTTGAGATACCCGATGTGGACAACATCAAGGAAAAGCGCCGCGTTATCCGCTCCATAAGGGAAAAGCTGCGGCAGCGTTTCCATCTCAGCGCCGCTGAGGTGGATTTGCAGGACTCTCTGTCCTTTGCCCAAATCGGCGGCGCTCTCGTCTCAAACTCCAAAGAATTTGGGGAGACAGTCCTGCAGAAAGCGTTTACCATGATCGAGAATGAAACGCCAGTGCGTATTCACGACGTAAGCATCTATTCAGAGGAGTTTTAGAAATGATTAGCAAACAATTTATCGGTATATTCAGCATCGTCATGCTCTTGAGTTCCTGTATCGGGGTAAACGCCGATATGGTACTGCAGGCAAACGGCTCAGGAAGCATAACGCTTGAGTACCATGTGTCCCAGTTCCTTGAAAGTCTGGGCAAACTCGATGGGAACGAGAACTGGCCGCTGATTCCGGTCGGTCGTGCTGACTTTGAGCGCAGTGTGCAGCGCATCGACGGCCTGAAGCTCGTGTCCTTTGCCACAAAAAAGCTGGACCCGGATATTGTTTACACCGTTAAGCTGGAATTCAGCAGCCTTGATGTCCTTGTTCGCTTCCTTGACGCCACAGGCAGCCGCGCTGTTCTCACGCAAGAGGCTGGCAAAACCCGCCTCTCTCTGATGTTAAGCAGCGGGCAGGACATTGATCCTGATCTGCTGTCCCTGTTTACCAGCGTGTCTCAGCCGTACTCAATTGCGCTCAGCCTTTCCGCGCCAAACAACGCCACCCTTTCAGTGTCTGGCGACACAGATGGCGCGTCCATAGTGCCAAGCGGCCGCAAGGTTTCGTTCAGCGCCCCGCTTCCGGCGATTCTCAAGCAAAGCGCCGGCACGACGGTGGATATTCAGTGGTAGTAAACATTATTGAGTTTGTTGTATGCGTATTACGATAGCTCAATCAACTCGACCATTAGGGACTTTTCCAGTAATCCAACAACCGCCAAGCGGCGCAGGATAACCGCCAAGCGGCGCAGAACAACCGCCAAGCGATAAACAAAAACCGCTGAACGGCTCGCAAAAACCGCCAAGCCATTGACAAAAACCGCCAAGCGATAAACAAAAACCGCCAAGCAACAGACAAAAACCGCCAAGCGATAAACAAGTACCGCCAAGCCATTGACAAGAACCGCCAAGCGATAGACAAGAACCGCCAAGCGATAAACAAGTACCGCCAAGCCATTGACAAAAACCGCCAAGCGATAAACAAGTACCGCCAAGCGATAAACAAGTACCGCCAAGCGATAAATAAGTACCGCCAAGCGATAAATAAGTACCGCCAAGCGATAAATAAGTACCGCCAAGCCATTGACAAAAACCGCCAAGCCGCTGACAAAAACCGCCAAGCGATAAACAAGTACCGCCGAGGTGTGGATAACAACCGCCGAGTGGCTCAGAAAAACCGCCGAGCAGTGCGCAACAACCGCCAAGCGGCGCAGAACAACCGCCAAGCGGCGCAGAACAACCGCCGAGCGGCGCAGAACAACCGCCGAGCGGCGCAGAACAACCGCCAAGGCGTGGACAACAACCGCCAAGCGACGCAGAACAACTGCCAAGCGGTGCGTAACAACCGCTAGACGGCTCGCAATAACCGCCAAGCGGTACGCAACGATTGCCAAGAGGTGCGCAATAACCGCCAAGCGATAGATAACAACCGCTGAGGCGTGGTCAATAACCGCCGAGCGGCTCGCAATAACCGCCAAGTGGCTTAGAACAACCGATAAGTGGCTTAGTCAATAACCGCCTAGCGGTGCGCAATAACCACTGAGGCGTGGACAATAACCGCCTAGTGGCGTGGAATAACCGTTCAATGTAAAATAAGCGGAGGCTGCGTCAACACGTTGTGTTGATGTTTGTTTAGTGTATGGAGTTTGCGAAGCAGACTCAAACACAGGAACCTATTTAACATTATGGAGTTTGTCTTATGCGTATTGCGATAGCTCAAATCAATTCGACCATTGGGGATTTTTCCGGTAATCGTGAAAAAATCATGGCGTTTGCTCGACGGGCGCTTGAAAAGCGCGCTGACCTTGTGCTGTTTCCAGAGCTGGCGATCTGCGGATATCCGCCTATGGATATACTGGATCAGGATCGCTTTGTTGAACTTAACATCAGGACAGCGCGTATCCTGCAACGGGAACTGCCGCCGGAACTGGCTGTGGGAGTCGGCTTTGTAAACCGGAATCCCTATTCAGGCGGCAAGGCGCTGGTGAACAGCTACGGTATTCTTCAGGGGGGGAAACTGGCGTTTGAACAGCTCAAGACCCTCCTGCCCACCTACGATGTGTTTGATGAGGCGCGAAACTTTGAGCCGGCGCGTGAATGGCAGGTCTTTAAGTGGAAGGGCGAGCGTGTAGGCGTGGCGATCTGCGAGGATGTGTGGCGGGAAACCGCTGTTCCGGGTACGAACTACATCAACGATCCGGTGCGTCGGCTCTTGGACGCGGGCGCAAGCATACTCTGTGTACCATCCGCGTCGCCCTATGTGGCGGGAAAGCTCAAGGTTCGCCGCGTCCTTGCCGAGCGGATAAGCCTGCGGGGAAACATCCCGCTTGTCTACCTCAACGCTGTTGGGGCGAATGACTCAATCATCTTTGACGGACGCTCGTTTGTTGTCGCGCCTAACAAAAGCGTGCAGGTTTCCGCAAAGGCGTTTGAGGAAGACCTCGTTATATGGGACAGTGCGGAACAGCCTATGAGCAGAAAGGTGCCAGAGACCTGTTCAGACGCTCCTGTTGTGTTTCAGAAAGAGCCGGACGACCCGTTTAAGGTTGGCCTTACGCGGGAAGAACTTGACGTGCTTGAGGACGCGCTCGTTATGGGCATCCGTGAGTACATGGCAAAATGCGGCTTCAGCCGCGCTCATCTGGGGCTTTCAGGCGGCATTGACTCGGCGCTGGTGGCGTATCTTGCGTTTCGGGCGCTTGGCAGTGATAAGGTCGTCTGCTTCAGTATGCCTTCGCGCTTCTCTTCACAAGGGTCAAAGGATGACGCTGCGGAACTTGCGCAAAACCTCGGCGTGCGCTACGTTACCCTGCCCATAGAGCAGGTGTTCACGAGCTTTCTGTCTACTCTGAGTGATGTTTTTGAGCAAAGGCCGTTTGATATTGCCGAAGAAAACCTACAGGCCCGCATACGCGGTACGCTGCTCATGGCTTTTTCCAACAAGTTCGGTTCCATGCTGCTCACCACTGGTAACAAGAGCGAGCTTGCTATGGGTTACTGCACCCTGTATGGCGACACGAATGGCGCGCTTGGACCCATAGGCGATGTGTTTAAGACCGAAGTTTTTGCCCTGTGCCTCCGTATCAACGAAAAAGCCATTGCCGCGACCGGTTCGGCCATCATTCCCGAAGCCATCATCGCCAAGCCGCCCTCAGCGGAACTGCGCCCTAACCAGAAGGATCAGGACAGCCTGCCGCCCTACGAGGTGTTGGATGAAATCCTCAAGCTCTACCTTTTTGAAAACCTGTCGAAAGATGAGATTGTCGCACGCGGCTGGGATGGCGAACTTGCGGCGCGGGTTATTAAAACCGTGGCTCGCGCCGAGTTCAAACGCCGCCAAGCCCCGCCTGTGTTAAAAGTATCGCCCCGCGCCTTTGGTATGGGACGTCGTATGCCCATAGCCCGCAGTATCTACGAGCTGGAAACCACGCGGGAATAAGCGCCTCAGCGATCAGTGTAGTTGTGCGTTATCCAGTTCTGGTATTCGCCGCTGCGAATCTGAGCGATCCAGTCAGGGCGCGAAAGATACCAGTCTACGGTCTGGTCCAAGCCTTCCTCAAAGCCGACGCTCTGCTGCCATCCCAGTTCTCGCTTTATCTTAGAGCAGTCAATGGCGTAGCGCCGGTCGTGGCCTGGGCGGTCTTTTACATAGGTAATTGTTGCTTCGATTGCCTGCCTCTTGAGGCCCGCCTTTTTTGCCACAATGCCAATGAGCGTATTGAGCAGGCGTATGTTTTCCCACTCGTTCTCCCCACCAACGTTGTACTTTTCGCCACTACGACCCTGTGTCAGGATGCGCCAGATTGCGGAAACGTGGTCAAGCACAAAGAGCCAGTCCCGGATGTTCTTCCCGTCGCCATAAACAGGCAGGGGTTTACCCTCAATCATGTTAAGAATCATGAGCGGGAGGAACTTTTCAGGAAACTGATACTGGCCATAGTTGTTCGAGCAGTTCGAGAGGGTTATGGGCAGGCCGTAGGTGTGATGATACGCCATCACGAGGTGATCGCTTGACGCTTTGCTCGCGGAATAGGGCGAGCGGGGATCATAGGGCGTGTTTTCGTAAAAGTAGCCGGTTTTCCCCAGCGAGCCGTACACCTCGTCCGTGCTGATGTGGTGAAAGAGAACCCCGTCTGTGTCTCTCCAGGCGTTTCGCGCCACGTCAAGCAGAGTGAACGTACCCATCACGTTTGTTTTGATAAAGGCTTCCGGCCCCAGTATTGAGCGGTCAACATGGCTTTCAGCGGCAAAGTGTACCACTGTATCAATGGCATATTTATAGAAGATTTCTTCGATAAAGGCGCGGTCGCAAATGCTGCCGCGCTCAAAGAAGTAGCGTTTGTTGCCAAAGGCTTTGTCGATGTCGCTCAGGCTGGCGGGGTTTCCCGCGTAGGTGAGGGCGTCGAGGTTTATGATTCTGCCAACGAAGCTGGGCATGGTCAGGAGTACACGGATAAAGTTAGAGCCGATGAAGCCCATACCGCCTGTTACCAGAAGATTGTTTAGTTTCCTCATTTCTTTAACTCTTTAAGGAATTTCTCAAGGCTCTCTTCCCATTGCGGAATAAGGATGCGTATCTCGTTTCTGATGCGGCCCTTATCCAGCACCGAGTAGTCTGGGCGCTTAACTTTTGAGGGATAGTCCGCGCTACTGCACGGCTTAACTTCGCAGTCTTTGGTTAAGAGTCCTAGTTCCCGTGCTTTTTGGTAAATGGCGCGGGCAAAGTCGAACCATGTGGTGTCGCCATCGTTGGTGTAATGGTATATGCCGAAGCACGGGACATTGCGCGGCGGCGGCTCTAAGCATATTGGATGCTCAACCGCGTCGATCATCTTGACAATGGCGTCCGCGAGGTCATGCGCCCAGGTGGGACTGCCGCGCTGGTCGTTGACCACAGAAATCGTGTCCCGTTCTTGCATGAGCCGCAGCATTGTGGTTACGAAGTTGTTGCCGTATTTGCCGTAGAGCCACGAGGTTCTGATGACATAAGCGTCAGGGGTGTTTTCTATGACGCGGACTTCCCCGTCGCGCTTGCTGGCGGCATAGACGCCGATGGGACTTGTATCATCGGCTTCAAGGTAAGGCCGCTTCTCCCCAGTGCTGGTTGAAACCGGCTTGTTGTATGTGCCAAAGACATAGTCTGTCGAGAAATGAATGAAGCGCGCACCCAGCTTGTAAGCAAGCGCGGCGATGTTTCCGGGGCCGTCAACGTTAAGGCGGCGGCAAGTTTCAGCGTCGTCCTCGGCCTTATCAACGGCTGTGTATCCGGCGCAGTTCACAATCCAGCAGACGCGCTTGCCGTGGGCCTTTTTGCCGTTGGCAAAGGCTTCGAGGGCGGCTGGACTGGTGATGTCGATTTCGCGGTCAGTGCCGGTAAAGTCGAGTCCGCGCTCGGCAAAGAGCAGGGAAAGCTCAGTGCCAAGCATACCTTTGTTACCAATAAGCCAAATCATGTTAAACCTCCGTAAAGGCGCTCAGGCGCTTGTCTTTTTCGGACAGGATATAATCCATGCCAATATCAGGCCAGTCAATTGCCAGCGAGGGATCGTTCCAGACAATGCCGGCCTCGTCTTCGGGGTGATAAAAGTCGGTACACTTGTACGAAAACAGGGCTGTGGAGCTTAAGACCAGGAAACCGTGGGCAAAGCCCGGCGGTATATAGAACTGGTTCTGCTTTTCCCCGCTTAAAACCACCCCGTGCCATTGCCCCCGCGTGGGTGAATCCGGGCGTATGTCTACGGCCACATCAAACACCGCGCCCGCAATCACGCGCACGAGCTTGCCCTGTGGATACTCCCGCTGGAAATGCAGGCCGCGCAGTACGCCCTTCACGGAACAGGATTCGTTATCCTGCACAAAACGCATTGACAATCCCGCGTTCTGAAAGTCGCGTTCAGAATACGTCTCAAAAAAATAGCCCCGGCCATCTTTAAAAACCCTCGGCTGAAGCTCGTATAGTCCTTTGATAGGACAAGGGGTAAAGGTAAACGGCATCTTTTGCTCCTCCTTTTAGGTGTCTGACACCACTAATGCGCTAGTTTTCAGGGCGATGTATCTGAGGTATTCGCCATACTCGGTCTTATAGCCGGCGGCAAGTTCGAGTAGGGCGTCCCGTGAAATCCAGCCGTTAGCAAAGGCGATTTCCTCAACGCAGGAAACATACATGCCCTGCCGTTTTTGAATGGTAGCGATGAAGTTGCCGGCCTCAAGCAGGCTGTCGTAGGTGCCGGTATCGAGCCACGCCATGCCCCGCCCAAGGGTCTCCACTGACAGTCGGCCTCTGGCAAGATAGGCATTGTTCACCGCCGTGATCTCGATTTCGCCACGCGCTGAGGGCTGTATACCCTTGGCTATGCTCACCACCTCGTTGTCGTAGAAATAGAGGCCAGGAACCGCGTAATGCGACTTCGGCTGTTTTGGCTTCTCTTCGATTGAAAGCGCCTTGCCGTCCGCGTCAAACTCAACCACGCCATAAGCAGTGGGGTCTTTCACATAATAGCCGAAGATTGCGCCGCCACCATTCCTCGTGATTCTTGAGCCTGCGTCCCGGAGCGTACCGCTGAACCCCCGTCCATAAAATACGTTGTCCCCCAGCACTAGAGCGCATGAATCCGCGCCGATAAACGATTCCCCGACAATGAATGCGTCGGCAAGTCCGTGCGGCTTTTCCTGCGCCGCGTACTCAAAGCGCATCCCCAACCAGTCGCCCTCGCCCAGGAGTTCCTTAAACAGGTGAATGTCCCGTGGTGTAGAAATAAGTAACACCTCCCTAATCCCCGCCAGCATCAGCACTGAGAGGGGGTAGTAGACCATTGGCTTATCGTAGAGGGGCAGGATTTGCTTAGAAACCGCTTTGGTAATCGGATACAGCCGTGTGCCGGACCCGCCAGCCAGAATAATACCTTTCATTATCCTTTATTATATCCTTTAGGTGTGTTGATATCAAGCAAAGGGCGCGATATTACTGCGGCTGGCTAAAGTTTGGAATAGGTTTGCTTATGAAGTTCTTCTTTTTACCGATATTGAACACAGTACGGTAAGTATTGGGAGGGAAATTATACTATGATAAGAAGTTGGTACACTGGCGCGAGCGGAATGCGGGCGCAGCAGTGGCGGCTGGACGCGATTGCCAATAACCTGGCTAACGTGGACGCAGACGCTTACAAAAAAGACGTGGTTTCGTTTAAGTCATTCCCTGAAATGCTCATGCGACGCATGAATGACGATGGGGTTCATACTAACCCTATGGGTTCGGTTGATTCAGCCCCCATCATCGGCAAACTGGGAACCGGCGTTGAGCTGAACGAATTGTTCACCAATTTTGAGCAGGGCGGACTCAAGCAAACAGACAGCGGCTTTGACCTTGCCCTTGATGGCAAGGGCTTTTTCGTTGTCTCAACCCCCTGGGGCGAACGCTATACGCGGAATGGGTCATTCCAGCTTGGCAAAGAAGGCTTTCTCGAAACCAAAGAAGGCTATCCAGTGCAGGGCGAAAACGGCTCCGTCAGGATTGGGGACAATGAGTTTCAGGTTGATAAGCTCGGCAGGGTTTGGATACACATGGTTAACGAGCAGGGAGAAAGTGAAAACACGCTTGTTGATACCCTAGAAATCGTGGAGTTCGACATTGACCGCTATCTGCAAAAACAAGGTTCCAGTCTCTATCGTTCCACCGACGTGTCGGGCGACGCTCAGGTTCTTGGAATCGGGGACCGTCCGCGGGTGATACAGGGCTTCACCGAGGCTTCCAATGTAGACCCGGTTGTTGAGATGGTTCAGATGATCGAGGTGAACCGCGCTTATGAGGCCAACCAGAAGGTGATTCAGAGCGGCGACACCATGCTCGGAACCCTCATCAATCAAGTAGCCAGAATAAGCGGCTAAGGGGAATAGTATATGATACGAAGTTTATATACCGGCGCGTCCGGCATGATCGGACAGCAGGCGAACATTGACACGATATCGAATAACCTCGCCAACGTGAACACCACTGGCTATAAAAAGATGCGGGCTGATTTCGAGGACCTGCTTTACCAGACTGTTAAAACCGCCGGAACACCAGCCACTGAAGATACCACTGTACCGGTTGGCATACAGATGGGGCATGGTGTCAGACTCGCGGCAACCCAGCGCATGTTCTCACAGGGTTCACCGCAAAGCACGGACAACCCGACCGACATGGCAATTATAGGCGACGGGTTCTTCCGTATCCAGATGTACGACGGAAGCTACGCCTATACCCGCAACGGGGCGTTTCAGGTGGACTCAGACGGACGCATGGTTACGGCCAATGGTTACTGGCTTTTGCCGGACATTGTGATGCCAGAAGGCTTTCTGCCGGAAACGATTACGGTTGCCAAAGACGGGCGTGTTTCGGTTGTTGTGCCGCAAATCAACGATAATGAGGCCATTGATGTCGGACAGATCGACCTGTACCGTTTCCCCAATCCTGTGGGGCTGACGGCGGTTGGAGAAAATCTCTTCAAGATAACCGAAGCCTCTGGCGATCCCATTGCGGGACGGCCTGGTTATGAGGGCATGGGGCAGATTCAGCACAAGTTCCTTGAGATGTCCAATGTGTCGGTTGCTAAAGAGATGGTTGATCTTATCGTTGCTCAACGGGCTTATGAGTTCAACTCCAAGATTATCCAGACCAGCGATTCCATGCTCGGCATCGCCGCTGGCCTGAAGCGGTAAGCTCATGGGTATAGACAGCATTGGTTCCTTATACCTTAATGAATCGCGTCTTTCGCTTTCGACCGGCGCTTTGAGCGAAACGCCGTCAACCGGGACCAGCTTCGCGTCTATTCTGGACAAGGCTGCTAAACAGCCCGCTGGTTCCGGCGAACAAAGCGTGAAACCGCATATCGACAAGACAGACAAGCTCTACGAGCAGTGCGAGGCGCTTGAAACCTTTCTTATCAAGAACCTGATCAGCGGAATGAGGGCTACCGTGTCAAAATCAGGCTTCATTGACCAGAGTTTCGCGGGCAAGATGTACGAGGATATGCTCTACGACGAGTATGCCAAAGACTTTAGCAAGAACGCGCACTTCGGCCTGGCGGAACTGGCCTACCTTGAACTCAGTGGTCAGCGCGGCAAGGTGCCGGGCGCGTAATGAATTGATTAAACCAAAAGGATTGCCGACGCAAAGGTAAAGAATGTGGTTTTTATTCTTTTATGCGCGGCAGTCCATTCTTTTTAACATTTCCACCCTTAGTTCTTTTAATGTATGTACGGTAATATCCGGCTTTTCTGCCGGTATTCTTGGTTTCTGGTTTTTGTGTATTCCAACTTCTATTCGTATTGTTTTCATTCCCACCATTTTTGCGGGTATGATGTCCTTGTCTATTCTGTCTCCAATCATGACACTTTCTTCGGGTTTGCAATTACACGCAGCTAGTATCATTTCAAAATATCTTGGATCAGGTTTTGTTATGGTATAATCGTCTTGTATTTCAGTATAGGTAAAATACGGTAACAAATGCTCTTCTTGTAAATAACTCTTGAAGTCAATTCCATACTGTCCCAATATCCCTATCTTATAACGCTTTGAAAATTCAAACAAAAAGTCTTTTATTCCATCTAATAGTTCAAAGTTTTTATTGAATTCCCTTATTTCTGTTTTATATTGGTCTTTGGATTTTTTGAAATCAGGTTCGCCAATATTCTTATACAGAATATAATCATATACTTTAGGGATAAACCGGTAAACAGCTTCTTCCACATCATCCCAATAATTTTCTATCAAATACTTTTTATTATACCTATGTATAACCTGAGTAATGATTCTTGCAGAGTTCTCCTCAAAATTCCGTTCATTGAGAATGACACCTCCAGCATCTAAAAATATATTCTTTATCATAACAACTCCTTTATAACGCCTTCTTGAGGCGCATACCGCTGATTCAGTTTTCCCGCAATTTCAAGCAGTTTTTCGCGTGTATTAAGCTCAGGGTCATCAAGCACAGTCTCCAGCAGTTCGTTTAAAATAATGCCGATGAGACGGCCGGGTTTAATGCCAATGGCCATGAGATCGTGTCCCGTAAGCGCCAAGTCTTTGAGCGAAAGCGCGGCGCTCTGGGCAAGCGCCGCGTCAACCCGCGACACTAAGCCTGCCAGATAATCCGCCGGAACCTCGCGCCCCGTAATACCTGAAGCGTCGGCAAGCCGGAGCCGGTAGAGCGCGTCGAGGTGTTCTACGCCCACGCGCTGTATAAAGCGCCGTACCGCCGCGTTGGTCCATATATCCTCATAATGAAACATGTGTTCCCCAATTAAATGCGTAACATCGTTAATCATCGCGCCGGAATAATGGAGGCGCGTCATAAGAGCGCGGCAAAGAGTGGCCGATGTTTTTTCATGCTGATAGAATGTCCAGACCCCATCGTCGCTCAACGCGCGGGCGGACGGCTTACCAATGTCGTGAAACAGCGCCGCGAGGCGCACAAGCAGCGATTCGTCGCGCCGCGCCGCAAAATCGCAGGCAAGCAGGGAATGGTCAAGCACATCAAAACGATGCAGCCCTTTTTGTTCAACGCCACGACAGGCCGCTAATTCTGGCAGCACTAATTCCAGCAGACCAGTTTTTTCCATTAACAAAAACGCGCCTGACGGTTTCGGCGTGGCAATGATTTTATCAAGCTCATCGCGTATCCGCTCTAGCGACACCTTCGCGGTTATTTCAAGGCAGGGTTTTATGGCAGCGAGGGTTTTTTCTTCAACAGAAAAGCCCAGCTGCGCGACAAAACGCAGCGCCCGCAAAGGCCGCAGACCATCCTCGCTAAATCGCTCCCGCGCCTCGCCGACCGAGCAAATTACGCCGCGCTTAATATCGCCAATACCGTTAAATGGATCAACCAACGGCTTGCCACCGGGCAAAGGCGCCGCAACAGCATTCATGGTAAAATCACGGCGCCCCAAGTCCGCCTCAATGGTGGCGGCGTAGGCAACACGGGACGGATGCCTGCCGTCAAGGTAATCCGCCTCAGTCCTGAATGTCGTAACCTCAATGGACAGCCCCCGATACCGCACCGTAACCGTGCCGTGTTTAATGCCGGTGGGAATAACCACGCGAAACATGGCGATAACCTCTTCCGGTACGGCGTCGGTGGCGAGGTCGAAATCGTGCGACTCAACGCCACGCAGTATATCGCGCACCGCGCCTCCCACAAGAAAAACGCTTTTGTTATGGGACGCGAAAACACCGGCAATTTCCTTTAATATCGGGTCAATCTCCATGTGACGCCTCTATGCCTTCCGGGTAAGCGTGAGCGGCGCACTGCCCAGCTTCCGGTGTATTGCCAGCGCCACCGCTATCATCGCTACACAGAAAAGCCCTGTCAGTACCTCAGTGGTAACGAGCTTCAGTACCTGCACCTGATACAGTACCGCCGGAATGTCAATCAGCGCATGGACGGCGATTGCCAGCGGGTAGAGCCACTGCCGGCGCTGCGTACCAAACACCGCATAAAACACCAGCACGGATAGGGCGATCTGGACGCCGAGGGCGAAGACGCGCTCAATCCCGCCAATGAGGAACTGAGACGACGCAATGGTAGCAAGGCTGGCAAGCTGGGCTGTCGCCTGTTCCAGCACCGCGCCCTCCAGCCCAGAGACGACCGTCTCAATACCGCCGGTGTTAATCATGACACTGGCGACGATGTTGTTAATCATGGGGAGCCCGGCGAGCAGTATCGCCTCAATACCGCCGTGTCCAACGCCGTAGGCCAGCGCCGCGCTGACCGTGACGCCAGTGAACTTTTTCTTCAACAGGTGGTAGGCAATAAAACGGGCGCTTTCCTCGAATATCCCCGCCATGAGTACAGCATAGACAACGTAGAACACCTTGTTCTGCGCCAGCGCGCTTCGAAGTACAATGGTGTGGACATAGCGTTCCAGTGTCAACGCGAACAGCGTGAAACCAGCTACACCCGCCAGCAAGGGTATAAACGGCGCACGATATTTCCGGCGAAACGCAATAAACAAGCCTACGGGTAAGCCAATCGACAGTACCGCCGATAGCGCCATACATATAATTGATACCACAGGAACCTGTAACATAGTACCTCCACTTGTGTTGCATGGTACAGAAAACGTGGAGCGGCGTCAACGGAAGCGTAACGCGCCGTCAGCCTGAAAAGCAAACCACGCGGAACCCTTGACACAGGTAAACGTGGCCGCTTTGAGTTTCCAAAAAAATTAATACCGGGCATCACATGATGCCCGGCTGTTTTTAACGAGTTTTCAGGAACCGTAGGTTTCCGGTTAATTGCCCCAGTCTTTACGATAGTCTCCGGCTGCGGCGTTGGTAAGTACGCATTTTTGGCCAAATACAATCTGGGTCATCATTGAAATATACGCGCTCTGGGACACACTGGGTTCCGCTTCATCTTTATCGTGTTTCAAAAGACTTGAAGCGGGTGTCAGATTATAGAAGAACAGCATACCGTAAGGATTACCCGATGTCGCCGCTGTTTTGAAACGGGTCGAATAATCATAAATAGTACCGGTTGCCTGCTCGTCGCCATTTACCACAATCGGCGGAAGCGGCGTTCCGCCCTGATAAGCACCATTGCCGCCCACATCCATACCAAAGGGCGAATACTTGCTCCGGCCCAGACCATTGGCGCTGTCGTCAAGGTATCGGCCATACCAGGGCTGCTGCACAATACTTACGGCGCTATCGAGCGAAGCAAAGGTAAGTCCGTCGTTTGACTGGCCTTCGGGGGTTATATAGCGTCCAGAGTTGTATTCATAGAGACTTACGATCTTATTCGGCCCCAATGCCGCACGGGTCTCGGTGATGAGTGGGTGATATAAAGCCCCGCTTGCCTTCCACATGGCATCCATTTGCTCTTCGCTCGGAGCGGGACCAAGAATACCATTACCCGCTACAATGTCCTTGCTCGGATCGCGGTAGACCTCTCCGCTAAAAGGCCAACCCCACTCGCTTACCGGATAGGTCCAAATGCTGTCTGGCGCAACGACTGTGTACTCATCCTGCCAGTTACCCCAGTCTTCCTTACTAGCCCATTCGTCGTCGAAGTCAACCCCGTCCAATTCGTAGTATTCTACGTCTTTCTTGAGATCAGCAATAAAGATCGCCCGGTCATCAGCGTTCATAGTACCAAAACCAATACCGTCGTGATCTCCCAAAAGGCTGAGCAGCACTTTGATGCCTTTTTCCTGCAAGGGTACAATGTACTTTTCCCGGTTTTCCAGGAGGTGCCGTATATTCTCATTGAAATGAACATGAGGCCCGCTTTCAGTACAACCATGAGCCGCGTCTGTTTCAAGAGCGCAATCTCTGCTTCTGATGTTTGCCGCAAAGAGAATCACATAGTCAAACAGCAACGTGCCGTCCTCAAGGACATAATCACCGGCGTTTAAGGGGTTGTGGTCATTCACTTCAATATAGACCGCCGTTTTTACCTTGTAACTCGTCCCGGCAATAACCTTGTCGGCGATGATTACGGGGATAGTTTCAGGGATAATTTCTTCTTTTTCCTCTTTATCCCCTTCCCTGCCGGTCAGACAACCGGTTACCGTACATACAATCATGACCGCCGCCATGACGCCTAAAAGCAACTTCCATACATTGCTTTTTTGTTTCTTGTGCATAATTTTTCTCCTATGCATGGGTTATTTATTTAATCGAAAACCAAAGTTTCCGCTTAAACGCGAGTGTACTACTTCTGAAACAGAAGAAACGTTATGAGTCTTAGCCATAAGCAAGAAATCCCGCATACGCCGGGCCTCCGGTTCGTACAAATAGTAGATTGTGTAGTTCGTGTCCGGCCAAAAACAGTAATTGCGACCGGTTTTTAAGGTAAGCTTGTTCGTGCCGGCTTGTAACATATACGCGGCGTTCACTGTGGCCAAAACGCCTCTCTTCCCGCCGGTATTAACGCCGTACTGGAAATTATACCCGCGCATGGGAAGGTACGTTGTAAGTAAACAGATGTCCGGCAGGCATCTGACGTTTTCTCAAGTTCACGCTAAGATTCTAGCGGGCTGTAAAAAAGTGTCAAGTGGTTTTAGAAAACTTTTTTGAATTCCGCAAAAAATTTTGGCGCACGGGGATGGAGCGTTCTACGCCATGCGCGGCGGGATACTTCAATGGTACGTGTACCAGACGGGCGCGGCGCTCCGCGCCAAAAGCCGCGCCGCAGGTGGAGGCGCGGCCCGCTTCCTCCACAGCTACCGGCAAACAGGTCTGTGTACAAGTCCGCACGCCTGACCAAGAAAAGACGCGCCAGTGCTAAGTAACCATGTTCGGTGTCAGAGACCGGGCGGAGGTGTAGGCGCGGCCCGCTTCCTCCACAGCTACCGGCAAGCAGGTCTATGTCCAAGCCCACGCGCCTGACCAAGAAAAGACGCGCCATTGCTAAGTATCCGTGTGAGGCGTCAGAGACCGGGCGCAGGTGTAGGCACGGCCCGCTTCCTCCACAGCTACCGGCAAACAGGTCTGTGTACACGCCCACGCGCCTGACCAAGAAAAGACGCGCCATTGGTAAGTAACCGTGTTCGGTGTCAGAGACCGGGCGGATAAGTATGAAAAACCTGCGTAATATGGGTAATCTGTGGACCATGTTCCTTGACCATGCGCTTAACGTGCTGACAGTGTGGCGCTTACTCCCAGGAGCAAGTCATTGGCGTCTAGGATTGAATCGCTGGCGTCTGGGAGCGGGTCATTCACTTCTAGGAGCGGATGGCTCACTTCTAGGAGCGGATGATTCACTTCTAGGAGCGAGTGGCTCACTTCTAGGAGCGAGTCATTGGCGTCTGGGAGCGGGGCGCTTATTCTCAGGAGGGAATAGCTTGTTCCTTAGAGGGAGTGGCGTATTCTCAGGAGTGGGTGGCTGGCGTCTGGGAAAAAATCATTTATGTTCTGGCGGTACTTGTCAAAGTTATAAAAGTATATCATTATCAATATCAGGAGGAAATTAACATGCCCGATAACCTACCTTCGAGCGACGTAGAATTTGACGTGTTCTTCGGGAACATCGTCAATTTTGTTGACCAGAAATGCGATGCGACTCCCCCTGTGTGGAATCACATCGTCCAGGCGTCTCGCCAAGAACTGCGCGGCGCGTATGACGCATGGACAGCGGCCTACAAGCCGACTAAAGTTCCCCACAGTCCGGTGCAGACAGCGGAAAAGAACCGCGTCCGTCAAAGTTCCGAGACTGTGCTGCGGGAATTCATAAACCGCTTTCTCCGCTATGACCCGGTAACCAACGAAGACCGGGACAACATGGCCATTCACAACAAGAAAAGTACCCACAGTCCCATAGCGGTTCCCACGACCAGTCCTCAGCTTATCATTGACACCAGCACCATCCGCCGCCTCATCATCTATTACAAGGACGAAAAGAGCGGGCGCCGGGGTAAGCCTGATGGTGTCCACGGTCTCGAAGTGTGCTGGGCTATCCTGGACCATCCGCCCATGAGCATCGAGGAACTGATCCACTCCGCCTTTGACACCAAATCGCCCCTCATTCTGGAGTTTGACGAGCAGGACCGGGGCAAGCGCGTCTACATGGTGGGCTGCTGGGAAATTGCGCGGGAAGGAGAAAAAGGCCCCTTCAGCGCGATTGTAGAGGCGATTATTCCCTGATACATACGCAATGGCAGCATGAGAGATGGCCGTTCTGTGGCGAAAGCAGGGCGGCCAGTTCAGGGGAGTCGCGGGCGCCCTTACCGTGAACATGGCCATAGCCAGCGCATTGCCCGTATCACCTGAACTGCTTCCCCTGTTGTTTGTGCCAACTGTATGTTTTGATTTTAAAAATAGAAATTCAATATAAAGAGCTTCCGCCCTTGTGTTATGGAGGCTTCCGCTTATTTCAACGTACCGCTTGTATCAGATACCTCAATGATATTTGCCGCGCCCCGCTCTACAACATAAACTTTTTTTGCTTTCAGCCTATTACCTACAAGCGCGAGACCCGCTTTGGCGGGTGCGCTTGTAGGTACGTGCCTCGTTTACTTGTTCATCAAGCGGATGCGCTCGTCATACAGTCTTTGCGCGCCCTGCGTGGTGTCAAGCTGATCAAAATACACGCTCTGGTAAATAAGAAACTCCTGACTGACCAGCTCCGCGTCATTGGGGAAATGGTCGGATTCAGGGGAGAGGAAATCGCCAATGGCGGATGCCAAGGCGAGAATTTTGGCGTCGGTCGGGTTGGCTTCAACGCCGGCTCGATAGGTACTGGACGCGGATATACCGCGGTTTGTGCCGAGTATCTTGCCCGCGTCAGGGCTCGTTACGATCCAGTTGATAAACTTGACCGCCGCGTCCGCGTTTTTTGAGTCCTTGTTTACCATCATAACCTGACTGAGCTGCGCCCAGTGCGCCTTGTTCTGAACATTCGCTCCCGGCATTGTGATGAGATCAAGCTCATCGGCCAGGGACGCCTCATAGCCACTGAGCTGGCTTGCCGCGATAAAGGTGATGGCGACTTTGCCCGCAACCAGGGCCGAGCTATCGGAGTTGGATTCCGCGTACTGCGCCGCGACATCCGCTGACGGGATAAGCCCATTGGCGCGATAGTCCGCGAACATGTCGAGGTAGTCCTTGATGATTGCCGCCGTAACCTGCGTGGTCTTGGCTGCCGCGTCATAGGAAACCACGCCCCTTGTGCGGAGGTAGTGTCCGAAATACGTCTCGCCCTGGGACGTGAATCCCACATCCATCATCGGGTAGACGCCCTCGGGCAGCAGGGGCTTGATCGACGCGAGATACTCACGCAGCTCATCGTAGCTCATGTTGTTCTGGGGAAGCGGCGCGCCAACGCGCTGGAGCAGGCTCTTGTTGTACACAAGACCCAGATAGGTGTTGCCTACGGAGATACCGTAGATATGCCCGTTCTGGCTGACCATATCCAGGGCGCCCTGATCGATGTTCTTGGTGTCGAGGAGCGTTCCCGCATAGGTTTCAAGCGGAAGCGTCTGGGACACGAGATCAGGCCAGTTGCCGCCCATCTGGATGATGTCGGGGGCGTTTCCACCGGCGATTTGCGTCATGACGGTCTGAAGCTCAGTGCTGTTCCCGTCATACGGTTCGGCGTGAATCTGCACGCCGGGGTTCTGGCTCTGATACAGGTCGATGGCCTTCTGGGTCAGCTCGATACGTGTGGAGTTACCCCAGAATGCCCAGCGGACGGTTGTCGTTCCCGCTGTTGTGGCGCTACCTGTTGATGGCGAAGACGTGGAACCCTGTCTAGTCCCACCGGCGAAAAGCATCGCGCTTGTAGTCATAAGCGCGATCAGTACGAATGCAATTTTCTTCATGTTTTCCTCCTAAGAAGTGAAAATTGTATATTTATCAAAGGCTGGTCGTATACACGCCTGCCCTTAATACCAAAGTGATTAACCCTTCATGCCAGTTGTAGCGATACCCTGTACAAAATATTTTTGCAGCGTAAAGAAGAGGATAAAGCTTGGCAAGAGGGAAACTACCGACATGGCGAACATCGCCCCCCATGATGATATGCCCGATGCGTCAATAAAGAGCCTAAGCCCCATCGGAACGGTGTACATCTCAGGCGAGTTGAGGTAGAGCAACTGGTTAAAAAAGTCGTCCCAGGTCCACAGGAACGTAAACAGCACTGTGGTGATCAATGCCGGAACACTGAGCGGCAGCACAATTTTGAGGTAAATGCCGAATTTATCACAGCCATCGATCCTCGCGGATTCATCCAAGTCTTTGGGAAGCCCGCGGATAAACTGCACGAGCAGAAAAATAAAGAAGGCGTCCGTAGCAAAGATTTTCGGCATGACCAGGGGCAGATAGGTATTAATCCAGCCAAACATACGGAAAATGATGTAGCGGGGAATGGTTGTTACGTGGGTTGGCAGCATCAGCGTAATCATCATAATGGCGAACCAGATATTCCTGCCCGCAAATTTCAGCCGTCCAAAGGCATACGCGGTAATTGAGCAGAATATCGCGTTACATATCACGCACATAATGCAGACAAAAAATGAATTTCTGATAAAGGTGCCAAAACCCACTATGCCGATGCCTTTCCAGCCCTCAACGTAGTTCTGGATAGTCCACGTTTTGGGGAGAAGGCTTGGATCGCTGAATATCTGGGTACCCTGCTTGAACGACGCCATAATAAGCCAGATGACCGGATACAACATCACTACACCGAATATAATAATGATGACATTGGCAACACCCGCGCTGATAAGCTCTTTCGTTTTTCTGATCATCTCTGCTCTCCTTTTTCCCTTACTATAAAACTATTCGCCGCTGCCGTAGGAGACGAGCGAACCCGACAGCTTGAAGGAAAGCGCGGTAAGCACGGCGATGATCAGGAGCAGGAACCACGCCATAGCTGAAGCGTAACCCATCTCAGTCCACGCGAAACCCCGTAGATAGAGGTAGAGGCTGTAGAACATGGTGGAATCAACCGGTCCGCCGTTACCGCCCGAAACAATGAACGCCTGGGTAAAAGACTGGAACGCGCTGATCATCTGCATAACCATATTGAAGAAAATGATCGGCGAAAGGCTCGGCAATGTGATGGCGAAGAACTGCCGGGGCGGGCTTGCCCCGTCCACACTTGCCGCCTCGTAGTATTCATGGGGTATCTGTTTCAGCCCCGCGAGGAAAATGATCATGGGCGACCCGAATTGCCACACCGCGAGGATGATCAGGGTTCCCAGGGCGTACTTTGGGGTGGATATCCATGAGGGCGGATTCACAAATCCGATTACCTTGAGAATGGTATTGATCGCTCCGTCTCCAGCAAAGAGCCTGCGCCACAGCACCGCAATGGCCACGGACCCGCCGAGCAGTGTGGGGATATAATAGATCGTACGGTAGAAGGGGATGAGGCGGAGCTTCTGGTTCATCAGCATGGCGACCGCTAGGGCAAAGAGCAGCTTCAGCGGCACTGAGATAAACACAAAGCGCAGCGTAACAAAGAGCGAGTTCAGGAAGCGGGTGTCTTTGGGGTACTGGCTATTTCCCACAAACATCACAAAGAAGTTCCGCCACCCAACCCACTGCGGCGGCTGGAGTATGTTGTACTGGGTGAATGACAGGTACAGTGAGAAGATCATTGGGTACAGCGTGAGTACAAAGAATCCCAGTAGCCAGGGAGCCATAAAGAGGTACGATGTTATATTGTCGAGTATCACGTTTTTTCTCAAAGCCATGCCATACTCCTTCTATGCGATGATGTTATTCGTTACGGACAAGACTCCGTCTTGTTCACTCAGCTCAATGAAGATGGGGCGTTCATGAGGCGTTTTATTCGGCGTATGAATGGCGAGGTAGAGCTTGCCGTCTACGGTGTGGAACACCATGCCATGTCCCCCATCTGCGGCATACAGTGGTTCAGCCTGATGTCGCCACGGGCCGGTGATATTGCCGCTTTCCGATGTGGAAACGCCGATGCTGTACTGTCCCGCCTCGTTGAACGATGACCATAGCAGGAGCAGGTCGCCGTTTTTCGCGGTATACACAAAAGGCCCGTCAGTAACGTAGTTGCCTGAATCGCGTCCGTGCAGAGGCCGGGTCCAGGGCGCGTCGCTGGCGTGGAAGAGTAGGCGCGGCGCGGCGCTTGCCCAACGCAGGTCTGGCGATAAGGGCATGAGGCACATCTCACCATCGCCCACCTGCTGCCATTCGTGGCAGAACACCATCCACGGCTTGCCCCGATCAATAAACAGGGTCCCGTCAAGACATTCCCAGTCACGCGGTGTAACCGGACCAGCGCTCCAGGGCTGAAACGGCCCAAGGGGATTGGTTGATCTGAGTATTGCGGTTCCCCGCCGTCCCTCATTGGGCTTAAACGTGGCAAACATGTAGAAGACGCCATGCCAGATGTGTACCTCCGACGCCCAGAAGTTCCGCGTTGCCCAGAATCCAGCGGGTGGTCTGAACGCCGGAAACGGCCCCTCGAATGACCCAAGGTCTCCCTTGCTGACATATACGTCAAAACCAACCGCGTCCGCTCCCCAGATATCTTTATCAGTTGACCCAAAGAGATACAGGAACTCGCCGTCGCGGAGTATAAAGGGGTCTCGTATTTGAATGTCCTGAATCTTTACCATACAATAAGTATGAAGCCAGAAGCGCCGGAGTGCTTCTCATTTCTTGCTGACTTTTGATCAATTCTTGTCTTCTTACTTGCGTTTTCAATTCATTTCTTAGCTATTGTCCAAGACAGGTTCCCACAGCAAGCGCGGTATCAAGCATGTAGTGGGAATGGGGAACCAGCTTGGTTTTATCCGCTGGTACGCTCAGGTCAACCGAGCTTATCTCATTGCCAATAAGGGCGACCATTCTGCCATATTCTCCACGCGCCAGCAGATCAGCGGCGGCGGTTCCAAAGCTTGTGGCAAGTACGCGGTCGGAAGCGCTGGGAATGCCGCCCCGCTGCACATACCCAAGCACCGTAGCCCGCGTGGTCATGCCGGTTTCATCCTCAATTTCACGCGCCACCCGATAGGCAATGGACGGTGTTACTGTCTCCTCACGGTAACGCTTGCGTTCCTTCTTGTCCATGTCAGCCTCTTTGCGTGATAACGCGCCTTCCGCCACTACCACAATAGCAAAAGTTTTGCCGCTCCGGGTGCGCTCAAGGAGGTGGCGGCCAATAACCTTAATGTCGTAAGGAATTTCCGGTATCAGAATCACGTCGCCGCCGCCCGCGACACCCGCGTACAGGGCAAGCCAGCCGGTTTTATGCCCCATAAGCTCAATCACCATGACGCGGTTATGGCTCTGCGCCGTGGAATGGAGCCGGTCTATTGCTTCGGTTCCTATCGAAAGTGCGGAATTAAAGCCAAACGTGAGGTCGGTTCCCTGAATATCGTTATCTATGGTTTTAGGAAGCCCGATTACATTCAGCCCCTCCTGCCTAAGCAGGTGTCCGGTGGTGTTGGTTCCATTGCCGCCGAGGATAACCAGACAGTCCAGCTTGAGCCTGTGATAGTTTTCCTTGATGGCAATAACCTTATCTTCAGTAAAATCTTTTTCCAGCTCGTCGTTAGAGCCTTTCTTAAACGGCTTCTCGCGGCTTGTCCCTAGAATGGTTCCGCCCCGCGTGAGTATGCCGGAAAAGTCTTCCGGCTTGAGGAGGCGGGCGTCTCCTTCGATCAGGCCGCGATACCCATTGGCAATGCCGAGTATGTTCATCGCGTAGCGGTCGTGAGCGGCACGGCACACACCCCGTATGGCCGCGTTCAGACCTGGGCAATCCCCACCGCTGGTCAAAATACCAATGCTCTTTGTTACACTGGAGCGAATTGTTTCCATAATTTCAGTATCGGAATGAACGGCGCGGCGCGCTGCTCACTTATTGTACGAAATGCCTGGACACCGCGCAGCACCCCGCAGAGAGGAAACTAGGCGAAAGTAGATTTCTTTTATAATATTGGGTTTGTTCATTGACTACGAACAAACCTGATTTTGCGAAACTAAGTGGAGGTGTTATGCGCTTATTAACCAGATCCGATTTTGACGGATTAGCCTGCGGCGCGTTACTGGAGTCTCTGGGGCTGATTGACGAATGGAAGTTCGTTCACCCCAAGGACCTTCAGGACGGGCTTGTGAACGTTACGAATAACGATGTGCTTGCCAATGTTCCCTATGTCAAAGGGTGCAAGCTGTGGTTCGATCACCACTCCAGCGAAACAGAACGTCTGGGGAGCAAGGTGTTCTTTGAAGGCGTGTGCCGGAAAGCCCCAAGCTGCGCCCATGTGGTGTACCACTATTATGGCGGTAAGAAGAAACTGGGGCATTTCGCTGAGATGGTTCACTATGTGGATAAGGTGGATTCAGCCGATTTGACACAGGCCGAGGTACTCAACCCTAGTGGCTGGATACTTTTAGGCTTCATCATGGATCCCCGCACCGGTCTTGGCAGGTTCAAGAACTTTACCATCAGCAATTATGCGCTCATGGAAATGCTGGCAAAAGCCTGTATCACCAAAAGCATCGACGAAATCCTGGCCATGAGCGATGTGAAAGAGCGCATTGATGTGTACTTCGAGCAGGACAAACTGTACCGCGAGATGATGCAAAAATATGCCCGCGCTGAGGATAACGTGATCATGGTCGATGTACGAAACGTTGATCCAATATACGCGGGGAATCGCTTCCTGATTTACACCCTTTTCCCTGAGCAGAACATCTCCATCTGGGTGATGGACGGCAAGGACAAGGCTAACTGTGCAATCAATGTGGGGTATAGCATCATCACCAAAACCGCCACGCTTGATGTGGGCAGTCTGCTGCTCAAGTACGGCGGCGGCGGCCATCGCCAGGTGGGAGGCTGCCAAGTCGCTTACGAGGATGCGGATCGCGTGATCGCGGAAATTGTGGCTCAGTGCAAAACGCAGCCGGAGTAGTTTTTTTTGAACTAACACTGTCTGTTTTTGTAGACAGACAGTGTTGCGAAAAAGCGTAATATAAGTCTTATACTCTATATATAGTGTATTTCAAAAGAACATGTGCTATATCTACACTATTAGAGGTAGTGAGCTGGACTGGCACAGGCTATGCTATAGTACCGGTATGGAGATAGAAGTGGAAAAAACGCGACAGGAAGTATTAGTGGTTCAACTGCCAAAAGTACATACGAGGGTAATCAACTTCCATGAAGTAAAGACTGAAATCATCAGGAAAGCGATACATTTTCTTATCGCGTTAAGCCCTACGCTTGCGGAGCTTAACCATCCGCTCACCATGATTTTCCTTATGGCTGGCACGCTGTTTTACACATGGGTAGAATACCTGCGTCTTTCAGGCATCAATGTTCCCCTCATCTCTTCCATTACTAATATGGCGTCGCGCACCCGCGATAAGGGGCGGTTCGTGCTGGGGCCAGTTACGCTGGGCCTTGGCGCACTGCTTTCCCTCCTGCTCTACCCGTCGCCCGCCGCTACCATTGCCATTTATGCGCTGGCCTTTGGCGATGGCGTTGCTAGTCTCGTCGGCAAGCTCTTTGGCCGCTATCGTCCCGCATTCCTGCGCGGCAAAAGCCTCGAAGGTTCCATTGCCTGCTTTATGGCGGTGTTCCTTGCCGCCTACTACGTTTGCTGGGATTACAAAATCGCCCTGAGCGCCGCCATAAGCGCCACGCTTGCGGAGGCTCTGCCGATCAGGGACTACGACAATCTGATCATTCCGCTCATTGTAGGTTTCACGGTTAAGTTAGTAGCCGGTGTTTAGCTCCGAGCCTAGCGCGGTATGCTTCGAGCCTAAGCGTTGTTTAGCTCTGAGCGTATTGCGTTTGGTTCCGAGTGTATCGTGTTTAGCTCCGAGCGTATTGTGTTTGGTTCCGAGCCTAGTGCGTTTAGTTCCGAGCGTATTATGTTTAGCTCCGAGCGTATTGCGTTTGGTTCCGAGCGTATCGTGTTTAGCTTCGAGCGTATTATGTTTAGCTCTGAGCGTATTATGTTTGGTTCCGAGCGTATCGTGTTTAGCTCCGAGAGTATTGCGTTCAGTTCCGAGCATATTGTGTTTAGCTCCGAGAGTATTGCGTTTAGTTCCGAGCGTATTATGTTTAGCTCCGAGAGTATTGCGTTTAGTTCCGAGCGTATTATGTTTAGCTCCGAGAGTATCGTGTTTAGCTCCGAAGCTACCGCGTTTAGTTCCGAGCGTATTATGTTTAGCTCCGAGCATATTATGTTTAGCTCTGAGAGTATCGTGTTTAGTTCCGAGGGTACAGCTAGGCTGCCCTGTCATTCCAATGTGAGGTACGCGCCCTGATGATAGAGTTAAGGGATATACACAAAACGTTTCGCGTGGCTAGGCGTGAAAAAGGCGTAGTGGCGGCGGCAAAGGCGCTTTTTCACCGGCAGTACGAGGAAAAACACGCCCTTGCCGGCATTTCCTTCACGGTTGAAGCCGGCGAAATCGTAGGCTTCATCGGGCCAAATGGCGCGGGCAAGTCCACAGCCATCAAGATTATGAGTGGAATTCTGGTTCCCGACTCAGGCCAGTGTACGGTTCTGGGCGTTACCCCGTGGAAGAACCGCGTCTCCTATGTGTCGCATATCGGGGTGGTGTTCGGTCAGCGAATCCAGCTTTGGTGGGATGTGCCGGTTCAGGATTCGTTTGAGCTATTGAGGGACATTTACCGGATTCCCCAGCCGCAGTTTGATGAAACGCTGGCGGAATTGACTGATGTGCTGGAACTGGCAGAGCTTCTGGCTGTGCCGCTGCGTCAACTCAGTTTGGGTCAGCGAATGCGTTGTGAGATTGCCGCCTCGCTCCTGCACAAACCAGCAGTGCTGTTTCTGGACGAGCCGACTATTGGGCTTGACGCGATCTCAAAGCTGGCGACCCGCGCCTTTATTGCGCGGCTTAACCAAACGCGCAAGATCACGGTTATCCTCACCTCGCACGACATGGATGACATAGAGGCGCTCACCGACCGAATCCTGCTCATTGACGCGGGGAAGATACGCTACGACGGTTCTCTGGCAGGGATTCGGGAACGCTATGACCATGACGGCGGGCGTAGTATTGAGGAGATTATTGCCGCGCTTTATCAGGACCGGAATCTATGAAGCGGGAATATCATTTCAGCGCGTATTGGGCTATCTTCAGGATGCGCCTCATCGCGGGTATGCAGTACCGCGCCGCAGCTTGGGCAGGCATTGCTACGCAGTTCTTCTGGGGCGGCATAGAACTCCTCGTATACGCCGCCTTTTATCGAAGCGCGTCAGCACCCGCGCCCATTGCCTACGGCCAACTCGCCGACCTCATTTGGCTGCGGGAACGCTATGACCATGATGGTGGGCGCAGTATTGCCGCGCTTTATCAGGACCGGAATCTATGAAGCGGAGAGGTCATTTCAGCGCGTATTGGGCTATCTTCAGGATGCGCCTCATCGCGGGTATGCAGTACCGCGCCGCAGCCTGGGCGGGCATTGCTACGCAGTTCTTCTGGGGTGGCATCGAACTCCTCGTATACGCCGCCTTTTACCGAAGCGCGTCAGCACCCGCGCCCATTGCCTACGGCCAACTCGCCGACCTCATTTGGCTGCGGCAGGCGTTTCTGGCGCTTGTGATGCTTTGGATGCAGGATAACAGCCTGCTCGACATGGTAGTAAAGGGCGATGTGGCCTATGAACTGTGTCGCCCTTTGGACCTGTACTCTTTCTGGTTTGCGCGACTCCTCGCGCTCCGGCTTTCCCGCGCTGCCCTGCGCTGTGTGCCTATTCTCGTGATTGCCGCCTTATTGCCTGAACCGTTTTGTTTTCACCTGCCGCCCAGCCCACAGGCCGCCGCCTATTTCCTGCTGGCGCTGGCCTTTGCCGTGTTTCTGGTCGTAGCACTTTCCATGTTTATCTACCTTCTTACCTTTATTACCCTTAACTCCTACAGTCGCCTTATCATTAGCGTTGCTTCAGACTTTCTCATGGGCGCATTGATTCCCATACCTCTGATGCCTGATTCTTTACAACGTGTCCTGGCCTTGCTGCCCTTTCGTTATATGGCCGACTTCCCGTTTCGCGTATACAGCGGCCATATTGCCGGAACTGAGGCGCTCGTAGGGTTAGGCATACAGCTATGCTGGATAATGTTTTTGACCATAAGCGGCGGCTTGGCATTTCGCGGGATTCAGAGACGGCTTGTGGTACAGGGAGGATGAGTCATGCTTTATCTAAAATACATCGCTATGCACCTGCGCTCGCTTATGCAATACCGGATTTCAACCTTGCTTATGACACTGGGTCAGTTTTTTGTCGCGTTCTTTTCGTTTCTCAGTATCTCGTTCCTGTTTGAACGCTTTGGTACTATCGACGGCTGGACCTTTTCTGAGGTATGCCTCTGTTTCGCGGTAACAAACATGGCTTTTTCCATAACCGAATGTATTGCGCGTGGCTTTGATACGTTTTCCGGTCTGGTCATTCGCGGCGATTTTGACCGCATACTGCTCCGGCCCCGGTCTACGCTTTTGCAAGTGCTTGGCGCGGGCTTTGAAATCTCCCGCATAGGCAAGCTCTTGCAGAGCATTGTGGTTCTGGTTATTGCCATTCCTCTTATGACTGTTGACTGGACAGGTCCAAAAGTCATCACGCTCATCTTTATGATAAGCGGCGGCATCGCGGTCTTTATGGGCATATTCATTCTGGGCGCGACTGTGTGCTTCTTCACGCTGGAAGGGCTTGAGTTCATCAACATTTTCACAGACGGCGGTCGTGAACTCGCCGCTTACCCACTGCCTGTGTACGGGAAGTGGGTACAGCGTTTCTTTACGTTCATCATTCCCTTCGGCTGTATCAACTACCTGCCGCTTTTGTACATCACAGGCCGCGCCGAATCCATGCTGTATATGCTTATACCTCTTCTGGGCATACTCTTTCTCGCGCCCTGCGCGCTTATCTGGCGCTTGGGTGTCAGACACTATACCTCGTCAGGCTCGTAGTGCCAGACCGCGCCCACTCAGGCGTCGCGGGATTCCGCCTTGTTATCGCTTTGCAGCTCGAAGATACGGCGGTAACTGCCGTTTCTTGCCATGAGTTCAGCGTGGGAACCAAGCTCTTCCACGGTTCCGTCTTTCAGCACCAGTATGTGGTCGGCCTGCATCAGACTGGAAATGCGGTGGGAGATGATGATTACAGCCGCGTCTTTAACACGCCTGCGGAGACCGGCGCGGATGTTCGCGTCAGTCTCCGTGTCCACCGCTGAAAGGCTATCATCAAAAATCATCACCGGCGGATTCGCGGCAAGCATACGCGCTATGGCAACGCGCTGCTTCTGGCCGCCTGAAAGGGTAACGCCGCGCTCGCCAATCACGGTGTCATAGCCATTGGCAAATTCCATGATGGTCTCGTCAACCTGAGCCACCGCAGCGGCGCTCCTGACCTCTTCTATTGCCGCGCCGTGAACCGCGATGTTTTCTTGTATGGTCTTGGAAAAAAGGAACGGTTCCTGAAGGCAAAGACCAATGTAACGGCGGAGGTGATGGCGGGCTATACGGCGTATGTCCACGCCGTCAATGCTTATACAGCCACTGTGTTCGCCTACGTCGTAGAGGCGGCTGAGCAGATGCACCAGCGACGATTTCCCGGAACCAGTTCCGCCAAGTATGGCAAGGGTGTTGCCCGGCTTCACGGTAAACGAAATATCCCGTAAGACCGGCTCGTTTTTCCCATAAGCAAAACTAACCTTGTCAAAACGAAGTTCGCCCTTGATTGCGGGTGTCAGAGAACTTGCAACGTCGATTTCCGGCTCAGCCTGAAGAACATCTCGCACGCGGCCAACAGCAACCATTGTCTTGGAAAGATCAGAGAGTATACGGCCAAGCTGCCGTACCGGCCAGATCATCCAGTTGCAGTAGGTGTAGAAGGCAAGGAAGGTTCCGGGGGAAAGATCGCCGCGTGCGCCTCGATAAATGCCGGCCGTTACCATAATGACAAGCTGCAGGCCGCTCATCAAATCACCGGCGCCCCAGAACAGCCCAAGCATCTTACCAATATGCTGCCAAATGTCCGCGTAAGCCTTAGTCTTTTCCGAAAAACGCTCAACCTCAAAGGATTCCCGGCCAAAGGCACGCACCACCCGCACACCAGTATAGTTTTCCTGAGCGCAGGCTTGCATGGCTCCCTCTGCAGCGTCAGCTTTGGCAAACTGCTCGGCAACACGCCGGAAGTACATAATCGAAAACACCACAATAAAGGGAACCAATACAAGCGCCACTATGGTCATAAAGACATCCATAGAAAACATCAGGATAAGGGCAATAGTAAAGACGCAGAAGGTACGCAGTAACTCGCCCAGCTGGTTTTGGATAAAGTTACGGATGGTGTCTACATCTGAAGTACAGCGCTGGATGATGTCCCCAGTCTGGCAGCTTACGTGCCAGTCGTAGGGCAGTCTCTGGATATGGCCGTAAAGCGTGTTCCTCAGTCGCCATGCGATTGTTTCCCCAATCTCCATACAGGTATATTTTCTCACGATGTTAAAAGCTCCAGAGCAGACAGCCACCGCGATGATGAACAGGGCGCACATCCAGAGGTTTTGCCGCAGCATGACAGCGCCCCCCAGCGCGTCAAGCAGACGCAAGACCAATGCCGGAGCGTCAAAAGGCGCTGAACCAATCACCGAATCAATGGTATATCTGATGATTTGGGGGGTTACAAAAGAAAAAGAGACGGTTCCGATTGTGGCAAGACAACACAGGATGAAACGGAAACGCCGGCCCTCTGCCGCCGCGAGGATTAGCGCGGAACGGCTTTTTGTCCAAGGTAATTGCATTTTTTTAGATACTCACTTTTTTATGAGCATGGCCTACTTTACTATTGATTGCAAGCCACGCCGCGTTATTGTTACGCCACTGTAATGCCTCTCAGTGAAACTAAAACGGCCAGTTCAACAGGCTGCTCTGAAGCTCCTAAACATAAGCCATCACACGCGAACCAATGCGCACGCTTGACAAATCATCTGTATGAACCTAGAGTACCAATACTAATAATATAACTACTATAATATCTGGTGAATTCTGACTATTGTATCTGGGAGAGACTATGGCAGAGGTATATTACGCCGCTTTGAACAATGGCTGTTTTATTCGGCAAACCCAAAAGGATAAATTTTCCATACGCCCTAAGATTTTCGCGGGTCAGATCAAGGTTGAGCAACTCCAATCTGCCTCTGGTGAATCTCAATCTGCCCCCGCCAGACTCCAGTCGTCCTCCGCCAGAATTCAATCGGCCTTTTCTGAAGTTCAATCTGCCACCGCCAGACCCCAGTCGGCCTTTGCTGAACTCCAATCTGCCTCTGGTGAATCTCAATCTGCCCCCGCCAGACTCCAGTCGTCCTTCGCCAGAATTCAATCGGCCTTTTCCGAAGTTCAATCTGCCTCTGGTGAATCTCAATCGGTATCCGCTGAACTTCAACCGGACCACAGCGAACTACAATATGCCCTTGCCGAAGTTCAATATGTCCTCAATGAACCACAATCTGACCTTATCGAAGTTCAATACGCCCTTGCTGAAGCTCAATATGCCCTTGATGAACCACAATCTGACCTTATCGAAGTTCAATACGCCCTTGCTGAAGCTCAATATGCCCTTGATGAACCACAATCTGACCTTATCGAAGTTCAATACACCCTTGACGAAGCTCAATACACCCTTGACGAAGCTCAATATGTCCTTGATGAACCTCAATACACCCTTGACGAAGCTCAATATGTCCTTGATGAACCTCAATACGCCCTTAACGAAGCTCAATACATCCTCAATGAACCTCAATACGCCCTTGCCGAAGTTCAATATGTCCTCGATGAACTACAATACGCCCTTAACGAAGTTCAATATGTCATTGATGAACCTCAATACTCCTTTTAAGGAACAAAAACAACATGATTAACATGAAAAAAATCAAGCTCGCTGTGTTTCCAGCCGTGGCGATTCTGCACGTCTGCCTCATCTTCTTTCTGGTGTTTACCATGAATACCATTGCTGGTGAAGCTGAGCCGGTTGCGGACATTATGAAGCTGGTTGACGTTCAGGAAGAAACGCCGCCAGCCCCGCCGCCTCAAGAAGCGGCGCCGCCGAGCGAGCAGAACACAGTGGAAGCAGTCGCGGCGAACATGAAAGCCGTTGATGTGGTTCCGCAGCAGACCGTTGTCTCATCCGTATCGCGTCCGGTAGTAGAGACGCAGGAGATTGAGTACCTTCCGGCGCATAAAATTTCCCAAACCCCGAAGTTTTCTGCTCAGGTTCGTGATCAGCTTGTATATCCACCGATTGCCCAGCGTTCCGGCGTTGAGGGCCTGGTCATTCTGGACATGTTCATTGACGCTCAGGGGAACATACAGCGAATTGAGGTGCTTAAAGAAGACCCGCCTGAACGCGGTTTTGCTGAAGCCGCGCTTAACGCTTTCCGGGGCGTCAAAGCCACGCCCGCAGAGGCCAATGGTAAAGCGGTTGGCACGCGCTACCGTTATCCGGTCAGGTTTACGATCAAAAAGAACCGATAGAAAGGCAAGAATCACTAAGGTATTCAGCATAAGGAGGCAACATTGAGAACATTCGAGAAATCTATAAAACTGAGTGATGTGTGTTACGACATTCGGGGGCCGGTATTGAAAGAGGCAAAGCTCATGGAGGAGGAAGGGCTTCGTATTCTCAAGCTCAATATAGGGAATCCCGCGGCGTTTGGCTTTAACGCGCCGGACGAGATCATCCATGATATTATCTTCAACCTACAAAACGCGCAGGGCTACTGTGATTCGCAGGGGCTTTTTGCGGCGAGAAAGGCTGTCATGCACGATTTCCAGAACAAGGGCGTCATGGACGTGGGTATTGAGGATATTTTTATTGGTAATGGGGTGAGTGAACTCATTATGATATCCATGCAGGGACTGCTGGACACGGGCGACGAGGTATTGGTGCCTGCGCCGGACTATCCGCTGTGGACTGCGGCGATAACGCTTTCTGGCGGTAAAGCGGTGCATTACTACTGCGATGAGGGCGCGGGCTGGAATCCCGACCTTCAGGACATAGCCGGTAAGGTAACGCCTCGAACCAAAGCCATTGTGGTAATTAACCCAAACAACCCCACTGGCGCGGTGTATGAGCGCGAAGTGCTTGAAGGCATTGCCCACATTGCTGTGGAGCATGGGTTGATTATCTATGCTGACGAGATTTACGACCGCATTGTGTATGACGGGGTAAAGCATACAACTATGGCCACGATAGAGCCGGAGGTTCTGAATGTGAGCTTTAACGGCTTATCTAAGGCGTACCGGTCGGCGGGTTTCCGCGCTGGCTGGATGGTGCTGTCAGGTAACAAGAAGCTGGCCGCTGGCTACCGCGAGGGGCTGGAGATGCTTAGCAATATGCGGGTTTGTCCGAATGTACCGGCTCAATTCGGTATACAGACCGCGCTTGGCGGCTATCAGAGTATCAACGACCTCACCATGCCCGGAGGCAGGCTCAAGGAGCAGCGGGATGTGGCAGTGAGCCTCATCAACGCCATTCCGGGGCTTTCGGTGGTTATGCCCAAGGGGGCGCTCTACTGTTTTCCCCGCATTGATACGGCGCGTTTCAACATCCGCGACGATGAGCGTTTTGTTATGGACTTGCTCAAAGAAAAACACCTGCTCCTCGTGCAGGGTACGGGCTTTAACTGGAATGTGCCTGATCACTTCCGCGTGGTCTTTTTGCCTGACAAGGAAACCCTCATTGATGCGTTTAACCGTATGCGCCTTTTCCTTGGCCATTACCAACAGGCGCTTTAAAAACAAAAGACGGTGCGCCTGGACGTCAGTGTGCGCACCGTCTTGTATTTAAGGGTTTATCCCCTCCCAATAGTTTATATATCGGACTACTATTTCGGGCCTTTAGTAAAAAGATCACACTTATTGCTAATCAAGCAGTTCCAGCAGAGTGGTTGTAACGAAGTTTGACAACTGGGTGCGTATAAAGCTCTGTTCCGGCGGGAGTGTCGCAAGACAGGTTTCCCATTGCGCGATGGCGGCGTGGGCATCTTTACGGCTCAACGGCAGGTGTTTCCCACTCAACAGGCTCTCGGTGCGCTTATCCTCAAGCACGGTACTGCCGGCGAACACGATCCTGATGTCGGAGAGAATGTCTTTCTGGTTTCTGAGAAGCAGGACAATAACCCCCGCGTCAGGGTCCGTGTTATCCAGAGCAGAGCGCCGGAACTTCCGGTATAACGAATAGTTCCACGGTTCAAGGGGGATGCGGATCCGCGTGAGCAGTTCACGGGGGGCGAGAGACGCGGGCATGAAGCGCGACGCGGCTATCCAGCGCGTTGAAGATTGCGTAGAAAACAATGAAGATAGCGTAAACGACGCAGGCGGCGCGGAAGCCATGGAGCGCAGCTCGTAGCGGGCGTCCAAAGCAATAAGCGCGGCGCAAGAATCCATGTGATTGATTGTGGTGCAGATGTTTCCGCCAATGGTGGCGCTGTTTCTAATCTGCGGGCCAGCAATCCCCTCAAGACACTTTCTGAGTATCTCAGGAACTATTGTACCCAGATGGATAATCTCACTCAGGCGCACCATAGCCCCAAGCTCAAGGTACTGTTCGGTTCGGGTAACGCGGTGCAGTTCCTCAATATCCTCAAGCGAAATGAGCTTACGCGGGAGTATTGGCGCCCGTTTGCCCTGGAAGCGGAGGAATTGAATACCGCCGGCAAAAGGAACCGCGTCAGGGTTACTGTTCCAGAAGTTGAAAAGCCCTTCCCACGTGGTGAGAGGGGGAACTTGATTAAATGGCGCGTCCATATAACCTCAGTTGGCGTATTGAAGCCGCGATAAGCACTCCCTCAATAAGGCTATCAGGTTCGGTACAGCGGCAGCGAATGCCGTTAAAGCTGGCTAGGATATCGAGTCGTGAGGGGTGCGAATCTTGCACAAGCAATGTTTCCACAGTGAGTATTTTGCCTGCGTCGCAGTAGCCGCAGTTCCGTACACCGGCGCGGGCAAAGCCCTGAACAATGTCTCGATACTCATCGGTATGAGCAAAACCTTCTATAGTAATGAGCTTACTGCCACGTACCTGAAACGCGGGTATAAGGCAGGCCTTAACCACCTTATGGTTAAAGATGATGGAACAAGCGCCGCAGTTTCCGGCCAAACAGCCGCATTTCGCGCCGGTGAGCGGGAAGGTTTCCCGCAGTATATTGATGAGTCGCTCATTTGCGTTGGCATTGAATGTACGTTCTTCGCCATTGAGTGTGCAGTGTATGGTCATACGTTTACTGCCTCACAGTATATCAGGAAGAACTCAGTCACGGAAGTTGCCCATGTAGAGACTGAAGACGCGCCTTTTCAACATTCCACAGATCAGGAGGGGTTAAGGGGATTTTCTCAAATGGGTGATCCATTGCCTGAGAGACAGCCTGAACGTATGCCGCTGGCACGCAGCTAAAGGGTAGTTCCCCAATACCCTTGCAATGAGAAACATCACGTTTCATAAAATCAATATAAATCAAGGGCAGTTCGGCGATTGAGGGAATGTCATAACCAAACATGCGACTATCGGGAATCTTACCTAGTTTATAGGAAAGCTCCTCGTGCGCGGCCCAGCCCAGCGCATGGATGGTCGAGGTTTTGAGGCTGAGGCGGGCCTGTTCTGTGGAAAAAATGCGACCTGCCTCCACTCCCAGCCAGACGCCGCGTATATTCGGAATATACGAGACTTGGTCTATGGAAACTTCCACCACTGCCGCTGCCCAGCTCAGGTTTGACAGCGCCCGCTCGTCAATCTGTTTCCCGCTATCTTCTCCCCACGCGCTTCTTAACACAGGGCAGTACACCCGTCGCGTATATAGCGGAAGGCTTTCAGCCGGGTTCGCCCGCCGTTCCTTCAGTTCATTGCAGGCTTCTTCCACTAGGCCGGTGATTGTTCCCACGTTTTGGGAACAGCTTGCTGGCCCGGAATTCGGGGCCGTGTCGGTGTTACCCGCACTGACATTGATATAATCCTCATCGATCAAAAGAATTTCCGCCGCGATGCCCCGCCAACGCTCGACACAGCTATCTCTGGATGTGTTAGAAAGGACAAGTCCGGTACGTATCTCAAGGGAATTTTTATTAAGGGTGAGTTCAATGGCATAAGCCTCGTCCTTGCTCCACTGGTATAGAAAACCGTTTCCCTGATACGCGACCGCGATGCCGATACCACGCGGCGATTCGTCGCACACCTGCCAGGCTTTGCCGCGCCGTTTCTGGCGAAGCAGCTCATAAGATGCCCATTTCCGGTAATAGCCACTCATTGCAGCGGTGCTATCGATAAGCTCGGCAATGGGTGGCGCATCAGACCCCGTGTTACACGGTGCGCCAATGCCCAGTTGCCCTTGAAGCGCGTGGTTTTTTCGCCACTCAGCCGGGTCCTGCTGGAGACTATCGGCAATACGGGAAACATGGCGCTCAATGGCGAAAAAGCCCTGGGCCAAACCAAAACCAGAAAGCGGCCCCTGCGGTGGTAGGTTTGTCGAGAAAGCACATCCTTCCATGGTAAGGCGCGGCCATGAGTAAGCGCCCAGGCTTCCCAGACAAGTATAGTCAAGGATTGCGTCAGTGAAGATACCCTGCGCTCCCAAGTCTGCATGTACCATAATATCAGTTTCCAGCGTTTTTTCCTTCAACCCGATAGTGCTTGTTATGCTTATAACCGTAGCGTTGCGCTTTGGTGAATAACGAAAATCTTCTTCTCTGGTCAGCATGAGTTTCACGGGGCGCCGGATGATATGAGCCGCGAGTGCCGCGTGGCAGGCAACGAGGGATGGATACCAGATTTTTCCATCCAGATGAAGGCCGATAAGCGAAGGCTCGATCACAAGGGCGGCTGATAGGATGCCGAGTACCTGGCACACTGAGCGTTTGACATGAAAGGGCCAGAGCGTGGCTGTATGGATAAGCATTTTGTTCAGGGGGTTTTTCTCTTCAGGGTGGCTATCATGGACGAGTTGGTCTTGTGCTGGAATCGCCACCGCGCCGTGCGGCTCGGCGTACCAGTGTTCCTGTATGCCGGTTTTATAGACGCCGCTTACGGTCTGAGCAGCCTCTTCGCGCTCAGTAGCGCTGCCCAGACTAACGCGCCGTTCCGCCAGTATGTGCGATGGGGGAATCTCCCCGCTTGAAAAGACCGGACTCAGTTCTTCGCAGATCACCTCGCACTGGGTGGCGTAGTCCTCCAGCTTCCGCATGTCAAAGCCGGTGAGTATGCCGACCGGCTCGCCAATGTACGACAGAGTATCATCAGCGAGTACCTGAACTGGAAAGTCCGCGATTTGGTTCACTCCGGGTATATCCGTTGCTGTGATAAGGGTGTAAGAGTTGGGCATATCCGGGCATTGAATCGCCTTGAGTCGTCCGTGGGCAATCGGGGAGCGTATGATCACAGCGAAGTAAGTTCCCTGAATTTTGATGTCATCAACAAAATGGGGTGTATTCATTTATATATTGGAATTTTCAATCATTTCAAAAGCTAAATCAATGGCAAATGAATCCTCGTAGAGGTCAAGCTTGATCTTTGCCCGTCCTTTTCGCTTATCAACCTTAATGATATACCCTTCAAGTCCCATGAGCGGCCCATCCACCACCACGATACGGGAGTTTTCGTCAAAGTAGACCTTGGATTTGCCAGCTATAGGCCCGATCCTCTTGATAAAGTGGAGTACCACCTCTAAATCTCTACCCGTAAGGGCATGAATGTCCTGATTCGAGCGTAGGAAGCGGAAAAAACCGTCGGTTCTGCGGAACTCCCAGTGGTAGTTGATGATAGAATCTTCATCATCAATCTCAATAAAGACATAACCGGGGAATACTGGCGCGTCGGTTTTGAGTATTTGCCCTTCGCGCCTGATGTCAAGTCTGCGCTGAGGGAAGTAGATGGGGATAGTAATCTCCGGGTGCAAAGCTCTGAAGCGTTTGATATACTTGTCTTCCCACCGCGTTCTTACCTGAATAGCGTAATAGTTCATAGGGACAGAATACGGTTTCTGCGCCTGTTTATGCAATGTCATTACGGAGTCATCGGTCATCATGGATGATTTCTGAGGATACATCGTGCTGGCGTGGCGCTGATAATATGAAAACTTTTCTTGACAAAGGTATAAAGTAAGCATAAACTTTTATATATAAACTAACCCATATTTATAGGGAGGCCATAATGGCAAAGGTAGAATTGAAAGGTATTGGTAAGGTCTATGAGGGCGGCGTCCGTGCGGTGGATAATCAGAGCATCGTTGTTGAAGACCGCGAGTTCTGCGTATTCGTAGGACCCTCTGGCTGTGGCAAATCGACGACGCTTCGCATGATCGCCGGTTTGGAAGACATCACCGAGGGTGAGCTGTACATTGATGGTGAACTTATGAACGATGTTCCCCCCAAGGACCGGAATATCGCGATGGTGTTTCAGAACTACGCGCTCTATCCGCACATGACCGTGTATGACAACATGGCATTCGGTCTGCGGATCAAGAAAGTGGCGAAAGACGAGATCGATCGCCGCGTGAGAGAAGCCGCCCGTATTCTCGACATTGAGAAGTTCCTTGATCGTAAGCCCAAGGCTCTCTCAGGCGGTCAGCGCCAGCGTGTCGCGGTCGGACGCGCCATTGTCCGTAACCCCAAGGTATTCCTTTTTGATGAGCCGCTGTCTAACTTGGACGCCAAGCTCCGTGTTACCATGCGTGCTGAGATCGCCAAGCTCCACGTTGATCTCAACGCCACCATGATTTATGTTACCCACGACCAAGTAGAAGCCATGACAATGGCCAACAAGATCGTGGTTATGAAAGATGGAAAAGTCCAGCAGATCGGGTCCCCGCTTACTCTCTACAACCACCCTGTTAACAAGTTCGTGGCCGGCTTTATTGGATCGCCGCCCATGAACTTCCTCAATGTCCGGGTCGCGGACAAGGGCGGTTCCATTGTTCTTGATGAAGGCTCCTTTGAGATCAAACCAGCCGCAGAACACGCCGCGTATCTTAAACGCTTTGTGGGCAAGGAAATCACTTTTGGTATCCGTCCCGAAGACCTGCTGTATCAAGAGAAGCCCGGATCTGTGGGCAATATGCCCTTGAAAGTAACAGTGGTTGAGCCGCTCGGCGCCGACATCCACCTCTGGCTCACGACTTCTTCCTCTGCGGCCCAGCAGTTGGTTGCCCGTACTGAGCCTCAGTTCACTTTCAAAGTGGGAGATATCGCCAACTTTATTCCTCGCCTTGAGAAGGCTCGATATTTTGACAAGGACACGGAACTTTCTCTCCTCGCCGAACTCGACGCCGCCGCCAAGGACTAAGGGAAAAAGCGCACGTGACATCGCGTGCGCTGAACGAGTTACCGGTAAGGAATCTGGAGATGGGGTTTCTTCCATCTCTTTTTTTAATCCATCCGGTAATGCTCTTGACAAACCTTCTTCTTATGGAGAAGGATCAAATGATAAAAAATAGAAACTATTTTTTAAGGAGTTTTATATGAAAAAAATCGTCTTTTTCGTACTGGTACTGGGTCTTGTAGTGTCAGTTTTTGCACAACAAACGCCACAGCCCCAGTTCGCGGTAGGCACTTGGGTTTCCATGAATGGCCGGTACTACCAAAATGACGAAAAAGCCCCACTAGCAAAGGCGAACATTCAGGTTCCGCAGAAAGGCTCCATGCTGTATGACTTCAACGTCCGGTATGAAGGTGGTGGTGAAGATGGTCATGGCGGCTTTGGCGTACACATCTTTGTTGATCGCGCCTACAATGGCGCTTCATGGGGAAGCGGCAACTCGTACTTGCTGTGGCTTAACTACGATGAAAAGCCGCTCGACAATACCATCCCCGCCGGTTTGAGCGGCCAGCTTTACCGTAGCTATTCCAATACCAGAATGGAACTACTGCAAAGCGTCGATCTGAATGAATACCTGCCTATCCTGCTGTACAACGTGAGTCTGAATACGATCATCTCGTTCAGAATCTGGGTAAATGGCGAAACCGGTGAGATACGAGTCTACGATCCGGGTAACCCGCTCAAGTATTACCTCATTGAGCTGGACAAAAAAGAACTCCCGCTTCAGGGAGATTGGGTCGCAGTGCGGACAAACCGCATTAAACTGTCCTTTGCTCCCGGCTTAGTCTCGCTTTCCGGTATGTAAGCTACGGCTTGTCAGTCGGCGCTTACTCCAAAAACAACAATCCCCGTCTGTGGCGGGGATTGTTGTTTTTGGAGAAAAAAGACTTTTCATGCTATACTATCTTTATCACTTCGTTAGAGGAGCATGAACATGAATCTATGGTATAGGTATACCAGTCCCGCCACAAAATGGGTTGCGGCCTTGCCGTCACTGGGAAACCTGCTTCTCTATTTTCCCCACAGCGCCGGGGATACGTATAAGCGGACACTGGCCATAGATCGCGCAGCCGAGGAAACCTGCCGCGAATGTGAGAATACGCTCTACCGCCCCAAGGTGTTTATTTCAGCGCCGGATAATCTTATGGTAATCCAGCCGTCCACCGGCAAACCCGCGCAACTGAGCCTGCGGATTCTGGCGCAAAGTCAGCTCCGCACCAGCGTCTGTGTGAGCGACAATACCCTTATTGCAGAACATCAAGGGCAGAATACACCTGCTTCCCTCGCTTCCCGGCGCGTGGAAAGCAGGTCTTGCAAGGGCCTTTGCGCGAAACGCCGCGCTACTGTGGACATATTCTGGAACAAGCAAAGCGTTAGCGCGACACTGCTGCGGCCCCTTGACCTGTACTGCCGTGAGGTGAAACAACAGCGTGCTGAGCTTCAGGTGGGAAAACCCCTTATACGAACTTGCTTTATGAAAACAAAAAAGGCGGGAAACGCTCTGCTCATTGCCGTATGTGCGCTTGTGTTCATGGCCGTTTGTGCAGGCTGCTCAAGCGGCGGAACTACGCCGGCAGACGACCTTACAATGTCTGGCGTCACAAATGCCGCAGAGTACGTTGATATGTACTATTTTTACGAGGAGCTTTGCGGTTCCTGTACTGCGGATGCTGTGGAAGCGTTCTATTCGATTCTTAGAGAGAAGGTGCCTTATGAGGAACGTGAGCAGTATCCCCACCGCTTACACACCAACAATGTGTATGAACAGCAGGGGCGGCCAATCTGGGAGCAGGTAACGGATGCTATGGGGCTTGATCGAGAGTCTCTGCAAATGCCGCTCCTCATTGTGGGGGGACGAGCGTTTCAGGGGCATGAGAACATTGCCAACAACATCCGTGAGGCTTTTCTGACTGCCTGCGAAGATATGTTTGTGTATAAACGGGTGTACAATCCGGCCACGCGAAAAACCGGCAAGCAGCTCTTTGACGATTACGCCATTGATCCCGATCATGTAACGCTGGTCTATTACTACCGCATCACCTGTTCTGAATGTGCCAAGACAAAACCGCTCATTGATGAGCTACCGGCGAGCATTATGGTGAATGGCGAAAATGTCCCACTCGACATTATCAGGATAAATACTCGTTCCGGCAACAACGGGGATCGTATCGCCGCGTTTTTTGAGGCATATAACGTGCCGGACGAGGATCGCAGGGTTCCCATTGTGTTTTTCTCGGACTCGTACCTTGTTGGTGTTGATTCAATCAAAGCAGGCATATTCGACAAACTGGCGGAAGTCCCCGAAACATGGCGGCCTTTGATACCTAAAACGGTAAAATAAAACGGAGATGGCCAAGCTTGCCAGGATGATCTAGTTTCTCCACAGGTTGACATCAACGATGTCTTTCGGCGGCAACTTTACGCGCCGGATGTGGTTCAGGCAGGAGAGCGCCATGGTGGGGTTGTAGAGGCGGACATTGGCGCGCTTGTTAAAGAGATGGCCGTTGTAACAGCGCTCCATATACGCAGTGATGAGCGCCTCCACCTCATTCTGGGTGAAGCCGAGGCGCTGGACGCGCTTTTGTACCAGACCTTGAGCTGTGAAGCGGGGCGATATGTACTAAGCGCGGTTTAGCGATAATTCACTATTCAGAGACGTGTCTCGTAATGCAAACAATTTTTTGCTTGGAGTAATATCAAGTGCTTTAATAAACAAAATTGACTCACTTTCCCTGCTATAAAACTCCTCAAACCGCCGCCAGCACTTTTTAAGATTTTTCGGCGCCGAAACAGCCTTATATCCCCGATATTCCCCACTGATATACCGCTCTTCCTGAAGATAAATAATAAAATCAGCAATATTAACCAGCGTCCTGACAATATCCTTACAGCGCCGTGTAAATTCATGCCGCGGACTCGCGTTGTCATCGCAGTTTTTTTCATACACGTACATAACGAGCTTATTGACCACCGGCGTATAAAGCGTAAACTTCATGCCCGGCTCAAAGCCGCCTTCAAACGCCCGCATATAATCGCGCAGCGTCTCAGGCGGCTCTTTTCCCTCATAAACCGCGAGCAAGTAATTAACGACGTCTCCATGTAACTGATTAAAGACTTCGATAGGCATAAAATCGTTTAATGCCTCCTTTTTTTCGGATTTTTTGCATAAAAAAGACCCGTCTTTTGACGGGTCTTTTTGTAAGTGTTATCGTTTTAAAGTATAATCGTTGGCGCGATTACTCAGGCGGAAGTTCTTTCATAGGGCAGGCGGTACGTTTTCCTGAAAACACCACCGCCTGCCGCACATGCTCGCTGACGCGCAGCCGCGTATCGCTCGCAATACGCTTTTTCTTTAGATTCGCGCCTTACTTCACTTCGTTCAACAGAACTTTGCTGAAATATGTACCGATCAAGATGCTTGCGATCGAGAACCCGTAGAAATGATAATATTCAGCATATCCAGCGCAAGTTTGTCACGGCTGAAATTTTTGGCTATAAACCCGCGTCCATGATAAAAATCTCTACCATTTGTTTTAATCCGGCTAATTGCGTTTATCAGCTCGCGCTCATTTTCCGGCTCCATAGTTTCACCGGCCTGTGCCTCAAGCACAATATTTCGCGCCTCGCCTTCAACGCCTATAATAACCGGAACTTCCATTGCCATAAGCTCAAACATTTTTGACGGGATAACAGTAGCAAATAATTTGCTTTTTTTTAGATGGATAAGGGAAGCGTCAGAAGCGGCAATAATCGCGGGAATTTCATTCTTGGGAAGTAAGCCCGTAAAACGAATGTTTCTAAGCCCGGAAGCTTCCGCTTCCAACATTTCCTTGCAGGCTCCATCCCCAACGATTAAAAACAACACATCTGTTTGAATTTGCCGTGCCGCCCTCAACACAACGTCAAGGCCGTGAGCCATGCCGATGGTTCCAATATATGAACAGATAAAAGTATTATTATCAGCATATCGCTCACGAATACGCATATTTTTCCGGGTTAAATTGATCGAGATCAACACCGTTTGTGATCACTGATATTTTTTCAGGCGGTATACCCTTTTGAATAATATTATCACGATACCCGTTTCCCACTGTGATAATGCGATCCGCCCGTTTATACATGGTGATTTCCATTTTTTCAAGCAGTTTAATAATAAATGATTTTTTCATCGCGCCAACCGCGAGTATTGATTCAGGCCATATATCCCGTATCTCAAGAATAAATGGCTTTTTTCTGAATATTGAAATAACCATGCCTGCCCAGCCAGTAAAAAACTGCGGCGAGGTAGCGATTAAACGATCATACCTTTGCTTGGAAAAAAGTACATACAGAGTCATCATCAGCATCGACGACACATAATTGATAACTCGCGGAAAAAACCTGCTATTTGCCGCAATAAAGCTCCACAAGCGAATCACGGTGATACCATCCATTATTTCTTTTTGTATTACCTTGTTGCGATAGCCCGCGAATATTTTCGCGTTAGGGGCATTTGGAACACAGGTAAGCACAGTGATTTTATGACCCGCCTTCACCCACCGCTTGCAATGTTCGTAGGTACGGGTCGCCGGAGCGTTCACTTCCGGTGGAAAATAATGGGTGAGGAAAAGCAGACGCATGGATTTTACAGAAAATCAAGCAGTGTTGTTAAATACTTTTCAAATATAATTTCAATCGTATAATTGTTCTGAAACAGATTATATCCATCCGGTATTTGTGTTTGAGTTATCGTAATATTGTTCGTATTTTCAAAACTGATTACTACGCTTCCAATTTTAACTGACAAGTCCCGCTTTTCCGGCGTATATGACGGCGCTATATGCAAATAAGCTTTGCCTTCCAAAACTTTACCGGCTAAGAAATCGGTAATCACAATTTTTCTGTCGGAAAAAGTCCATTGCCGTTTATGAATTGTCCCTATTCTTTTATACCCGTCATGTTCGGCAATAACACTTTGCGCCGTATCTTCAATAATCCGCACATGTGCCCGCCGCGCCGCCCTAAACGACGACCATACCTCAGACGAATCCCGGTCCAGCACGGTAACCGTATTATGCGCGGCTGTTCCACGTTCATGCGAACGGACTTTTCCAGAATCATACGTTGAGATTCCGGTGTCAATAATAAGCGGTTTATGATAGGCATTAAGCACAAAATTAAAAGTATCCGCGTGGGCGTGACCAGGCTGATACGACGGCCCAATCCGGCCAATATCAAGCATACATTCGTATACGTCATTCTTAAAACAGCGATAGCCCGATTCTGACAGTCTCGCCGGATTATAACGATCAATATCTCCTTGCGCGATTATCTTCAAATCTAAAGCATATTGGTCGAGCTGCTCCGTTGTTGGCGCGATTCCTGGAACCGCGTCATTTAATAACGGAATTGCACCATTCGCAAATGTTATGGCATTGAGCCATGACAGCATCCTCTTTGCTTTATCTTGCATAAAGGCAAGCAGACATTCCTGCTTGTCGAATCGCTTGTTATGCTGTGCCAGATTTATCGTGTCCAGCAAGCGATACAGCATAATCTGGTGATACATGGGGCTTAGTTCAAAATGAGCGCCGTCCGGCAATAGCTGCTCTTGTAATTCCGAGTGTAACAGCGTATATGCTTTATGGTAAAAAGCGCTGTCCTGAAAATAAAAAGCGCCAAAAAGCAGTGAAAAAGCGTTTTCAAGCAAATGGTTGCCCAATACATGATATTCCAGGTTTCCAAACAATATTTTATAAGCGCCATATAAGAAGGCGTCTATCCGTTCATCCTGTATCGCGTGTCTTGTTATAAAACGTATCCAGAATATATTACGCAGTGATATTGGATAAGAATCGTATCCAATACGAACTTCTTTATAGTGATCGATAAAATCGTTAATTAATTTTAATCCGGTTTCCTTGTCAAATCCGTATTGATGCAAAAACTCAAAGTAGTTTAAATTATACGCCCACAGCATACCATGGCCAGCGTAGTTCCAGTCAATTTTACCGTAAAATTGATATGCCTTATTCAAAAAAACAAATTTCATATCATTAAAGTAAGTTGGATAAGAATAAAGACTGTCCTTCATATTCAATAAAGCAGGTTTCTTCGGATAAGTTTTTATGCTCGCGGATTTATTTCTTTTGCATATACTATAAAATAATCGAAAAACTATCTGTTTAAATTTTAGAGTCTGTAATGTGCGTACATATATACATATTTTAGTCGGCATAAACAGCCTGCGTAATTATTCAAAAAACATTTCTGATGTATATTTTTCTATTTTTAGAAAAATATCTTTTTCATTGTTATCAAGACGGCGATCCAAGTTCTTTTTTACCAGTTCCAATAATTTTTCTTCTTCCCCAATAAAAACATAATCCTGCTTATAGTCGCTTAAAATACCGGGTCCCTTTAATCCCCAGGTTTTATCAAAGTAACCTATACAGGAGGTCCCCGCTGACAGCGCAAGAAGGATGGAATGAAGACGCATTCCAATTAACAAATCACAGGTTCTATAAAAATTCCGCAATGCTAACGGATCATTGCTTTCATAGAAAAGAACATTTTCGGTGTCGCTAAAATATTCTTGGACACGCTTTGTAGAAAGTGTATCTTTTTCCGTTTGCACGACAAAAATAATCTTATAATTATTTTTTAAGAGCATACCGGTTATGGCAAGCAATACAGCTTCAATTTGTTTTATCTTTATATCGGGCAAATCATAATAGTCTCCAATAGTGCTGGCCCGTATAGTAACAGCAACTTTTCTGGTTATGATTCTTTGTGTGTATGCAACGGGCCGCATAAAAAACACCAGATCGGTATTTAAGAAAATGGAAGACTTCGGGAAATATTGCTTAAATACGTCGTAAGACAACGCTTCCCGGCAGTATACTTTTTCAGCGGCGTTTAATACCGGCTTTATTGTTCGCCTTCCCAGCCAATTGAATTCGGTGGTAGACTGCGGCAAAATAACAAACGGAACTTTTGCTTTTTTAGCAAGTCTTAATGGATATAGCAGCGCCGTCATCCTGATAAAATCAGTTACGGTAGTACAGTGTAACGAGTTCCCGCCATTAAAATATACTGCATCAAAGTATTTTATTTGCTTTCTTAAAACAGGCTCAGGCATAATGCCCATAAGCTTTAATAATCCTGAAAAATACCGCATAACAATGGTAAGCCTTGAAGCGTTCCGGTCAAATTCAAACGGACACGGCAATACTTTTATTAAAGGATATAATTTTTTTAAATATGCGGAACTTTCTCTAAAATAGCTATCATTCGCGTGCCGCGACACCACGGTTAATTCGATCTCTTTCCGCAAAAGCAAATCAATTGCCCCAAGGGTCATAGCCAGATCGCCGGCGTTTTTCTTGCCTGAAAAAGCATAATACAAAAGAATCTTTTTCATTTTTCCACCATAGTATTAACGTTCATTGGTTTTCTCAGTTTGTCAAAACAACGCCGGACAATCTTTTGCAGTAACATCCTAAAAATAAGCAGATAATCAGTGTATTTTTTTACAAGGGTATCAAACGGCATCGTATCCAAATGCTTAAAAAACAAATCCCTATTCCTATGCCTTCCCTTGAAACACTTGAATGTGGTGCGGGCATATTCTTTTGACAATTCACTATTTATATAAACATATTTACATTGCGCTTTGATATGTTCAAAGAGTTCTTTGCCCTTTTCCGAATTGAGGATAACCAATGAAGTGCCATATCGGTCATACATACCGGGAAAATATTTTTTAATTTTCCAGAAATCGCCAAGTGTTATATCCGAACCCTGATTTACCGGCCTGAAATTACATTGAAAACAGGAAGGCCGGAGCGATATGCCGTATCCATAGGATTTATGAAAATACAGATCGTTTTTACTTACATATCGTACGCCATTCTCAAATTCAAGCAACATATACATGGGATTCCAATTAGGATTTTTATACCTGAAACTTATGCGCACCGGTTTCGAGTGATATATGCTTTTTTGATATGCAAGATATTTCTCCCAAACTTTTGGGGATGAAGCGCCGCCGCAAATAAGATCAAGACAATAAAGATTAGTATATTCAGATTGCAGATACGCTTTCAAACCGGCAATCTGGCACGGAGTTCCGCTAAAAAGCGCTTTTTGTCCCTCGTCAAGTCTTTTTTTGCATGCCTTGTAACTTTCACCTATGCTGCTTTGGACATACTTTGAACCCCGAAAAGCCGCAAGTCCTTCAATACTCTCAGCAGCGTCATGTTGCACATGAAAATCAGCGTCAAACGCCGCGCCAAACACGGCTCCATGTTGACGAATGACTGTTTCCGCTAACAGCGTAAACACGCCCCCCGAAGAACTGATCTTTCGGGTTGCCGCATCATTATTTATCACCGCGATTAAATTATCAGGCTGAATCTTTTGTTTTTCCCGATGTAACGCGGGGCAAATTTTTTCACACAACCCACAGTTTTTACACTGTAACGTATCAATGCGAGGATATAAAAACCCCTCGTGATCGGGCGTCATGCTGATACAGTTCCAGGGACATATACTATAACAAGCATGACAGCCATTACAAAGAGAATTTCTCACTACACTCATTTTGCTTATCCTGCTAAAAAACCAAGGAATTAGCGTATATCGGAAATCACCAGCCGCAGCTTTCCTGTTTTGGTGCGGGGTATTGTTTCAACATAATTGATCGTTATAAAAACCGAGTCATCTATACGTTCTCTTATTTCTTGCATCAATTGTTTTTCATCTTCAACGGTATAGTCCTTTCCCTTAACTATATCAAAATCTATGTGATATAAATCTTTTTGATGAATTTGCGCTTCTTTAATGGCTGTTAGAGGTTTAAACAGGTGGTTTAACTGTCCCAATTTCACGCCGTTTGGCAATGTAATAGCATCTTCTATTCGCCCATCAATGCAGCTAATTTTTCCATCCATGAATTCCGCAATATCGCCGGTATCATACCGAATCAATGGAAAAGCCTCATTTGAAAAACCGGTGCCGACTATTTTATATAAATTTTCATTTCCTTCTATGGGAAGAAATTCAATATAGCAATAATCATTATTAATGATAAATTCATCCTGTGCGTTTTGGTATATACTTGCGACTCCTTCCGTTAATCCATAATGCTGGCATATTCTGGCATTGGGAAATATCCTTTTTAGAATATCTTTTTGGTGTCCCAATAAAGTCTCGGACGATAAGGAGATATTTTTTACGCAACCCAGGGGAGGCAAGTTGTTTTCATATATTAGTGAAGCTAAGAGAGATATTTGTGAAGGATACCCGGTCAACCATTTTAGCTGCCTTTTGTGGATTTCGTTATAATAGCTTTCGACGGTATTGCCGCTTAAATGAATAGAGCTAAACATAACCTGTTTTCCGGGTTTATTTATTCTCCAAAAAGGCGGATTTTTGTTTTTAGATGAAATAATTTTCTTGGTGCCGAACCAGCCGCACCACCAATCCATTTCAATCCCATTCAAACGCCGGTATCGCCAATTTACCGCCCATTGCTTATTTTCCATCTCAACGGTATAGGGCAAGGCCATGCCGCTTCCGGTTGACCCGCTGGTTTTCATTTCAATGGTCTTTGCCTTGCAGGTTGGATTAACAAAGAGTTTGACATCTTTTTTCACTATTTCTTTGTTAATTACCGGCAGCTTCTTTAGTTCCGTATAAATATCCCCGGCATTAACATTAAATCCACATTCCCTGAATAACTTCTTATAAAACGGGGTTTCAGAAACCGCGTGCAAAAAGTTTTTCAAACACTGATCAGGCTGGTACTCTCTTTTCTGAAATTTTTCCAGATATTCATAAAAATTCCGGTTAAACCTTCTCCGAAAAATTAAGTAACCTTTTACAGAGCAAAATAAATTTTGAATAACAACCGGAGAATTATCGTAGATTCTTTCTATACATGACATTATATTTCCTCCTATAGGACTTTCATAAGTCCTTCATGGTATATAGTTAGGGGTTACGGCAAAGATCGTTGGGGCATTTCACTTATTTTTATAAAAAGTTCAACATCAGTTTTTATTATTTCCCATACATCTTCAATTTCTTTTATTAAAGGTCCCATTTCATTCCAATCTAATTCTGAACTATACGCATGCCTTATAAAATGCCTAAACAATAAATATTTTTCCAATTTCTTTTTTACATCATTCCTGATAATTTTTATATTTCTTGAATTATTTCCAAATGCCATTTCAAATAATGTTTTATGCCATTTAAAATCATTGGGCAATTTTTCATTTAAATATTTAAAAATTAATACAATAACACTTTCAACACCATTATAAAACGAATGTAGTACCTGCGCCGCCGCTGTTATTTCTATAATATCAGGTTCCTTTATCTTGCATAAATCCAATAAAGGTTTTACATCCGTCAATGATTTTTCTATCCGTGAAATCTCATGTTCGATTTTTATTTTTACATTATCATCCAATTTGAATAACTTCGCCTATCCTGTTGAGCATTGAATAAAAATCAGAATTTAAGTCAAAATCTACTAAATCAATTTTATGTTCAATGTCAAAATATAATCTTGAATATACGTCAAAAAATTTGCCTTTTGGGAGTCCTTTAATACCAATATCTATATCAGAATTCTCATGTATTTTTCCTGAAACCAGTGAGCCAAACAAAAAAACTGATTGGCAGCCTTCACTTTTGAGTAAATTTGTTGCAATTTCAATATCTTTTCGATATTTTGAAGGAATATTGAGTTCCATGTTCAGATTATATCTTATTTTTTCATTATGTCAACTTATGTCTTTGTATAATTTATTATACATTTTTGCCCCTAACGGTGCATATCTAAAAAATAGCAACTATTAAAGAACAAAAAGCTGACCCATTGACGCTCAGAGCGAACCCGTCAAACCATTAAGCTGACCCATTGACGCTCAGAGCTTATTGGTCAGGCTAGGAACCGGCGCTCTCACCCGCCTCGGAGCCTTCCCCGCCACCCTTGCGGCTCCGGCTGGGCAGCCGGCTCGACAGGTCTTCTAACTGTGCCTTTGCGCCGGCCACATTCTCCCGCGCCGCAAGTTTCAGCGCGTTGTAGTACACGTAAGCCGCTTCAAGCGCGTCGCTCCCCTCGGCGGAAAGCGTGTCCTTGAGAGTAACGGCAAACTGTTCGACCTTGTCTATGAGGTTCCACAACTCGTGCGTCGTTTCAAGATGTCCGGTGAACGCCGCCATATCAAAGTGTCCGGGGCGAAACTCCGGGTTCACCTTAGCGTAAGCCTCGGCGTGTTCCACAAACGACTGGGTTTTCGGCCCCATCTTCGCCATACGCTTCCGGTCGTCCAGGGTGAGCGGGCGCAAATACGGCTCAAGCGGCGCGATGAGGGCGGTCAGCGCCGTTTCCGCCGCGTCGATTACAGCTGCGGGTATCCTCTTCGTCAGAGTGTCTTCGTTTGATTCAGGCATAAGTGCCTCCTTGTTCGTAACATTTTCGGGTAGTATACTCTTCTCCTTGCCAATGTCAAGGGCAGAACGAGCGCATACCCAGCCGGAGCTTGCCTTCACGGTTAAAAATTCTCATCAGACACCGGACAGGATCGTATCCTCCTATAGGACTTTCATAAGTCCCTCATGGTATATAGTTACCGGAGAGCCTTGTTGTATCTGTTCTACGATGCGTAAAAAACGTTCGGCGGCAAGCTCCGGCGACCAATTATGTACTATCCACTCCCGTGAATAATGCTTAAATTTTTCCAAAATCTCTCTGTTGTCAATAAGATACAGCAGCTTTTCAGCCAATTGCCGGTAATTGCCCGGCTTAAAAACAAAACCATTCACGCCGTCTTCTATCATGGTTCTAACAGAACCCGCCATGTTAGAACCAATCACCACGCAGGATTCCGTCATGGCCTCATTTACAACAGTTCCCCAGCCTTCATGCCCGGAACTCGGAAGAACATATATATCCGATCCCCACATTATTTTTTTTATTTTGTCCAGGGGCTGAAAATTGAGTATCGTTATATGGTCCGATATCGCTAATGTAGCGCCCAGACGTATGATTTTTTTCTTTTGTTCCCCTTCGCCAACAAGAATTAATTGTGCTTCTTTTTTTTGTTTCAGTATAAGCGCGAATGCCTTTAATAAAGTATCAACCCTTTTCAATCCCACCATGTGGCCGCACCAGAAAATGTGTATTTTATTCGGCAAAAAAAAGGAATTATGCTCTATGGATGAGGTTTCAGATGGTGAAAAATAACCAAAATTAAATATCCGGCCTGTGCATATATGTAAAAAATTGAAATCCCGCGCAGCGTAGTGTCCCTGAGCTAAATAATAAAATAATGGAAAAGAGGATAATTTCTTTAATTGAAAAACCAACTTTGCCTTGCGAGGATGGACTAAACGAAATTTTCCAAAAGGAGGCTTGAACCATCTTTCAGACGCATAAAAAGTTATTTTATTATGTTCCAGCCTCTTTTGCATCAAATGGAAATATTTTGACATTCTGCATACAACGACATCGGCTTCGTAAAAATGACGTTCAAATTTTTCTTTGTCGCTGTTTATCGTAAATATCCACGGCTCATTAAGAGCGGCAAAAGACATTCCCTTCCTTCTTGGGTTATCCAGTTGGCCTGCCGCGAGAAGAACTTCTTCATTGGTTGCTTTTAACACCTCCGCTATAAAAACCGTGATATGATAATTAACCACTTCTTCTACAAAGAGTATCAAACCTTATCCCTGCGTTTTAAATAGAATGCTGGCATACGTGTATCCGTCGCTGACAAAAAAGCATTTAATACATAAAATACCAAAGGTTATCAAAAATATAACGATAAGCAATAGTTCTTTTTCATATCGAAAGAACGCCGCCCTTTCAAGCAGGGTTTTCACTAAAAAATAGATCGGATATACCAATGAAACCTCAAAATAATGCGTTACCCTCATTAACAAAATGGTGTTTAAGGCTATTAATTTAAGGCAAAATGAAAAAATTCCTATGGCAAACAAAACCCGTTCTTTTCTGGCGCGTATATATTTATAACATAATAAAGACAAAAAATAAACCGGCAAATTACTATACCGCACCAATCTTGTCGTCAGCGGTATCCTGGTTGCGGCATATTCACCCCCTATATAGTGAGCATAAGGCGCAATATATTCCAGCCAGGATAGGATAATTTTTTCCAGATTAATGACAGACAGCAAAGACGAACCCGCTAACGCAAGAAATAAAACAGTAACATTCGATTTTTCAAACAGTATAGCCAAAAAGTAAAACGGCGCGAGAAAGAGGAGCGATTGATGAAATCCCGCGCCAATTAAGATGCATAGAACATACAAAACCAACTTTCGTTCAATAATACATATAATTGCAAGAAGAAAAAAGCTGACGGCTATATACTGTCTTATCGCATTAAATTGATTATAAAATGATATGGAAATAGTAAAATATAAATATATATACGCATATAAATACTTTACATCCAGATACATAATATAGGCAAATAATCCCGCCATAGTAATAAAGGCGCAAAGTATAATGCCAAGCTGGGGGTCTAAATTATTGGTTATAACAAAAATCGCTAAACCTGAAAAAAATATTTCATTTTTTGCGGCGCCAAGCCACCCCGCAAGTTTCTTATCAGAAAAATAAAGTAAATATGAAAAATAATCTTTGCCAACATTATATTGCAGCCCTATAAACAAAACCCATATCCCAAATGTTAGCAAAAACAACAGCCTGGGATTACTAAGGCGGGAAGGTCTTTTGACGGTAACTGACGTATTGTTTTTTATGCCCAGCGACACACAAAAAGCAACATTTATACATAGAAATATAAGATATGCCATATCTATCGTATGATAGTGCTCATTCTTTGACAACCAGCGTCAAAACTAAAGTAATCCATATAATCATTTTGTATCTGTTTGTTATCAATCATATTATTTTTATAAAGGTCCATAAGACATTTGATTCCTTTTGTAAAAGTTTCTTCATCATCATATATCTGAAAATACGATTTATTAAAAAAATAATCATAACCTCTTGCAGAAACTTTATGTGCTAATACTGGAAGACCCTGTCTAAGACCGTCCATAATCCTTAATTTTAGACCGCCCCCAACATTTGTTGGACAATAATATATGATTCCATATTTAATAACATCTTCCATGTTTTCCGGATTTCGTATAATCGTTATAGTCCCAGTTTCTTTTTGAGCAATACCCATAATTGTTTTATTTGGATTTCTTCCGGCAAAAAGTATTTTGACATTTGGCAATTCTTTGCATAACAATACGTAATAATGCTTATAAAAATCTTTAATCCCACATTCAGTCTGCCGGCTTCCCAAGGATCCGGTAATTACCATTGTATAAGGGCCGGACACCTTTTCTATAAGGGGAAGCGCCCGTTGAAAAGGTTCAAATGTTCCAATTACGGCCCTTTCGCCATTACATTTCCCATATTGTCTTTCAAAAAGCGCCATATCCGACTTAGTCAAAAATAAATTCAAATCGGCCTGATAATAAGCGTTCTTTTCATTCCTGATAACATAATAGGGAAAAAATCCCCGGAAGGAAGACAAAGTTTTATTATCTACAGCATATTCTCTTTCATAATTGTGATGAATAACAACAACTTTGATATCAAATGATTTAATGCCATCAACCATATCTCCGGCATAAGTACCGCCATTTATTATACATAATTTATATCGTCCTGGATACTTTTTTAAATGTAAAAAAATATATTTTCTAAAACGATGTAAATTTCCAAATATGGAAGATAGTATTGCAATTATTTTTTTACGCCTCGGTACGCCAAAATAGTTCCCTTTAGTTACTGTATTACCAATTGATTCTTGAGGCAGAATTAAATCAATATTCTCTGAGCCATAAACATACTTTACCGCCTCATAATACGCCAAAACAGCCAGCCCTCCGCCAAAACGAACAAACAAGTCATTTGTTGCAATATAAAGTATTTTATTCACATCTTCCCCGAAAATATTGCACTATAAGGCACGAATAAATCATAATAACCGCTTAAGAAAAAACTACTATAGCTTTTTAAATCAAATAATTTCCGATTTATTCTTCTGATAATGTTAATATTATTAGAAAGAAGAAAATAATGATTTGAAATGCAACAATATATATCCTATGCCTGGGACAGCCAATATTATTCCCACCTTAAATGCATATTTAATCCAGTCAAAATTGGATATGCCCGAATACGGAATGGCACATTTTATTATGTATATAGCTATAAAATAGCATAATCCCCATAGCATGATCCTGATTCCGGTATATTTAACTTTATCATTAAGAATCTTTGTATGAGAATAAATTATTATATCGACTGTACGATATGCAAAAGAACAGACAGAACCAATTAATACGCCACTTAGTCCATATTTAATCACAAAAAAAAGTGACGCTATAATATTAATCATAACTTCCAGCATCGATCTATTTTTCGTTTCTTTAAAATGTCCTGCGGCGCTTATTAATAAATCAGCAGGCACTCGCAATTTATTGGCAATTCCTACCACCACAAACAAAGTCGCCAACATTGGTTGTATATATTCTGCATCAATCATATTTTTTGTGTATAGTTTCATAAAAGGAATAGTCAAAATATAAGCGCATGAATATATCCAACCTAATATAATAAAATACATTGTCTCATATTTTTGATAAATCGAATTTATTCTTTTCTCAAATAATAATTTGCCAAAAAAAGCTTGCATTCCAGTAGAAATGCACCCAATTAAATTGCCAAGACCAACAAAAACCACTGAGTATACGGCATAAATACTGACAGTATTCAAATCACAAAATATACTTAATAAGACTATTGGCGAATTAAATATAATCAATCCACCTATTTGATGTATAAGCACATCCCATTTCTGTTGCAGTATATTAACATTTGGCGAATTAAATATATAAAGGTTATGATATTTTTGTTTAATGTAAGAAACTATCAAAACATACTTTAATAAAAAAGAAAATGAAATTACTGATTGCATCATTAATATTGATGATATATTAAATAACTTTATAAGCGCTATTGAAATAACAGTATTTGAAATAATTTCTATGGTATGTATGAAGGCAACTACATAATTCTTTCTATCAGCAACAAGTAATACCCGATATTTGCCGATTAAAAAAAAATCCGCTATGCCTGATATGCCCAGAATTAATACCATTAATCTTGATAAATTATTTTTTTCTTGACTTTTAATAATAAGTGGGTATATAATTGCAAGAATAATAACTAATCCAGTAAATAAAAAACCAGATTTGTTGTAAAAATGTCTGGTTGCAGATAATATTTCATTTCTAGACTGGATATTTTTCTCTGCTAATGGTTTATATAATATGGCAATTGATGCGCCTCCTATCCCTGATTCCACAACACCCAGATATGCAATAAACTGTTTTATAGATGAGGTCATACCATTTAATTCTGAACCAAAGGTTTGAACTATCAATGGCGGTAAGATAAAACCGCAAATTATATTTACTGTTTGTAATAATAAATTGATTGAAACATTATATACTACTTCTTTTTTTTGCGATATACGATGTATATTGTTATTATGTATCATAAATTTATATTATTAGATGATCTGTTGTACGGTTTCAAGTTTATTTTAATATATGCATGATTATCTTAACCTCCGCAATAAGGAATTCAAATCTGAATACCACGTCAATTGATTGTTAAGATTGCTATATCCACGTTCAGCAGAAATAAGAGCGGCTTTACAACCTCCATTTACTCCAGCCTATATGTCCCGATCATCTTTTGCTCTTCATTAATTTAAATTTGCACATCATACCAGTGAAGCAGCTTATTTAATATTAAAACCTAATACTAAAAAATATTGATTATTTTTTTCCATGCTGTTCCATCCCCGTAAGGGTTATGCGCTCTGGCCATTGCCTGATATGTGCCTTCATCAGACAGGAGCCGCTCAACATTCTCTACTATTGCCGCGCTGTCTGTTCCCACCAGCCGCACCGTGTCGGCGTCCACCGCCTCGGGGCGCTCGGTGGTGTCCCGCATCACCAGCACCGGCTTCCCAAGCGAGGGGGCTTCTTCCTGCACGCCGCCGGAGTCGGTCAAGAGCAGGTAACAATGCCGCATCAGGCACACAAAAGGGAGATAATCAAGCGGCGGAATCAGATAAATGTTGGTGATATTTGCTAAAAGCTCATATACCGGCTTTTGTACATTCGGGTTCAGATGGACAGGATACACAATGTCTGTATCGGGGTGAGTACGGGCTATCTCTTTTAATGCGTTACAAATACGCAAAAAGCCTTCGCCAAAGTTTTCACGCCGGTGGCCGGTTACCAGAATATAGCGCTTGTCCGCCACAGGCTTGTATCCTTTTTCCTCCAATTCTTTGAGTATCTGTAGGCGCAAGTCAGGAGTAGTATTGATAATTTCTGTCGCCATCAACAGGGTGTCTATCACCGTGTTTCCCGTAACCGTGATATTCGCGCTTATTTTTTCCTGTAACAGATTATTCCGCGAAGTTTCGGTCGGCGCAAAACAATAATCGCAGAGACGGTCAGTTAGCTGCCGATTCATTTCTTCTGGCCAGGGGGATGCCATGTTATAGGTCCGCAGGCCCGCTTCCACATGGGCTACTTTTATGTGCTGGTAAAACGCGGCAAGTCCGGCGGCGAGAGATGTGGTCGTGTCGCCATGCACAAAGACAATGTCAGGTCTAGCGTCTTTTAATACGTCGCGCATACCAAGCAGAACTTTTGAGGTAATGTCGTATAAGTCCTGATTAGGGGCCATGATGTTGAGGTCATAATCAGGTTTTATGTCAAAGACCGCTAATATCTGATCCAGCATCTGCCGGTGCTGGCCAGTTACGCAGACTTTGACATCAAATTGATGAGGATATTTTTGAAAGGCTTTTACCACCGGCGCCATTTTTATGGCTTCGGGACGGGTGCCAAATACCAGTAATATTTTTTTCATTACATTATCTTTTTCGGTCTGCGGATTACACGGATTTTCGTGGAATAAGAAAAAATAGATAGAACAAAATCCATGTTAATTCGCGTAATCCATGGACTTTTTTCTTATTCCACAAAAATCAAACTCAATCTTTCCAATGGCTGCCGGTATGTTCAGAAATTCCTTATGCCGTACCAGCCATACCACAATATCCGCCTTTTGATACGCTTCCTGATACGGCGCTAAATTAAACATTTTATGGCTTTTGATGTTGGGTTCCACCACCAGCACGTCCGCGTTGGCTTCGGAGATTATCCGCGAGGTGATGTACTTCGCGGGAGACTCGCGCAGGTCGTCAATGTCCGGCTTGAAGGCCAGGCCCATGCAGGCGATAAGCGGCGGGCGGCCTGTGTTGTGTGTGAAATTCACGCAGGCTTCTAAAGTATGGTTGGCGCACCAGTCAGCTTTGTAGTCGTTGGTTTCACGGGCGCGTTTGATGATTTGCGCCTGTTCGGGGAAATCGGACACGATGAACCAGGGGTCTACCGCGATACAGTGGCCGCCTACGCCGCAGCCGGGCTGTAATATATTTACGCGGGGATGCTTATTCGCCAGTTCGATTAAATCCCATACATTAACGCCGGCCTTATTGCATATCATCGATAGTTCGTTGGCAAAGGCGATTTGCGCGTCTCGTGAGGAGTTTTCAGTGAGCTTGCACATTTCCGCAGTGCGGGCGTTTGTCTTGTGCAGGACACCTTTTACAAATTGGGCATAAAAGGCCGCCGCTTTGTCGGCTGATTCGGGATTCAAGCCGCCTATCACGCGGTTGTTGTGTTCTAATTCATATAGCACATTTCCCGGCAATACCCGCTCCGGGCAATAGGCGATATATACCTTATTTTTTAATTCCGGGCGCAGTTTGAAGATGAGGTCTGCCATTTTCTCGGTGGTCAATACCGGCGAGGTGGATTCTATCACAAAAAGATTGCCCTCTCGCAGAAACGGGATCACCATGCGTGTGGCTGATTCCACGAATGATATATCAGCGCGGTGATTTTGCTTAAAAGGAGTGGGAACAACGATGAAAAAGGCGTCCGCTTCTTCGGGCTGCGATGTGGCTTTCAACGCGCCCTTTTCCACGACTTGTTTTACCAGCGCGTCAAGTTCAGGCTCAACAATATGTATTTTCCCCTGATTGATAATATTCACCACTTCCGGGTTTACATCCACACCAGTAACGCTAATGTCCTTGCTTGCCACAACTGCGGCGGTAGGAAGGCCGATATAGCCTAGACCCATGAATATTACTTTCACTGTTTTATTCCTCGACCAAATAGTATTTTGAAAAACAGAAATGAAAAGAGCAGACCCTACAAATGTGGAATATAAAACGTTGACATACTAGTAAACAGGGGATTAATCAGACAGCTCTATTACATCTTGATATAACACGTCCAGCAGCATAACACGTTTTCATACCTATGCCTGAAAAAAATGTACTATGATTGTTATCTTCTAACCAAACCCATCCGCTATGTTGCCAAGCGAAATAGGTGGTATTGCTGAAGGAGGACTTTGCAGTGTTGAAAATATTCACAGAAAAACACCCTCATCAGGCGTCTTTCTTAACAGTATAAATGTTTCCACAAATACACCAATAGCCACTGAATCCATGCCGTAAGCCGTAACATTATCGGTCATACAATTCAGATTATAATAAAACTCAAAACTACAGGCATCTTTAATACAGATGCCAAAATAAACTCAAACCACCAGTCTAAAAGATATACCTCTCCGACGGCCTATTCATACAGACAACACAATAACGAGAAAACACAAAACACCTGCAACAGTGTTTTGAAAACAAGAGTATAGGAACACTTATATAAAGGAAGAAAGAAAGTGAATTTTCTAGAGATACATTGCAATTGTCCCATGGGGGGGGGGGGGGGGGCAGGCTATAGACAGATCTCTAACACTATACGAAATATGAGGCTTATTTAACATGTCTACCCTCCTTCTAAACGCACCACAGACGGCGCTCAGATTCTCACCATACGACCAAACCGCAGGCGACTTATAAGTACACCCTTACAAGTATAAATATATATATATCACACACTGAATTCTTTTGTCAAGCGTTTTACTAAAAAATGTGAAAGAGAATTGATAGATTCATCGGTATAGGTCAAAGCGAACCTTGCACCGGTGGCGTAGTTCCTGGGCCTATCACCTTGCTGGCCCAGGTCAAAGAGAGCGGCAGCTTGTCGCGCATGAAAGGCCAGTTCATGCGCGGGCTAAGGTTGTCGCTCTCTTTTTAGTCTACCGCGTACAGACGGCACGGTGTTTCTGCCCGGCCATCACGGAGCGGTTGTCATAGCGCCGCGCTCCATGAGGCTTCCCGCAGCAAGGACTTCGCCCGCTCACTTGCTGGGCGAAGTGAAGAAATTTGCCCCCGACGCCTATAAGGGCGGGGACAACAAAATCATTATCACAGGCATTGCTCTTTCGATTGGCCGGGAGCGGTGAGCTTAAACATTAGGAGGAAATGCTGCCTCTGGAGTTTCTACACACATCTCTGGAAGTTCTACACATATCTCTGGAGTTTCCAAAGCTGCCTCTGGAGTTTCTACACACAGCTCTAGAAATTCTACACATAGCTCTGAAAACTCTACACACATCTCTGAAGTTTCCAAAGCCATCTCTGGAAGCTCTACACACACCCTGGAGTTTCTACACACAGCTTTTGAGTTTCCAAAGCCGTATCTGGAAACTCTACACACATCTCTGGAGGTTTCAAAGCTACCTCTGGAAGTGCTACACACATCTCTGAAAGATCTACACATATCTCTGGAGTTTCTACATACACCTCTGGAGTTTCCAAAGACGTCTCTGGAAGTTCTACACATACCTTTGGAGTTTATAAAGCCATCTCTGGAGATTCTACATATACCTCTAGAAGTTCTACACACAGCTTTTTGAGTTTCCAAAGCCGTATCTGGAAGCTCTACACATATCTCTGGAGGTTCCAAAGCCACATCTGGAGTTTCTACACACATCTCTGGAGGTTCCAAAGCCACATCTGGAAGTGCTACACATATCTCTGGAAGTGCTAAAATTGGCTTGAAAAGGCTTGGAGATGGATGTATACTTTTCAAAGTTGGCTTTGGAAGTGCTAAAGGTGGCTTGAAAAGTGTTACAGGCGGCTATGCTGCTTTCACAAGAGGCTTGGGGCAGTAAGGAGGTTTATATGCCGGGCTCTGGTTGGCTTCCCGCGAGGGAACAGGATTTAGTGGATTTATGCGTTAGATGGAAGGTGTCGCTGGAAGACCCGGCGAAACTTGCCGCTTACGCTTGGGATCAGGGGGAAGTTACGGCGACTTCGGGTAAGGTGGACGCCTTTCTGAGCGCCCGAAATGCCTATGAAGCGAACAATTCCACGGCAAAGCGAATCGCCAAGGACGAAGCAAAGGAAGCGGCTATAGACGCGATGCGGGATTTCGCCAATTCTTTCGTCCGGTTCAACAAAAAGATGAATGACGCGGCCAGACTGGACATGGGCATACGTCCCAAGGACACGACGATGACGCCCCACGGGAAGCCCACGAGTCAGCCCGACACGAAGGTTGAGAACACGTCCAACCATTTTGAGCATAAGGTAATAGTTCTTCACAAGGGCAGCGTTTCCAAGCCGTCAGACGCCTACGGAGTGTGCTACGCATGGCAGATTGAGGGCGAAAAACCCGTTTCCGGTGCGGGGATCCGGGGATATTCAAAATTCAGCCGGAAGACGAGCTTCATTGTTACCCATACGGAGGCGGACAAAGGCAAGGTTTGTTACTACGCGACCTGCTATGAGAATTCCAAAGGGGATCAGGGGGCTTGGTCTTTGGTGGAAGAAGCGGTGATTAGTTAAGGCTTTTTGAAGGCTTGCGGTTGAAGCGGGGTTTGGAGCGGTGTTCCAGACCCCGTATGTTTGTGTATAGTATCTATAGAACTAATGGAGGCATACGGTGTCAATAGTATATACTGAAATAACGCTCAAGAATGCCGTTGATGAGGCTATTGTTACGGCGGGAATAGTCAAAGATCATGAGGTGCGGCAAACCACTGTTCAGGCGGTGGTTGATACTGGCGCGTGGACCCTGGTCATCAGTGAGGATATTCGTAAAGAGCTTGGCCTGCGGATAACAGGAGCTGATTCGGGAACCCTGGCCGACGGGACAAGAGGCTCCTACCCTGTCGCAGGCCCGTTGGAAGTAGTATGGAAAGACCGCCGGACGATTTGTGAAGCTATCGTATTGCCCAATGCCAAGGATGTTCTGCTCGGTGCTATCCCTCTTGAGGCATTGGATTTGATTGTCAATCCTCGCGCAGAGGAAGTTGTGGGCGCTCATGGGGAGCAGCCGCTTCATTACCTAATGTGAACGTCTCACGCTTAGGGTCTCTAGGGTCTGTGGCGTTGGGTCTCCGGTAGAAGAAGCGGTGATTGGTTAAGGTTTTTGGGTTGAAACGGGCTTCTGGGACGGCGTTCCAGATTTAATACATCACAAACAACGGAGAGAGAGGGATTCGAACCCTCGGAACCCTTTAGGAGTTCACACGACTTCCAATCGTGCACCTTCGGCCACTCGGTCATCTCTCCAAATCTACAATAATCGTAACGGAGAGAGAGGGATTCGAACCCTCGGAGCCCGAAGGCTCAACGGTTTTCGAGACCGCCCGATTCGACCGCTCTCGCATCTCTCCATATCAAGGTGCACACGCCTTATAACTAACTATTCATTTATACCCCAAACTCTTTCAGTGTGTCAAGCAATATTTTACTCCACACGTTCATAATAGAGCGCGTCTCAGCGCCTTTGAACTAATGCTTTCCTTATAAATACTACTACCTGTTTCTTGTTTTGCATTTTGCCCTGATACGCGCTTATACAATGACTACCAGCGGGTCTTCTCAGCCCAGAGTCCGAGTGCGGGGTTGGGAACAAAGAACACGCGCTCTCCATTGGGCAAGGTATTCCAGCCATAGCTAAGGGTGTTGATGTCATAACAGGCAAGAGCGGCGTTAAGGTCGCCCCACTCAAAGCCGGCGCTTTCGATTTCAGCGCGGCTCAGGGCTGGTCCCGGGCAATAGCGCACGGTGAACCGGCCTTCGCTTGAGCCGTGGATCAGGTGGGCCGCTGCGCTGAGGCTACTGGCAAGTTCCGTGTCGTGGAGCACTTTGTCTTGTATAACCTTAGCTGGCCGGTAACCATGTTTACGGATAAGCGCGTCAATGTCTTTGTCCTCACCAAATCGCTCAAGCCCGGGCGCGATAATGAGTAGCTCACCGCCGTCGGCCATTGCCATGCGGGTACGGTAGATTGCCTTGTTGCCCAGCCATGTTGTGCGGAACTCGTCGCTTTCAAGGTAGACCACGGCCTTTTTCACCGGCTCATCCAGAATATCCACGTTGAGCTCACGCGCCAGCGCCGCCGCCTGCTCAAAACATTCGCGGCCAAAGCCCACAAACAGGCCGCGCACCGCCAGTGAGCCACGCGGTTTGCCGGTGGCAGCGATTTCCGCGTCGCTGCGGGCGCTCACCACAGTCAAGGCCCAGAGTATAGGCGGCAGGGCGCTACCGAAACGCTTGACGCCTTCGTCGAACATGGCCCTGACCGGCGTGTCGGTTCTGCCCATCATGCGTTCCATACCATAAGACGCGCCTACAAAGTGGCTTTTGTCGATGGCCTCTTTGCCGCCGGTTCCCACGAAGATGTTCTTAGCATGGTTCGCCATACCCACTACTTCATGCGGCACTACCTGTCCAATAGAAACAATGAGCGAAAAACCGCCGTCTCTAAGCATTTTGTTCACCTGCACTGGCCAGTCATAACGCGCCGCGCCCTCAGACGCCTGTTCCACCCACTCAGCGGGCAGGCGTCCAAGTTCCACCACGTCATTGCGCCAGTCATGGACAAAAATTTTTTCAAGGGGCGTCTGTGGAAACATACGGCGCAGCTCCGCCTCAGTCATAGGCATGTGCGTACCGAGCGCCGGCAGAACCGCACCCAGCCGTTTACCCAGCTCCCGCGCCGCGATGTCCGTCAAAAAGCCGGCCCGCGAATGAAAGCGTGTAATATCCGGCGGCAGAACCAGCACGGGTCCGGTTTTTGCCCCAGTCTCAAGCGCCTTTGCCAGCGCTTTTGAAAATAACTCATCGAGATCCTCGTCAGACAGGTCTAACGCGGCTCCGCCTTTAGCTATATAAGTCATAGAATCTCCTATTTTATGGATACTTGCGTAGATAGCATAATCTTTCCAATTTTTGTTGACAACCCATTTATAGCGGATTAAGCTTATGGCAATAAAATTTTAGGAGGATCCTTTATGAAAAAATTGGAAGTTACGCTACTCACGCTGACGGTCTGCATATTTGTGGGTTGTAGTAACAAAAGTAATCAGACCGCGCAAAATAGTGTTTCAGGGGGGGGGGGGGTCGTTAGATCAAACGTCACTACCGCGCAAAGTGGACTGAATTTTACTGGTTACCCCATGAATGCAACGGATCAGACCATAACTTGGTTCGCCAGTAACGGTTATTTGCCGAATACGGCGTATGGTTCGGCCAAAGAATCGCCATTTCACTCCGGATTGCAGGATATGCTTGGTGTGAAAATTGATTGGCAGTTCCCGGTTACCGGCACTGATACCAATCAGGCGTTCAATCTTGTCATGGCGAATGAGAAGCTGCCGGACGTCATTTTTCATGGTCTTATGAAAGACGCGCAACGGTACATGGACGAAGGTACTATCTACGACCTGACCCCATACATTCAGCAGTGGGCGCCAAACTACTACAAATGGCTCCAGACCAATCCCGAATACGACCGTACATTCAAAACCGACGAAGGCAAGTATTATGGTTTTGGTTTCTTCCGCGAGGCTGGTGGCTGGAACGACAGCTATCTGGGGCCGGTGGTACGGAAAGACTGGCTCGACGAATGTGGTCTGCCCATACCGGAAACCATCGGAGACTGGGACAAGACGCTGCGGGCATTCAAGGACCGCTATGGAGCCGTGCTGAGTTTTGCGCGTTCCCGCGTGGCTGACTACGGAAGCGGCATCTCTGGCGCATTTGGAGCGTATACCATGCTTACCTTCAGGCTTTATGTTGACGATAACCACAAGATTCAGTCGGCAACGTCGCAGCCTCAGTGGAGGGATTACCTTAGCAAGCTGAACGAGTGGTGGCGCGACGGCCTGCTGGACCAGGACTTTATGACCAATGACGACACAATGACGCGAACCAATGCCTTAAACGGCAAGATGGGCATATCCATTACCTCAATGGGACAGCTCTCCAACTGGGTGAATGATGCTGAAAGCTCTGGTAACGGCGCTCAGTGGATCGGGCTTCAGTACCCCCATGGCGATGATGGTACATTGAGCATGATTCCGGGTGGTTATGGCATTGGAACCAACGCCGCAGTCATTACCACAAGCTGTTCTCAAGAGAAGCTGGAACTCGTGATGAGAGCGCTCGACTACGCCTACAGCGACGAAGGCAATCTGTACTGGAACTTTGGTAAGCAGGGTGTGTCGTGGGAGTATGACGCGAATGGGCAGCCCGCCTATCTGCCACTCGTTACAAATGATCCTGATGGATTAAACAACGCCATCGACAAGTTCGGCGGCTCAACATGGAGCGGTAACTGCATTCAGGCGACGCTGTTGCTGTACCTCAAGAACACTCAGCAAGCCATTGACGCCAACGACCTGTGGTTCTACCCGAATGAGGCGGTAAGCGCCAAGTGGACCGTGCCGCCGGGCGTTACACTGACGCCGGACGAGAGTAGTCGTGCCGCTGAACTGCAAAATACCATCAGCACCTATTCCAATGAAATGGCGATCAAGTTCATCACTGGTCAGGAGCCGTTCAGTAACTTCGATAGCTTTGTCGCACGGGTCAACCAGATGGGCATGCCGGAACTGCTGAACATTAACCAGACCGCTTACGACCGGTATCTCTCCCGTTAAAGGCGGGTGTTTGATTAGCAATGATTAGGAGTAAGTTGTTTCAGTTAATGGCTTACTCCACTTTTATTAGGAGAAACTATGGCTAAAGCAAATGTCTCAATATCCCATGTGCCGTTAAAGACTATGCTAGCAAGGGACTTCGCGCTGAATAAGTGGAAGTACCTGCTTATCCTGCCGGTGCTGGTGTACTTCGCGTTGTTTGTATACAAGCCGATGTATGGTCTTATCATCGCGTTCAAGGACTATCGCCCAAACTTGGGCTTTGATCGCAGCCGCTGGGTTGGGCTTAAACACTTCATCGACTTCTTTAACGATGTATATTTCTTCCGTTTGCTGAGGAATACGCTATCGATCAGCCTTTTAAGCATATTGTTCGGCTTCCCTGCCCCTATACTACTGGCGCTTCTGCTCAATGAAATCCAGAACACCAGTTTCAAAAAGACCGTACAGACCATAACCTATATGCCGTACTTCATCTCAATGGTCGTGGTGGCATCGCTGATTCGTACCTACAGCGCCAGTAACGGTATCTTTGCGCAGATTGCGATCATGCTTGGTGGTGAGGGTAAGAACTACCTTATGCACAATCAGTATTTCTACCCAATCTACGTTATATCCGACATCTGGCAGGGCATTGGCTGGAATTCCATCATTTACCTCGCGGCGCTCACCGGCATTGATCAGGAGCAGTACGAAGCGGCGCGTATTGATGGCGCGGGACGTATTCGGCGCATATTCAGCGTTACCCTGCCAAACCTTCTGCCTACCATCATGGTTCTGTTCATCCTGCGTATGGGTGGCATACTCAACGTAGGCTTTGAGAAGATCATCCTGCTGTACAACGAAGGTATTTACGAGGTGGCTGACGTCATTTCGACCTATGTCTACCGGCGGGGCATTATTCAGGCCGCGTTCAGCTATGCTTCGGCGGTTGGCTTGTTCAACTCGCTGGTGAATGTGGCGTTTCTGGTTGCAGCGAACACGCTCAGCAAGAAATTTACCGAGTCAAGTCTGTTTTAAGAGGCCAAACATATGCTGTATAAAAAATCATCTGGCGATATTGCGTTTGATGTCATTAACATGATCATTATGCTCTTTCTGGTGTTCGTTACGCTCTATCCCATGTACTATGTGGTGGTTGCATCGGTAACGGACAACATCGCATTGCTGGCGACGCCCGGTTTTCTGTGGTACCCTAAGGGCTTCACGCTCGGCGCGTTTCGGCTCGCCTTCACCCACCCCCTGCTGATAAGCGGTTACAAGAACATTCTTATTATTATGGTGGTGTCGCTGTTCATTAACATCTTTCTGTCATTGTTCACGGCCTTCTTCCTTGCCTCTAAGAACATGCTGTTCAAGAAACCAGTGTTGTTTATCATCCTCTTTACCATGTTCTTTCGCGGCGGCATGATTCCTGACTATCTCAATATCAGGAGTCTGCATCTGTACAACACGCTCTGGGCGCTGATACTGCCAGGCGCGATCAGTGTGTACAACTGCATTATTTATCGCACGGCCATCGAAACTATTCCTGACAGCCTCTCGGAGTCGGCGCGCATCGACGGCGCGAATGACATAACAATACTGTTCCGTATCATCTTCCCACTGATCAAGCCGACAACCGTTGTGTTACTGCTCTATTATGGCATTGGACATTGGAATAGCTGGTTTCCCGCTTCGATCTATATGCAGGATAACTACAAACTGCCGATTCAGAATGTGCTGCGGGCAATTCTGATAGCAAATTCAAACATACTGAACTCAGCCGCAACGGAAACCGACCAGATCAACCAGTTCGCCGAGTCCATCAAATACGCTGCTATCGTCATTACCACTGTGCCGATTCTGTTTGTGTACCCGTTCCTGCAACGTTACTTCGTGAAGGGCGTGATGCTTGGCGCGGTGAAGGGGTGAGTTACGGGGCGCGGTATAAAGTTGAGGCAAGGCATACCGCCTCAACTTTGCCACGCCCGTCTGTAACGGTTTTATCGCGCCCAACCGCAATTTACGCGCTGAACAACTGATTGACCATGAGGGTTGGCTGCTGAGTCGCGTCAAGCGTATCGCGCCAGAGGGTGCCTTCCGGGTCAACGCGGTTACGGTGCGACACCGCCGCCTTCATAGGAATATGCACAAACTCGTTGTTCACCAGCCCTACGATGAGCTTCGTCTTACCAGCCATTGCCGCGTGAACCGCCGCGTTCCCCAGTCGCTCGCAGTAGACCGAGTCAACCGGCGACGCGGGCGCAGAGCGGACAATGTAGCTGGGGTCAATGTACTTCAGGGTAATATCCATCTTTTTTTCCTCAAAGTATTCGATGATGCGGTCGCGCAAATACGTGCCAGCATCCGCCATTTTGAGGTTACCGCCAGCATCGGTGTTATGCTCGGTCAGCAGCTGCTCCTGCAATATGCCCTCGGCAAGGATAACGACAGCGTGCCGCCGTCTCCGCAGGCGCTGCTCAAGGTGGTGGAAGAAGCCGTTTTCGCCCTCAAGGTTGAACGGTACTTCGGGGATAAGCACGAAGTTGACCTCGTGGCTGGCAAGGGCGGTATGCACCGCGATAAAGCCGGATTCCCGCCCCATCAGCTTAACCAGCCCGATGCCGTTCATTTGGGAAGTGGCTTCCATGTGCGCCGACGCCACGACATCAACCGCCTTGGCAACCGCTGTATCAAAGCCAAAGGACTTCTGGATAAAGGCGAAGTCATTATCAACAGTCTTAGGCACGCCAATCATAGCGATCTTCAGCTTGCGCCGCTCAATCTCCTCGGCAATATCGAGAGAACCTCTCTGGGTTCCATCGCCGCCAATGGTGAAAAGCATATTGAGGTTAAGCTGCTCCATGGCGTCCACGATCTTGCCAACCTCCTTGCCGCCGCCACGGGCGCTTCCCAAGAACGTACCGCCGAGCTTGTGTATGCTATCAACGTTGTCAGGGTTCAGTTCCCGTGTCGGGTACTGATACTCCGGCAGAAAGCCTTTGTAGCCGTAGCGGATGCCGGTGATGCGATGAACGCCGTAGCGCTGCCAGAGACAGCGGACTATGGCGCGGATCACATCGTTGATGCCCGGACAAAGGCCGCCGCAACTGACAATACCGGCATGAACATGCGCCGGCATGAAGTAGATCATCTCACGCGGCCCCGCACACTCAAGCACCTGACTGCGCTTGAGCGCGTTTTGCGTCCCAAGCTTCACACTTGGGCTCCTACAGATAAACTGGTCATCCGTAACATAGTTCGCCATCATATCGCCCGCCGCACGGGACATCTCAATAGGCGATTTGTTGTTCCGTTTCCCCAGGTCCTCAATGGTAAAGTCAAACTCTTCCATAAAAACTTGTTCTCCCTATCCTTAGTATGAGTAAATCATAATCCAGCTTCGCATATCAGTATATAGTCTTTTTTTGGTGTATCTATAACAATCCTGAGTATGATTGAACTCATCGTGTTTCTGGGAAATCCGGGCGGCCAGTATGCGCGTAACCGGCACAACGCGGGACGCCTTCTGGCCGAGTCCCTGCCGTTTTCTTCATCGCTGGCCTGGGGGCGAAAGTACAAGGGACTATACGCTGCCTTTGACGGCAGGTATATGCTCATGCCTGAAACCTTTATGAACCTGTCGGGCGAGTCCGTAGGCGCGGCAGCAACGTTCTTCAAGATTCCGCCGGAACAAATCCTCGTGGTCCATGATGAACTGGAACTGCCCCTGGGAACTGTCTCGCTCAAGTTTTCAGGCGGACTCGGCGGGCATAACGGTCTGCGCTCAATCAAAGCCTGCCTCAATACCGCTGATTTCTGGCGGCTTCGCATCGGCATAGGCCGCCCCGCTCACAGCGACATCGCGTCATGGGTACTCTCGGACTTCACCACCGCCGAAACCGCCATACTCAAACAGGCGTTGGAAGCCTGCGCGGATGTCCTGCTCCATATCCTGAAAGAGGAACCAGCATCCCTCTTGCCAAAATGGAACAAGCAAAACTGCTGCCTTGAGGTATAGACAACGCGATCTCGACGCATCAATGTCAGACACCACGATCGAGACACGCTATAAGCCACTAGCCCACAAAGGGGCGTTAGGAACTCACCGGCTCACGCTGGTATACAGGGTAAAGCCATGCCTCAAAGACGCCGATTTTATAAAAGATTGTTTTTAGAAACGGAATTTCTGGGAACAATCCGGACGTGCGGTTCAACCGCACTGCTCCGCACACTTTTTTAGCAAGGATGCGTCTATGAAACATGTGAAACATTCGAGACATTCTGTACTGTTTTTGAAATTCGTGATGTCGCTGGTGCTTATTACTTCCAGCTTCTCGCTTTATGCCCAGCCAATTCAGGAAGGAACTAGTCCGGCGCCTGCCTCAGCTGCCATTCCAGCGGCGGCTCCAGCGCCATCCCCGGCTCCAGCGCCGCCTGCGGCGTCAACAACTGAGACAACCCCTTTTGTGTTGAACAAACTCGCGCTGTTTTCTTCTGGGGTTGGCTTCTTTGAGCATAGCGGCGTCATGGCCAATGACGCGGAAATAGTTCTGGCATTCAGCGTGGACGCGATCAATGACGTCTTAAAGTCTCTGGCGGTAAGCGATCTGGGTTCCAGAGAGCGGGCTATTGTGTATCCAGTGGATCAGCCGCTGGACCGCGCTCTGCAAAGCCTCAAGATCGATCTTTCAGGCAACCCCAGCGTGGCGCGTATCCTTAATGGCTTGAAAGGCGAGGAAGTTGACGTATACGCTCCAAACCTCATCAGCGGACGGATCATCGCTGTTGAGGGCGAAGACGATCCGCTCCTGCGCTACGCCACCGGCGTTACCGGCAATTATGGCATTGGACCAGCGGTAACACTCTACACAAACGCTGGTGTCAAAGTGGTTCGGCTCTCCGAAGTGCTGGGTTTCGCGTTCAAGAATCAGACGGTGAACGATGACTTAAATCGTGCGCTTGACCTTATTATGGCATCAAGCAACACCAATACCCGTAATCTTACGATTCAACTCAAGGGGAATACCACCCGCAAAATTTCGATTAGCTATGTGATTCCCGCTGCGGTATGGAAAGCCTCTTACCGGCTGGACCTTGTTGAGACGCCAAACGCCGCGTTCCAAGGCTGGGCCATTGTTGATAATGACAGCGACATGGACTGGAACAATATCCAGCTCTCTCTGGTTACCGGCCGTCCGGTCTCGTTCATTCAGGAACTTTACGCGCCTTACCATGTGAACCGCCCCATTGTCCCGCTCGCAATCGCGGGAACCGCGGAACCGGCTACCTATGAGTCAGGACGGAGCAATTCCGTCCTCACGTTTAATGATTCGGTATCGGGAACGGGATATGAACGAGCGCCGGAGACACAGGCAGCGCGGGCGGCTGGAGGGACCGCGCCAAAAGCCGCTTCCCTCACCGCCGCGATTGACCTCATCACTCCCCATGGACAGGACGCCGCCGAACAGTTCGAGTTCACCTTCCCCAACGCGGTGAGTATTCCGCGCCAGCAGAGCGCCATGCTTCCGCTCGTGGAAACGAGGCTTGAAGTAACAAAGACCCTGATCTTCCCAGCCACCGCGCCGAATAATCGCACCATCCACCCCTTAGTGGGCGCGGAACTCATCAACAAAACACGACTGACGCTCCCCGCCGGCCCCATCACGGTCTATGACGGTGGAACCTATGCGGGCGACGCGCTCGTTGACTCCTTCCCGCCCAATGAGAAGCGCCTCATCTCCCACGGGGAAGACCTCGCCGTAAACGGCAGCGTGTCTATGAGCAGCAGCAGCCCCATAACCACTGTTACCATAAGCCAAGGGGTTATGACCATCAACCGAAGCCAGGACTTTGTTAAGACCTACACGTTCAAGAACGCCAGCGCTGAATCCAAACGCCTTGTACTGGAACACCCGATTACTTCAGGTGCGCGGCTCGTCTCTCCCACATACACCGAGCGTACCGATACGGTCTATCGCTTTACGTTGACGCTAGCGCCCGGACAGGAACTGTCTTATGAGGTTAAGGAAGAGCGGCCCGCGTATGAGCGAATCACCCTGGGACGGCTCCAGCCTGAGACGTTGTTGAGCTATTCTACCAACGGTGAAATACCTGCCAATGCGCGTACAAGCCTGCAAAAAGCTGTGGAGTTACGGCAGGCGCTTGATAACGCGAATACGGCGCTTGTCGCGCTGAAAACAGAACGGGAGCGAGTTGTTACTGAACAGCAGCGCGTCCGGGAAATACTGAGCGTTGTGGGAAACACAGGCCCTCAAGGAGAGGAATACCTCGGACGGCTGGTTTCTTACGAAGGCAACCTAGACTCGCTCAGTGGGCAGATTAAGAGCGCGGAAGAGACGCTGAGAACAGCGCAAACCGATTACAATACCTACCTCGCCAACCTTAGCCTTTAATCCTTTCTTCTACTAAAACAGGGGCTTGCTGATTGATTTCAGCAAGCCCCTGTTCATCTGCCTCCGCAGGACTTCAATCCACACCCATCCAGCCTCGCGTAAGTTCCCTAGCGCGTGTGCTTTGTCCCGGAGCGCGTTTGCTCTGAGCCGGAGAACATTTTATTTGAGGCGGAGAACATTTTATTTGAGGCAGAGAACACTTTCTCTGAGGCGGAGAAGTTTGTCTCTGAGGCGGAGAACATTTTATTTGAGGCGGAGAAGTTTGTCTCTGAGGCAGAGAACATTTTATTTGAGACGGAGAACATTTTATTTGAGGCGGAGCGCGTTTTCTCTGAGCCAGAGAAATTTGTCTTTTCCTCAAAAATAAGCTCAATCTGCCCCGCCTTTTTTCGCCACGCCTCTGCTTAACCAAGATCGCCGGTCAAGCGTGCGTAGAGGCCATTACGCCGCATAAGTTCCGTGTGGGTTCCCTGCTCTCCAATGCCCTGTTCCGTGAGTACGATGATGCGTCCGGCGTTTCTGACTGTTGAAAGCCGGTGAGCAATGATGAGTGTGGCGCGGTTTTTGGCCAAGCCGGTGAGCGCCTCATGTACGATGCGCTCGCTTTCGTTATCCAGCGCGCTGGTTGCCTCGTCAAAAATCAGGATAGGCGGGTTTTTGAGGAACACGCGGGCAATGCTGAGGCGCTGACGCTGGCCCCCAGAAAGTTTCACGCCGCGCTGACCAATGTTGCTGTTATAGCCGTTGGGTAACGACATGATAAAATCATGGGCATTGGCCTTTTTCGCCGCCGTAATGACGTCCGCGTCATCCGCCGCAGGGTTCCCATAACGAATGTTGTCGAATACAGTTCCGGCAAAGAGATAAACGTCCTGCTGCACTACGCCGATATGCCGCCGCAGGGTTTGCAGGTCAAAGCCGCGAATGTCAACGCCGTCCACCAGAATCGCTCCGGCGTTCACCTCGTAAAAACGGGGGATTAACGCGCAGAGGCTTGTTTTACCCACGCCGGAATGACCAACGATTGCCACTGATTCACCGGCTTTTATATCCAGCGAAATATGCTCAAGCACGTTTTCTCGTCCCTCGTCGTATTTGAAACTGACATTGACAAACTCAATATGTCCCTGAATCACCGGTTCACTGTGTGTCATGTTTGTCAAACAGCCCGCCCCGTAACCTGTTTCAGGCGCTGTCTCCATGATTTCCATGAAGCGGTTGAAGCCCGCAAAGCCGTCCTGATATTGCTGAACAACAAAGGCAATCCGGGAAATGGGAGCGGTAAGATAACCCACATAAAGCAGGAAGGTGATGAGGTCAGCGACATTCAGCGACGCGCCGCTGATCCAGAGACTGCCCGCGGCAACCACTGCCACGGTAATAAGCTGGGCAAAAAAATACTCCATGCCGGTGAAGTAAAACGCCTCACGTTTGTAAATGAACGCCCGCCCCTGGAAGAATTGCTCATTGACCCCCGCGAATTTTTGCCACTCTTGTTCTTCGTTGGCGAATGATTTTACCACCCGGATTCCTCCGATGCTGTCTTCCAGTTGCGCGTTAAGTTCTGCGAGGCGCTCGCGGTTATTCCGGTATGCGGCACGCATCTTGCCCTGAAAGAGCAGGGAATAAGCTGCCATCACGGGTAAAAAGGCGCATACCACCAGCGCAAGCCAAAGGTTGATGTTCATCAGGATGATCATCGCGCCAATGAAACGCAAGCCGTAAATCATCAGGTCTTCCGGGCCGTGATGATAGAGTTCCGCGAGATTCAGCAGATCATTGGTGATTCGGGACATGAGCGCGCCAGTTTTGTTTTTGTCGAAAAAACTAAAGGGCAGTTTCTGGCAGTGCGCGAAAAGCTCATTCCGCATATCCCGCTCCATCCTCGCGCCCATCTTGTGTCCCATATAATCATAGAACAGGGCGCAGGCGGTCTGGACACTTATCAATACCAGCATCGTCAGAGCGCCTCTCGAAAAATCGCGTGTAACGCCACCAAGCGCGTCCTGGGTAATATACCGGACACAGAGCGGCAGCATGAGTGAAACTATCGACACCCCAAGGGCGCAGATAATATCCGCAACAAACAGTAGGGTATACGGTTTGTAAAATGAAAAGAACTTTCCAATTCGGTCTCTTGATTGAGACATACATTTCCTCCGCTAGTGTTTGGACAAGCGCACACCGGAGGCAAGGTTTTTATATTGTTGAAAGGCTGCCAGCCGGATTAGCGCGTTGTCCTCATGAGATTGAGAACCTTGTTTTGTGTGTTGTTTGTTTTCATTGAACGCTCCTTATGTGTATGTATATCACTCGGCAATGGTACTGATTCGTGTATACCCTGACTAGGCGGAAGCCCGCGCCTTGATTCGGACGCGCTCACGGGAACGCCGCCTAGCCTCGACCGGCACGCTCAAGCGCGTCTCGGCCTGCTGGTTGCGGAGGTTGAGGCTGACCGCCTGCTGCTTCAGGAGCCTTGCTGACAAGGCGCACTAGGCCCGCCAATGAGGTGCGCCCAGTCAAGCACCAGCGTTCTCGCGCCTAGCCTCGACTGACGCGCTCAAGCGCGTCTCGCGCCTGCTGGTTGCGGGGGTTAAGAAAGGAGCGCCGCCTGCTTCAGGAGCCTTGCTGACAAGGCGCGATAGGCTCGCCAATGAGGTGCCGGTCAAGCACCGGCGTTCATGCGCCTAGCCCCGGCTGACGCGCTCAAGCGCGTCTCGCGCCTGCTGGTTGCGGGGGTTGAGGTTGACCGCCTGCTCGTAAGCCTTAATCGCCTGAACACGCTCGCCTGCTGCTTCACGGCTCAGACCCAGATGATACCACCATGACGAATTATGCGGGTTAAGCTTGACTGCGGTAGTATAGGCGATGTCAGCGTGGAGAAAGCGCCGGTTCAGGTGATATATCTCACCAACAAAGAAATAGGCGGTCGCGGTGGCGCTGCCCTGGGGAACCGCATTAACGTAGCGCTGCATGAAACTCAGGGCGCGTTCATAGTCTTTGAGGTAGAAATACGCCTCGCCCATAGTTTCAATAAGCCGGTAGTCAGTATTCGTGCGAAGTCCGTGTTCGCCCCACTGAATCACCTCGGAGTAACGTTCCTGCCGCGCCAGTGTCCAGGCGAGAATCACGTAAGACTCGGATCCGGCAGTGTTACTGGAAATCTCGTCCATACAGCGCCGTACCGCCTCGTTATAGTATGGTATGGCTTCATTCATCCGGTTCCTCTCCTCCAGTTCCAGACCGATCTGGTAGTTCTGTAAGGCGCTATACGGCTGAAGCCCCGAAACACTGCCTGTTATCTGCGCGAATACGCTTTGGTTTACGAGATACAGAACAAAAAACAGAGTACATAGCTTCATATTTCCCTCACTTCTTAACTTATCGGGTAACAGCAGGGGCTTACCGCACGGGATCGGTTCATGTCTACCTAAAACCACGGGCGCACAGCTTCGGCAAGCTCAGTGAGTGCGCTTTTCTTACAATGGGATTCTCTATTGGAACTTGTGGTAACCGGAATGTTCCCCAAGACGTTGGGGTTTTGAAAAGGCCTCCGCGAAGCGGAGACCTTGTATGCAAAAATGGCGAGAAGGTTCCCCAGCGCGGATGGAGCGCGGAATAACCAGCCAAGGCAAAACTATTAGGTCGTTGGCTTCCCGGCTGTTTCTACAGGCACTTCAAAAGTTATATCTTGAAGATTACGTTTAAGGTTGGCGGACGACAAAAATAACAGCTTTACACCCTTTACGTGCTGGGTATTCAGTTCTTCCGGCGTTGCCGTCCCCTCACTGGAAACCGAAATGCGGAACGAACCAAACCCTTCAAGGTTCACCGACTGCCCCTGCTTGAGGAAAGCCGGCAGCACTTCAACTAAGTTGGAGAGAACGGTCCGCACGTCCCCCAGAGAAAGCGCCGACCGCTTCTCGATTTCCTTTGCGATATCCTTAATCCCTACGGTTCCTGATTGTTCCTGCGTCAAATACCATTTTGACTGCGTTAAATCCTGAGGATTCTTCCTCTGAAGTTTTCTGAGCCAAAGCGCCATACGCGCCTCCTGTGCGTTAAAATATGCCTTCACTCTGCCATATTGCGCTGAGAAAATCAAGTAATTTTTATAAGATGCGCGTCTCGTAAGAAAGAGACGCGGACTTTTGGGGGCTTAGGTCAATAGCCCGTGTTTACTGCGAAAGGCTATCCGCTAAAACTGTTGGATGGCGTGGGGACTTGTCAAGTTAAGCAACCTATTTATGCCGCCGGTCAAGTTCGGCAAGCACTTCAGCGACACTTACCTTTTCCCTGCTCATAAGCGCGGTAGTAAAGTACACAAGGTCTGCTACTTCCCAGACGACTTCGGCGTGGCTGCTGGCGGTGCAGACCTCAAAGGCTTCTTCCATAAGTTTTTTGCGTACCTTGCCGCTGTCCAGCGTCGCGGTGTACGAATCGGGCTGGGCGTTACGGAAGCGGTCTTCAATGATGGATTGCAGAAACTGCCAGGTGAACTGTCGATCTATGCTGAAGCATGACCAGCCTCCGGTGTGGCAGACTGGCCCTGCGGGTTCCACCTCGGCGAGAAGCGCGTCGCGGTCGCAATCGGCGCGGAGGCGAAGCAGGCGCAGGGTGTTGCCGGAGCCTTCACCCTTCATCCAGAGCGCGTTGCGGGTGCGGCTGTGGAGACAGAGATTGCCCCGCTTGAAGGTTTCGGTTACGGCCTCGCGGTCAACAAAGCCGGTCATAAGTACCTGACCATCGGGAGCTTGGGCAATGACGGGTAAGATACCGCTGCCCTTGCGCCAATTGAGCGAGCGGACAAAGGCATCGGCAAGCGCGATTTTACCGGTGTACAGCGCCATGCCGAGCTGCACATCACAGCCAAGAGCTGTCAGAGACTCGATTTCATCAAGGCTGGAAACCCCGCCCGCGACAGTAATAACGCTGAATAGCTCGGCCCGAAGGCGTTTTACGATTCCGCTGTCAATGCCGCTCATGGTTCCTTCCCGTTCAACGCACGTAAAGAGCAGTTCGGCGGCATACGGCTCCACGGCTTTGGCGCTGTTGATGAGCGGCAGACCGGTTCGCGTTTTCCAAGCGTCCACGACGATTTCGCTGTCGCGGGCGTCTACCGCGACAATGAGCCGCTCACGGCCTATCGCATTGGCAAAGGCTTCAAGCAGTTCCGTGTTTACCTTAAATTGATCTGCCTGCTTTGGATCGCGGAACGCCTGGGAACCGATGATAATTTTTTTTGCCCCAAGTTTGATGAGCTGCTTTGCCTGCTCGACGGTCCTGATGCCGCCGCCAACGCGACACTCAGCTTTCCGCAAGAGCGGTACCAGCAGGCTGAAGTTGGAACCCTTGCCCATAGCGGCGTCAAGGTCTATGAGCGCCACTTCTCCGTAACGGTTGAATTCAACGGCCAATTCTTCAGGGTTATCCCGCTGTAAGACCAGTTCCTGTCCCTGTTTTAACTGAACAACTTTTCCGTTCTGTATATCTATAGAAGCGATTACCATCTGACACAAACTCCTTTTGCTTCAGCATATTTTTTGATTGCGGGAATAGTAGTTTTCCCAAAGTGCAGGAGCGAAGCCACCAGCGCGGCGTCAGCGTCTCCCCACGTATCGCGCACTCCAGCCGCGTTGGGCGGAAGCAGCACGCTGGCGATCTGGTCAAGGTTTCCCGCGCCGCCAGACGCGATAACCGGCACATGCACTGCGTCAAGTATGGCACGAGTGAGCGCGAGATCATAGCCCGCGCCGGTTCCGTCGGCGTCTATGGAATTGAGCAGTATCTCCCCGGCGCCCAGTTCCACAGCCTGTTTTGCCCACGCAACAGCGTCGATGCCGGTATCAGTTCTGCCGCCATAAGAAAAGGCGTGCCAGACATTTTCGTTGACACGCTTCGCGTCTATTGACAGCACTACACACTGACTCCCATAAGCCCGTGCCATCTCGCTGAGAAGCGATGGGTTCTTTAACGCTGACGTGCAGACTGATACCTTATCCGCGCCAGCATTCATGGCGTCGCGCATATCGTCCACGCTTCTGACGCCGCCGCCCACACAGAGCGGGATGAATACTTCACCGGCAACCTGCCGCACCACGTCAAGCAGAGTCGCCCTGCTCTTGTACGAAGCGCCGATGTCGAGGAACGTCAGCTCGTCTGCCCCCTCGTCGTTATAGCGCCGCGCCAGTTTCACTGGATCGCCTGCGTCCTGTATGCCCTTGAACTTGACACCCTTGACCACCCGTCCGTCATCAACGTCAAGGCAGGGGATGATTCGTTTTGCCTGCATAAGTCTCCTTTACCTAATTAAAAAGTTTTCCAGCAGCTTTAAGCCAACGGCCCCTGACTTCTCAGGGTGAAACTGCGCTGCCGCCAGCGCCCCGCGCTCTATTGACGCACAGTAGCGCAGATAGTAGTCGGCAGTGGCGGCTGTTACCGCGTTGTCCAGCGGGTCAGCGTAGTACGAATGTATATAGTAGAAAAACGAACCAACAGGTAAGTCTTTGAATAGCGAGGAGCTAGCCCGTGCTTCGGTACTGTTCCAGCCAATCTGTGGAACCTTGCGCCCAGGAAAACGCCGCACTGTGCCAGGTATCACGCCAAGTCCACGAATCGGCTTACCATCTATAGGCGGCGCTTCCTCAGAGCTGTCGAACAAAAGCTGTAAGCCAATGCAGATGCCGAGAAAAGGTTTATCGGCGGCGATCCATTCCTGTATGGCCTGTGCGTAACCTGAGCGTTCCAAAGACGCCATCGCAGTGGCGAAGTGGCCGTCGCCGGGGAAGATGATTTTTTCATAAGCGGAGAACCGTTCCGGCCCTTCGATAAAACGTGCCGGAGCGCCCAGCCGTGCGAGCGCATTCATCACTGAGCCGAGATTACCGGCCCCGTAGTCAATAACACCAATCATAGTACCTACGGCGTGTGGAACCGTCTCCTTATACATCTATGCGTGCAGCGCCATTCTTTCGCGCATTACGCAGCCAGCAAGCGCGGCGACGAGATCGCTCACCGCAATCACTCGCGCCTCTTTCTCCCCACGGCGCTTTACTTCAACCGAAGCCTGCGGGAGGGCGAGATTTTTGTCGCCAATCACCACGCGCAGGGGAATACCGATGAGGTCGGCGTCCTTGAACTTGACGCCGGGGCGCTCGTTACGGTCGTCAAGCAGTACCTCAATGCCGGCTGTCTCAAGTTCCTGTTCCAGCCGGTCGGTTGTTTCTTTAACCGCGCCCTCGTACTTAATTGGGACAAGAATGACCTGATAGGGCGCGATGGTCATAGGCCATATAATGCCGTCGTCGTCGTGGTGTTCCTCAATAACCGAGGCGAGGGTACGGTCAAGACCAATGCCGTAACTACCCATCGTGGGCGTGTGCGACACGCCGTTTTCGTCCAAATAGCTTACGCGCATTGACCGCGTGTATTTGTACCCCAGCTTAAAGATATGCCCCAGCTCATTACCTTTTTTTTCGTAAAGATCGCCGCCGCAGACCGGGCAGCGGTCGCCGGCTTTGACAGTGCGCACGTCTGACACCAGCCACGGTGTGAAATCACGCCCGCAGGCGACATGGGCATAGTGCAGGTCTTTGGCAAGCGCACCACAAACCGCGTTGTTCATGTTGACAACAGTCTCGTCGGCAATGAGCGGAACCATAATCAGCCCGACAGGACCGGCAAAACCCACTGGAGCGCTGGTAATGCGCTCAACATCAGTGTCAGACGCCAGCGTCAGTTCTGAGGCTTTAAGCAGGGCGGCGAGTTTTTGCTCATTCACATCAAGGTCGCCGCGTATGGCGACGGCGAAGAAGGCTTCGGGATACACCGCCGGCGCTTCAGGCGCGGGGCGCTGTTTTGCCAGTTTTGAGCTACCGGGCGCACTGCTCAGGTCAAGCTCAACGTTAATGGCACGATAGATCAGCGTTTTTATAAACGCCTTTGCGCCGGTCTTCAAAAACGCGCACAGCTCGCTGATGGTCTTCACCTCCGGCGTAGCTATTTTTTCGATAGGCACAAGCGTTGCTACTGCTGGGGCGTTATCAGGCTTGCACGCCGCCTTCTCCACATTAGCCGCGTAGTTACAGTCCCGGCACAGCAGGAGTGTGTTATCGCCGACCTCGCTCTCCACCATAAACTCCTCAGAGCCACTGCCGCCCATAGCGCCGGAATCGGCCTTCACCGCGATCACCGAAAGCCCACAGCGCTTGAACACTTTGCGGTACGCCCGCCCCATGTCCTGATACGACCGGTCGAGGCTGGCGTCGTCAATGTTGTAGGAATAGGCGTCCTTCATCACAAACTCCCGCCCCCGCATAACCCCATAACGCGGACGCACCTCGTCGCGGTACTTGGTGTTAATCTGATAAAGCACAAGCGGCAACTGCCGGTAGCTGGAAAGCTCGTCACGCACGATGCTGGTGAACGCCTCCTCCGCTGTTGGCGACACAACAAAGTCAGTGCCAAGCCGGTTTTTTACGCGCAGCATAGCGTCGCCAAAGGTCTGCCAGCGCCCGGATTCCTTCCATAGCTCGCCAGGAAGTACCACGCTTGGCTTGATCTCCAGCGCCCCAATAGCGTCCATTTCCTGACGGATGATGGCCTCGACTTTCCTGAACGACCGCAATCCCAAAGGCAGATAGGCGAATAACCCGTTTGACAGTTTTCGTATCATGCCTGCGCGGAACATGAGCCGGTGGCTGACGACAACCGCGTCCGCTGGAACTTCCCGCAAAGTTGGTATAAAAGTTTGACTGAATCGCATAGTATGTCCTCATAGAGCATAGAATTGCGCTCAACACCGGCGGAACTTTCCACCATCAGCCCTGAGCGACGCTTCCAGCATACCCGGCGTGTGGCTTGGGTTCAAGACCGTGCGGGCGACCAACGGAGGTGCCAGAGACCGTGCGAAGGCGCCAGAGACCGCATGGCAGCGGCGTGCCTTCACAAACAAGTGATAGTGATGTAGATTTGGCGCATGATTGAGACAAAAACCGAGGGACAGTTACTTTCCGAAAAGCTATCCTTTGAGATTAAGAACTGCTGGGAAACAGCAAAACCGGAAGAGTTCCCAAAGATAAACCTCTTCGCGGAACAGTATAAGGCGTTCCTGAACAAGGGGAAAACCGAGCGTGAGTGCGTGAGGCAGTGCGTGGAGCAGCTTGAGTGCGCGGGCTTTATCAGTCTTGATAAGGCGCTCGCTCAAGGCGGGCAGCTTGCCCCGGGCGCGAGAATTTATCAGAATGTCAGGGAAAAATCCCTGCTCTGCGCGGTTCTTGGCGAGAAATCTCTGCGCGAAGGCGTCAATATTGTAGGGGCGCATGTTGACGCCCCGCGTATGGACCTGAAAACCAATCCGCTCTATGAGGATTCCGGCTTTGCCCTGTTCGATACCCACTACTATGGCGGAATCAAGTATTACCAGTGGACAACTATTCCGCTTGCCCTGCACGGGGTGGTGTTTACCCGAAACGGGGAAAGGCGAGACATCTGTATCGGCGAGCATGAGAACGATCCGGTCTTTACGATTACCGATCTTCTGCCGCATCTGGCGCGGGAACAACTAAAGAAGGAAGCATCGCACTTTATTGACGGCGAAGACCTTGACGTTTTGGCCGGTTCCAAGCCCTATCAGGACAATAAGGTCGAGAATAAGGTGAAGCTTGAGGTTTTGCGGCTCCTGTATGAAAAGTACGGCATGGTCGAGGAAGACTTCGCGGGCGCGGAACTTGAGCTTGTGCCAGCTGGCAAAGTGCGGGATGTTGGTCTTGACCGGAGCATGATTGGCGGCTATGGGCATGACGACCGATGCTGCGCCTACACCGCGTTTAGTGCGTTGCTTGAGCTTGCCACAGCCGATGCGCGGCCCGCAAAGACGATACTCTGCTTTTTAAGCGATAAAGAAGAGATCGGTTCCAGAGGAAATACCAGCGCGGACGCCCGCTTTTTCGAGAACTTCATCGCCTGCCTTTGCGCGAAAACAATCGACTCTTACACCGAGATGGACCTGCGCCTTGCGCTGAGTACATCCTCCATGCTTTCGGCTGACGTGAACGCGGCCTTTGACCCCAACTACGCGGATGTGTACGACAAAAAAACCACATCCTGGTGCGGCAAGGGCATTGGTCTCTCCAAGTACACCGGCTCAGGCGGCAAGTACGGCGGCAGTGAGGCTAACGCCGAGTTCTGCCAGAAGGTGCAGGCGCTGTTTAACCAAAACAAGATTCGCTGGCAGTACGGGGATTTGGGCAAAGTAAACAAGGGCGGCGGCGGAACCATCGCCCTGTACGCGGCGCGTCTGGGGATTGATGTTCTGGACTGCGGTCTTGCGGTCTTGTCCATGCATTCCCCCTTTGAGGTGATAAGCAAGATCGACCTGTACACAGCGTATCAGGCGTATATCGCGTTCCTGCGGGATATGTAATTTCGACCCATAGGCATAGGCGCACATAGCCATTGTGCGCCTACCCACTACTATGGAACGCCCTCCTCCAAAACGTTTACACTCAGCTTTGGAAACGCTACACCTATTCTTCTGGAAGTGATGATTCAGATTCGATTTAAAAAAAGCAGTAAAATTCTTGATAGGCGCTTGTGTAACATGTTAAGAACCGCTACACTACCTCTATGCGTTTGATGAAGGCAAGCATAAGACTAGACTTCGCTCCCGGCTCCCGGCTCCCGGCTCCCGGCTCCCGGCGCATATTGTACAGACAAGCAGTCTCTCTGTCTATTAATCTTGACTAGTCCGCCCCTAAGTCGTTACAATGTAACTAGTTAATTATACTATATAGACTTATGACCTGTCAAGATGATTGTTATATTCGGAGTAAGCGTGATACTCCGACGTTAATGTAACGGGGCATGAAGGCTAGAATTGTCAGCCTTGTGGCGCGGCGGCACGGTTTGCCAAGCTACCAGACGACTGCCGCGACCCCCGCGCCAAGGGCGAGAACGCCCGCTACGATAGCCACCGTCCGCCAGACACGGACGCTCCGGTCAAGGCGGGCGCTGTTCGCCCGCTCCCGCGACAGTTCCGTCTCCAGCAGCGTCGCGTCCTCCATCGCCCAGGCCAAGGAGTGTTCGGATTCGCTCAACCGCTCCCCCAGTTGCTCTGTCCAAACCCTCAAGCTCATGACCAATACCGATTGCTCGTTGTATAGTCCCTTGAGTGTCGTCAATGAGAAGGCCGCCGTGTTCAATTCGTTGTTCAAGCTCGTCAATAACTGTCGCTGCTTCCCCAAGTTGCTTTCTAAGAGACTCAAGTTCATATTGATGTCGCTCAAGGCTCGCGGTGAGAGCGTTACGCTCCCGTCCGTCAAAGACTCCACGCGCCACCCAACCTGACACCAAACAGATAACAGTGAGCAGTATAGCAACAACAACAAAAACAAGATCCTTCTCGTCATACTCATACACCGGTTACCCCCTTCTGATTCTTGGGGCGGAGCCAGCCAATCACGTTGACGTAGTCATGCTCGGTCTCTGTGCATTTGGATAAGGCCGGCCAGTTTTGGTCAAACGACGTGAAGCCGTTTACGTCGCCGTGGATGAACACGCTGACATGCCCGTACCCCTTTCCCCGCTTCCTGTCCCAGACAATCACGTCGCCGTAACGCGGGACAGCTTCCGGCGCGTTCTTAATCAGCGTGAAGTTATCCCGTAACGCCGCGTCGCTACCATAGTTCTCAAAGAACGCCGCCGCTCCGTCCACCGGACGCGGCTGCGCGGGTAGTCCCAGCACGTCCTTGCAGTAAAACCGGAACAAATCCACGCACTGACCCGCGTAAGCCTTGTCATAGTCAAGACACTTCCCGATGTTCGCCTTAACAAATTCTCTAAACCTCATTGTAGCTCCTTAGTAAAGTATTTTGAGCGTTGCCAG
>JAISAE010000042.1 GCA_031266875.1 Treponema sp.
CTGGGGCGCTGGGGCGCTGGGGCGCTGGGGCGCTGGGGCGCTGGGGCGCTGGGGCGCTGGGGCGCTGGGGCGCTGGGGCGCTGGGGCGCTGGGGCGCTGGGGCGCTGGGGCGCTGGGCGAGGTCTGCCCTGGAGTCTGGTAGCTGGTGTTTAACCGTCTGTCGCTCATAGCGGTATATTTATACCATAAAGCGAAAGAACGTGCAAGTATCACCCATCAGGGGAGTCGCTTGCTTGTGGTATAAGCCGCCGAACTCCCAGTCTTTAGCTTGTTTAACTATGCCCGCCTGTCTGGGATTCTTGTCTTACACTATGTGGCGCTAAGCGCCGACAGAAAAATTTACAAACTTTCGTGCGCTTATGAATTAAAACGCAGGTTCGTTGCAATAAGTTCTATATACAATTCGCGCCAAACGTTGGCGCTTTATTATGGAGTTTTATATGCGAGAACTTTCAGCCGATTTGCCGGAAATACCAGTGTCTGATTTGCCTTTGAACAACCTGCGGGAGCAGTATATAGGCGGACAGCTTAGCCGGAAAGACTTTGAGGGGCGTATCTTCCAGTTCATCCTCAATAACTATAAGCGTTTTCACCTGTTCAACCATGATCGGGATGCTTTCACTGATTATCTGGGCTGGCTATACCCCCGTCTGAGCCGCGCCATTGATGCTTATAAAGAAGTCGGATCCTCATTCGACGCCTATATAGGCTCCATCGTGCGTTGGTCGTACAAAGAGTACCGGTCGCGGGCAACCGATCATCGCATTACCGAACGCGCTTGCTGGGAAACCCGCGCTACAGAAGATGTTGCCACAGGCGAGTGTACACCCGCGTATCTGGCAGATGAAAGTTTTAGACCTGTGAAAAACCCCCGGCAGGTACTCATCCTCTTACTGAAGTCATATTCCTTTGTGTCGGATGACTTTATCGCCCGTGTGTCTCCAGCTATAGGCGTCAGTCCCGATAAGCTGGTGTCTATGATTAATAAGCTCCATGAACTGCGTGAAGAACGTGAGGAGGAGATTCGTAATCTTCAGGACAAGCTTGATTGTCAGTATTACCGCTGCGTGGCTTATCAGAAACAGCTTGAGTCCTTACCTGAAACAGCGGCGCGAAGAGAAATAATGCGTGGCCGCCTGGAACGGGCGAAGACGCACTATGCCGCCATAAAGCAGCGGCTTGCCGCCATCAACCGCGATGCCAGCAACAGCCAGATCGCCAAGGTACTAGACATCCCCAAAGGCACGGTTGATTCCACCCTCTATGCTGTAAAACGAAAAGGTGGCATCTATAAGCAACGCACATAGCCTGAGCCGCGCCACAGGCCAGGAGCGCCAAACCTTGTGTACCAGCGGCGCTTGCTTGCTCGTGGTGTCTTTTGAACCAGCAAGCGCGAAACTTAAGCCGGCCTGATGGCGCTCAGGGGCAGCGGCGCCAAAGCCTGCTTAAAGGCTTTGTAAGCGAGACTTGAACATGGCGCTGAAGCTTGTACAATAAAGCGGATGAAGGAGTCTTAGGTGTTAAAAATTTTTGCCTATCTCAAGCCGTTTCTGCTCAGCTTTGTGCCAGCAATCGGGTTTCTGTTTGTGCAGGCGTTCTGTGATCTTGCCCTGCCAAGCTACATGTCTTCCATCGTTAATGTGGGAATTCAAGAAGGACGGCATGACTATATCCTCTCCACCGGCCTTATCATGCTTGGCGTCGCGCTTCTGGGCGGCCTTGCCACGATAGTGGTGAGCCTGCTCTCTTCACGGGTGGGCGCGGGTTTTGCGCGGGACCTGCGGAAAGCGGTGTTCGAGAAGATCGAGCGTTTCTCCAGCGTCGAATTTGACCAGTTCTCCACAGCCTCGCTTATCACCCGCTGTACCAACGATGTTACCCAGATACAAATGTTACTCATAATGGGTATACGGATGATCTGTTACGCGCCGATCATGGCCATTGGCAGTATTGTGATGACGCTCAGGCTGGCGCTTTCGTTAACATGGATCATCGGGCTTGCCTGTAGCGTGCTTATCGCCATGATCGTCGTGATCGTGGCTATTGCCATGCCGAAGTTCACGATCATTCAGAAGCTCGTTGACCGGATCAATCTGGTTTCCAGAGAGGGACTTTCCGGCCTTATGGTGATTCGAGCATTTGCTACTCAGGCACATGAACAGAAGCGTTTTGAAAAGGCAAATGACGAACTCACCAGTACCCAGCTTTTCATTAACCGCGTGATGGTTTTTCTCTGGCCGGCTATGACGTTCATCATGAACGGAGTTACCCTGCTAATTATCTGGATTGGGGCGCAGGAAATTGCAGCCTCACACATGCAGGTCGGCGATATGATGGCGTTCATGCAGTACGCCATGCACATTCTCATGTCATTCCTTGTTATATCCATGATGTTTGTCTGGGTTCCCCGCGCTCTGGTATCTGCCAAACGTATTAACGAGGTGCTAGCTACGGAAAACTCTATCGTTGATCCAGCGCGACCCCAGGCCTTTGAGCCAATAAAAGGTTTGCTTGAATTCAGGCACGTGCGCTTTCGTTATAAGAACGCTGAGGAAGACGCGCTTTCAGATATCAGCTTCAGCGCAAAGTCTGGGGAAACTACCGCGATCATCGGCTCAACCGGTTCAGGCAAAACCACGCTCGTTAATCTTATCCTGCGTTTCTATGAGGCAAGCGGCGGTCAGGTGCTGGTTGACGGACGGGACGTGCGGGATGTTGCCCAAAGCGACCTGCGGGCGCGAATCGGCTATGTTCCCCAGAAGGCAGTCCTGCTTTCTGGAACCATTGACTCCAACCTCCGCTACGGTAAGAAAGACGCGGCTGAGACGGAGATTGAGCTTGCCGCGCAGATCGCCCAGGCGACCGAGTTCATCAATACAAATAGCGAGCGTTTTAACGCGGAAATCGCTCAGGGTGGCGGCAATGTTTCAGGCGGCCAGCGCCAGCGGCTCTCCATTGCCCGCGCCCTGGTTAAACAACCAGAGTTCCTCATCTTTGACGACAGTTTCTCCGCCCTGGACTTCAAGACCGATTCACTGTTGCGGGCGGCATTGCGCAAACACGCGCATGGAACCACGCTTATCATTGTGGCGCAGCGGGTTAATACGATTATGAACGCGGAACAGATCATCGTGCTGGACAATGGCCGGATTGTGGGGCGTGGAACTCATCAGGAGCTTTTGAAAACCTGTCCTGAATATCACGAGATTGCCTCATCGCAGTTATCAGAGAAGGAGCTAGGATGAGCAACATACAGCGGCAGCATAACCTGCGCTATCAGAGGAGGAGTTAGGATGAGCGACGCACAGCGGCGAAATAAGCCGCGCAGAGGAATGGGTCCGGGTGGCGGGCCTATGGGCATGATGCCCGGGGAAAAGGCGAAGAACTTCAAAGGCTCAATGCTGGCGCTTATCAAGTATCTAGGCAGGTATCGCTGGTCCATTCTTATAGTAAGCATTCTGGCGATCATTTCCACAATCTTCACCATACTTGGGCCAAAGATACTGGGGCAGGCCACAGACGAGCTTTTCTCCGGCGTTATGCGGCAAATCGCGGGCGAGGGCGGCGTGAACTTCACGCGAATCAGCCAGATACTCGTGTTTCTAGCCGGCCTCTACCTAGCCGGTATTGTGTTTTCATACCTTCAGGGCTTTGTGATGGCAGGCATCACCGCGCAAATCAGCCGCCGCCTGCGAAATGAAATCAACGCGAAAACCCACCGTCTGCCCCTGAGCTACTACGACAAAACCACGCACGGGGACATACTCTCCCGCATCACAAATGACGTTGACACCCTCAGCCAGACCCTGAACCAAAGCCTTTCCCAGATCATCACCTCGCTCACCTCGCTGGCAGGCGTCATCATCATGATGTTCTCAATCAGTTGGCAGCTTACGCTGGGGGCTTTACTCGTGGTTCCGGTTTCCATGGTCGTGGTAACGTTTGTGGCTAAAAAGGCCCAGAAGCACTTTGTGAATCAGCAGAAGTTTTTGGGAAGTGTGAACGGCCATGTGGAAGAAATGTTCGGAAGCCACATCGTAGTTAAGGCGTTTAATGGCGAGGCGGATTCAGTAAAAACCTTTGATGAGTACAACAACGCGCTCTACAACTCAGCGTGGAAAGCCAACTTTCTTTCCGGCCTTATGATGCCCATAACCGGCTTCATCGGGAACATCGCCTATGTAGGGATATGCATTGTTGGCGGTTACTTCACGGTCAGCGGCCTTATGACTGTCGGCGACATACAGGCGTTTATCCAGTACATCCGCAGTTTCATGCAGCCCATCACCCAGATTGCGAACATCTCGAATGTATTACAGCAGACCGCCGCCGCTGCCGAGCGGGTCTTTGAGTTCCTCAATGAGCCGGAAGAGGCAGCGGAAACTGCGGTCATGCGCCTCACGCCTGATATCCGCGCCAAACGGACCGTCGCCTTTGATCACGTTTCTTTTGGCTACTCCGACAAGATCGTTATCCACGACTTCACCGCCACGATCAGCGCGGGTCAGAAGATAGCTATTGTCGGTCCTACTGGCGCGGGTAAGACCACCATTGTAAAACTGCTCATGCGTTTTTATGAGGTACAAAGCGGCGCGGTTATGATTGACGGCCATAATATCCGTAACTTCAGCCGCAATGACCTGCGCTCAGTCTTCGGCATGGTTTTGCAGGACACCTGGCTTTTCAACGGTACGATTGCCGACAACATTCGCTATGGCCGGCTCAACGCCACAGACGACGAGGTAAAGGCCGCAGCCATTGCCGCCCAGGTTGATCACTTTGTGCGGACCCTGCCTGATTCGTATAACATGATCCTCAACGAGGAAACCAACAACATCTCTCAGGGGCAGCGCCAGCTTCTCACCATTGCCCGCGCTATTCTGGCAAATCCTGAAATCCTCATTCTTGACGAAGCCACCAGTAACGTGGACACCCGCACTGAGGTGTTGATTCAGCAGGCTATGGATAACCTGATGAAGAACCGTACCAGCTTTGTTATTGCGCACCGGCTCTCGACCATACGCAACGCTGACCTTATTCTGGTTCTGCGCAACGGCGACATCGTTGAGCAGGGAACCCACTCCAATCTTCTGACAAGGAGCGGCTTTTACGCCAGCCTGTACAACAGTCAGTTTGAAGGACCAAAGGCAGGAGATTAAACAGGGAAACAATGTATGGCAGAAGAGGCGGGGAAGCTCATCCCCAATTGGTCTGATCTCCGCCGCCGCCCCGCAAACACCCGCCTCATGTTCTTGATGCCCCCGCCGCTCCGCCGCGTGCCGTAACCGGTCATACCGGCGTACCGCCTCATGTTCTTGACGCCCCCGCCGCTCCGCCGCGCACCGTAACCGGTCGTACCGGCATACCGCCTCATGTTCTCGGTTACCCCGCCGCTCCGCCGTGCGCCGTAACCGGTCATACCGGCGTACCGCCTCATGTGCTCGGTTACCCCGCCGCTCCGCCGTGCGCCGTTACCGGTCATACCTTCGAACCGCCTCATGTTCTAGTTGACCCCGCCGCTCCGCCGTGAGCCGTAACCGGTCATACCGGCGTACCGCCTCATGTTCTCGGTTACCCCGCCGCTCCGCCGTG
>JAISAE010000002.1 GCA_031266875.1 Treponema sp.
ATAGGCCTGAGTGGTCGGCCACTATAGGCTGGAGTGGTCAACCACTATAGGCCTGAGTGGTCGGCCACTATAGGCTGGAGTGGTCAACCACTATAGGCCTGAGTGGTCGGCCACTATAAGTTAGTTGTGCGTGGTGAGCTTGAACTCAGAGCGCACCTCCCGCAGGTTCTTGAGAAGCATACCGTTGCCTTTCACTGAACTTTGCGTAAGCACCTTGAGCGCATAGTCTTTGCCGGTCGTGAGAGACGCTGGCACTATGACTTTGAGGGTGCGGGGTTCGTTCACCGCGAGAATCTCTGCTTTAACTGGCGGGTTCTCCCCATCGTCAAAGAAGAATCCCGCCTGAGCCTCGTACGCAGCCTCTGCCTCTATCTTGAGCCCGTAGCCACGGATCGTAAGCAGATTGCCGATGGTCATGATCTCGTCAAGCTGTCCGGTATGCTCGTCCACAGCCTCGGCGATAAGCCCGTCCCGTTGGTCGATGCCGTCAAACTCCACCTGCACCCGCTCCTGAATGTATTTCCGCAGGGATGCGCTGGCCTGAAGACGGGCTTCTGGGTGTACGCCTTCGGGCAGGTGTGTCTCCGCGCCCTCGTACTCCCCGGGAAGCCGGATGCTGAGGTTGAAGAGCGGGGTCTTGATCTTGTAGCCGTCCGCCACGAGGTAGTAGATGAGTTCGCAGGCCGCGGTGAAGCCGTCCTCAATGACCCGCGGGTCAGCCTCAATGTTGTAGACCTCGGCTTTGCTGGCCACGCCGTGGATGTCCAGCTCCGGCTGAAACACGGCTTTAAGGTTGTAGGGCTTCTTTGCGTCTGGCAGAAATGCGTGTACATACTTTGCCGGAACCTTGTGAATGACGTCCTTTGCGTTAAAATCTAATGCCATAATGACTCCTTGCCGCGTCCTTTAAGCGCGGCGCTTGTATTTGGATATGAACGCTAGGCGTTCATGCTGATTCTGAAGCTGAACACAGCGTAACGCTGTTTCAGCCAAAATGCCACGGGTTTTCTATGCAAAAACTCCGCGCCTCTGACGAGGCGAAATCAGGGAAACCTCCAAAACCGGAGGTTTCTTAACGCGATTTAGAGCTCTATTTTCTCTTCGCTCTCCACTGGATCACTGACCGTTATGCCTTCCTTGTTGGGGTCGCCAGTTACGGTAACCGTGTACGTGTAATCGGACTTAAAGATATTCTGATCGCCGTCCCCTTTCAGCGCGTCAGATACGGGAATTTCTTTGTCGCGGTTGGTGGGTCCGACCTTCCAGCCGGCGAATATCGTGGTATCGGAATAGATTGTATGGTCTCCAGACACGGTGGCATCCATCGGGATAAGGTAGGTCCTGGACTCTCCCGAGTTAATAGTGGCAATGCCGGTGGCGGTTTTCTGTACCTCGCTGCCCTTTAAGACTCGTAGGCCGCCGCTTGCCATATTGTTTTTAACAACAAGGTAAGCGTAGCCGCTTGAAAGATTGGCAATACTGCTGGTATAGGTCCCCGCGTTTATGTTTATACTCGTTCCGTTCTCAAGGGCATAGTCGATCATGATCGGAAGACCGTCCGGCGCTTTAGGATACATAGTGATGATCTCGTCTCGCAGGGGGTTGTATTTCTTGAATACGACGAAAAGGTTATAGTCACCATCCACGATGTTCAAAACCGTGTTATTGGACTGGAAGGGAGCGTATCCAAGAGTCTCACCCCGCGGGCTGTTGCGCCTAATTTCCATGCTATACGAGGTCATGTTATCCAGAATCAGCTTGTTGGTTCCACCCAGCTTACTGTCCACCAGAAACGGAACCTCGTTGGTGCCGTTCTTGTTATAGACCGCGAAGACTCGCGCAAAGGGATACTGAGCACGCGAATGTAAATTGTCCTTGTAGGTGTTGTAATCCTCCAGGGTCAGGAAGACCAGGGCGAAATCCGCATTTGCCGTAAACAGGGATGTTTTGAGCGGAAGGCCGTGGTTGCCCTCGTTCTTCTTTACGCCGCCTAACAGGTTTTCAGGCGCAGGGCTGTCCTTGAACACCACCAGATCGCGGTTGGCGTCGTTCCTTACCCGGACGGAATAGGTTCCCGCAGTCTCGTAATTTGTCCAGTCAATGCCCGCGCTTGTGTCTGTGGTGTCTTTGCCCTTGTCGCTGTCTGTACCGTTATTATCACTGCTGGTAGTCATGGGGCATCCTGCAAGCAGTAGGATGATGCACAGCACCGCCGGGGCAATCCATAAAAACTTTCGAAAACCCATGGTATTAGTCATGTTTTTCTCCTCTAAAATAATATAAAAGCTCATACGAGCCTTTTTCCCTATCCAACTTCCCGCAATTACGGGATAGACGAAAGCATATTGCTCCAGTCCTTCTTCTTTGACGCGCCCATGTTCCAGCGCACAGGGAAGCATGTCCGCTTTCCTTGCCGAGACTGTCATGACCCACTATGACTATCAGCATGTTAGACAGTATAGCTCACTATCAAAGAGAAAAACATATCTATCAAGTACCTTTTAAACATGTTTTATTTGAGAAGCGTGAATGTCCGCTGCTTCCACCGAGTGAAAGCTCACTCCTTGGCCGCTCCTGTTGCCACATACTTGTCAAGCTGCACAGCCGCGACTTTGGGATTAGTGATTACCAAGGGGCCGCCTATACAGCCGCCTTCGCAGGCCATGACTTCGATGAGGTTCGGCGTGTCCGGTGTTTTGGGCAAAGAGCCGGTGTTGATCTTGCCGTACTGGGCAAGCTGTTTCATGCCGGCCCGGTTCAGGCCATTGATAAGCGCTGGTTTTAGGCGTTCAGGTTCTTTGAGCCGCACCCGTACCGCCTCGGCAACGCCGCCTGATCTGGCGAAGTTACGGCCTGACGCGGTGGGAATGGCGGCGTCCGCTGTTACGGCGTCTGGCGCTGTTTGTGGTACTGCTATGCGGGTAAGCTCGATATTCTTTGCCATGAAGAACGCGCCTATTTCCTCAACTGAAAGCACATAGTTTACGAGGTCATCGTCCATGCCTTCGCGCCGTTTGGCGAGACAGGGGCCGATGAACACGGTGACGCAATCAGGGTCGGCGTTTTTGGCGAGTTCAGCCGTATAGTGCATGGGGGTTCTGGTGTCAGAGATGCAGGGCGCAAGTTCTGGCACATGGCGCTGTACGGCGCGCACATAGGCTGGGCAGCAGGAGGTGGTCATCATGCTCTCGCCTTGTTCCATACGCTCCTCAAACTCACGCGCCTCATGTTCCGCTGTGATGTCCGCGCCAATGGCAACCTCCCAGACCCGCGCAAAGCCAGCGGCGAGAAGCGCGCCCTCAAGCTGGCCGGGCGCGGCGCGGAACTGCGCCGCTACTGCTGGCGCGTACAGGGCAACGACCTTTTGTCCCGCAAGCAGGCACTTTACCACGTCAACTAACTGTCCCTTATCCATCATTGCGCCAAAGGGACACTCCCTCATACAGTTACCGCAAAAAATGCACCGGTGATAATCAATGCGTTCCTTGCCCTGCTCATTTTTGGAAACCGCGCCTACCGGACACGCCTCTTCGCACGGCACCGGAATCCTGATGATCGCATGGTAGGGGCAGTTCTGGAGACAGATACCGCAGTTGATACATTTTTCGCCATCAATATGAGCGCGTCCGGCCTCAATACGTATCGCCTTTTTCCCGCAGTTCATCATACACGGACGAGCAAGACAGCCCTGGCAGGCATTTGTTACCATATAGCGGGTGTGAATACAGGCGTTACAGGCTTCGTCAAGCACGGTAAGCATAGGCCATGTAGGTTTTTCGCGGTTAAGTGCTTCCTCTGCATAAGCCGAAAGCTCCTTTGCGTCATCGTAGTCCTCAAGCCCGCAGCCGAGGCGGGCGATAATCCGCATCCGCAGTATCTCACGGTCGTGGTAGATGCAGCAGCGCACTGACGCGCTTCCCTTTGGCGCTACTTCGCGGGGGATTGCCGCTACGCCATGGACGAGCTTTCCATCAAGCTGTAAGCGGGCGATTCGCATAATCAATTCCCGTTTTAAACGCGCCGCGTTGTTATTGATGTTTAGCACGGCACGCCTTCCCCATCTAAGAGCGTGTTGATCCGTTCAAGCACACTTTGTATTGACGCCTGTTCCATTGGCTGTCCATTTATCTCCACAAAAGGCGCTTTGCCGTATTTAGCGTTATGACACAGGTCAAGGCAGGACACCCCTTTAAGCTCAAGCAGCCCCCGCTGTTCCGGCGTCAGATACTCCTCAAGTAAGAGTAACTCAGACCCGCCCATCACATAGCAGGATGTTCCCGTGCAGATTGATACATTGATCTTTTCCATATAATACTCCTTATATCCTTTTAATCGATAAAGAAATATCCATTATAACATTGATTTGTCAAGTGTATTTCAGAATGTGTGGGCTTCCTTGTGCGCGGCGTTTTTGTTAGGATTCGCCTATGCTTACCATGATTGCGGCTCCAGACGACGCGGGGCGCAGACTTGACCGCTTACTCAGAAAGGCGCTTCCCAGTCTTCCGCTTTCAGCGATTCACCGGCTTTTGCGAAAGCGGCGGGTTCTGCTTGATGGCAAGCCAACGGATGCCGCGGCACGGGTCGGCGAGGGCGCAACCATCACGGTAATGTTAGACGCCATATCCCCGCCTGAAACCGCATTGGCGGCAAAACCTAGACAAACTTCAGGAGCGCGGCATCCGGCGCACGCCGCGCTCACGCCAGAAAGCATACTTTGGCAGGGAAACGGCCTGCTTATCCTGAACAAACCGGCGGGACTTCCTACCCATGGCGAGGATAGCCTTGAAACGCGGGTGTGCGCTTTTCTCGCGGATACACTGCCGCCTTCGCTTTCGTTTAAGAGCGGGCCGCTTCATCGTCTTGATACGCCAACCAGCGGCGCCATTGTGTTTTCAACGAGTCTTGAAGGCGCACGCTATTTCAGCGCCCTGATCCGGGAACAGCGGGTGCGTAAACGCTACCTCACTCTGCTTGGCGGTCATCTCGATAAACCTGCGCGGTGGGAAGACGCGCTGTTCCGCGATAAGGCCGCAAAAAGAACACTCGTAGTGGAGACAGGCGCGGCCCCAGACGCAAAGCTGCTACGAGCCGTAACCGCTGTGTATCCACTTGCCTTACATGCGGACTGTTCCCTCGTGATGGTGGAAATCAGCACTGGGAAGACCCACCAAATCAGGGCGCAGGCTGCCTTTCACGGCTACCCTTTACTCGGAGACCGGAAGTATGGGGGAAGCGCCCTTGCCGGCGGACTTTTGCTACACGCATACAGCCTTGAATTTCCCGCGCCTGACGGGGAACCGCTTGTCATCAAAGCGCCGCTTCCCCGCGCCTTTTACCGGTATGTCAATGCGCGTTTTGGAACCTGCCCTGAATTGCCTTGATGACCTCATATTTACACCGAAAAAATAATCGCAATCCCTTGCATTTTTTTCCGCTTTGGGTTATGCATATTTCATGCGGGAACTTTTTATTGGTATAACTTCCTTTACCTGGCCGGCGGCATTCATGATCCTCGTCGGTATGGTCCTTATCGCGCTGGCGATAAAAAAAGAATACGAACCCATGCTGCTTCTGCCCATCGGGTTCGGGACTATTCTGGTCAACCTGCCCCTGCAGGCGGTGTGGTCATATTCTGGAGAGCCGGGCTTTTTGCAGATCCTCTTTAACGCCGGAATCGCCACCGAGTTGTTCCCGGTGCTGATTTTCATCGCTGTGGGGGCCATGTGCGACTTTGGGCCTATGTTCAAAAACCCGGTGATGATGTTCTTTGGCGCCGCTGCTCAGTTCGGTATCTTCGCCACTGTTATCGTAGCGGTCATACTGGGGCAGACCGTGCCATTCCTTTCGGACTTTAAGGATCTGAAAGTGGCAGCGGCCATCGGTATTATTGGCGCTGCCGATGGACCCACCTCCATCTTTGTGGCTACCCGGTTCGCCCAGAAGTACCTGGGACCCATCTCAGTGGCTGCCTATTCCTACATGGCCCTGGTGCCTCTGATCCAGCCTCCAGTGATCCGGCTTCTCACCACAAAAGAAGAGCGGGTCATCAAAATGATCACCCGAGATACGAATATCCCCCGGAGTCTGCGAATCTGCTTCCCCATCATGGTTACCCTCATCTCCGGCCTAGTGGCCCCCATGAGTGTGCCTCTCATCGGCTCCCTCATGTTCGGGAACCTGATCCGGGAATGTGGCGTTCTGGACCGGCTTTCCACGGCGGCCCAAAACGAGCTGGCCAACATTGTAACCCTCCTACTGGGGATCACCATCGGTTCCAGCATGACCGCCGCACGATTCCTCACCCCTCAAACTCTGATGATCATCCTTATGGGCTTGGGAGCATTCATCTTCGATACCGCCGGAGGAGTGCTCTTCGCCAAATTGTTCAACCTTTTCCTCAAGGAAAAGATCAACCCCATGGTAGGGGCAGCGGGCATTTCCGCCTTCCCCATGAGCGCCCGAGTCATTCAGCGCATGGCCACTGCGGAGGACCCCAATACCTTCGTGATCATGCACGCTGTAGGCGCTAACGTATCGGGTCAGCTTGGTTCGGTCATCGCCGGGGGCATTGTCCTCGCGCTGGTCCCTCTGCTGGTCGGTTAAAGAAGGAGTTCGTATGGACCAGTTTATCAGTCAGTTTATCCAAAACAGTTCCACCTTGCAGAAAGGCCTTTTCTTGATGGTCTGCGGGGTCATCTTTGTGTTCGCTGTACAGGTGGTGTTCTACCTGGCAGTGAAACTCTGGCCACGAGGCAAGTCCCCGCCCCCGCAAGAAAATTAACCACAAACTGCCCACACGCTGTGAAGAGATGCGAAGAGCGGGTTGGGGAGGATAGCTTTAGTACGATGAGGGCGATGGTAAACCGTGCTGTGGCGTCCAGCGTTAGCGCCTCTTAAAACGCAGGTAGCGCCAGCGGAGAGCGTTGAGCTGATTAAAGATACGGTAGTCGAGGTGTTTGTGCACAAAGTCATAAGCGCCGAGGTTTTTCATGAGTATGGGGTTGTAACCCTGCTTGAAACGGTGAAAGCCATAGAAGGAGTCGTTGGGGTCGGGGTTTGGGCCAAGCGCTCCCCACATGTTCAGATCAACACAGCCTTTGGCTTTGCCATACTGGATGATATGCCACATCATAAGGTTGGAGGCCATGAGTTCACGATGCTGGTTACTTGAAGCGCCATAAGGGTAGTACAGGCGCTTATTAAAGATAAACACAAGCCACGCGACCAGAACTTCGCCATCGTAACGCGCATGAAAGATACGCAGCATACTATGTTCATCACGGCCAATCACGCGCCATAGCGTTCTGAAGAACTCTGGGCCGTGAGAATAAAACTTCTGCCGCTGAGTGGTTTCAATCATAAGGCGGATGTAGGCTTCCATGCCCGCCTCAGAGGTTTCTTCCACAATCTCCACACCTTTTTTCATGGCAAGGCGCGTGTTGTAGCGGGTCTTGGCAGCAAAAGCGGCAAAGAGCGCGTCGTTATCCGGGCGCAGATCGAGGTGAAAGTCGTGCTGGGTATAGATGAGCTCGCTGCGGATTCCTCTGTGTTCCCTGATGAAAGCGTCAAGCCGGTCAGCCTCTGGATCGGGCGCATCCACAGGGGCAAACACGTCCGGCTCTATCTTCGTGAAGATTGCGCTGTGTTTTCGTGCAGCCTGTTTCAGGGTGTCGAGCTGCTCGCCATCAGGCGCGAAAATCTTAGCCGCGTAACCCACTGAGCCAAGTAAGGGTATGGGGTGGAAGGTTACCTGCATGGCGCGAGTGAGCGCGTCATGCTCGAAAAAACCAACGCGCTCCACCTTTAGGCCGCTCTGCTTCTTGAATTCCCCCCACTGCCATGACTGTACCGGGTGAGAAACCACACTGTCATATTGTACACGCTCTTCCGGCGCTATTGCTCGAATCAGCATAGCCCATTCTAGCTGCGCCGCGCTTGTACAGCAAGCAGCTTTTGTGCAAGCTTAGGTATGCCTATATCTTCCCGCTCGCTCATTCGGCATGGTTCGATACTGTCTCTTCTTACGCTGGTTTCGCGCATACTCGGCCTAGTTCGGGAGATGGTGAAAGCTAGCCTGCTGGGAACCAGCGCTCTTTCAGACGCCTTTTCCGTCGCGTTCCTCATCCCCAATCTTTTCCGCCGTCTCTTTGCCGAAGGTTCTATCTCAGTGGCCTTTATTCCTACGTTTAAGGGATTTCTGCTGGAACACAACAAGGCAAAGACGCGGGACTTCCTTTCCTGTATGCTCACGTTTCTCACATTCTTTGTGAGCATGGCGGTTGTCATTGGGATTATCATTGCGCCGCGTGTGGTACAACTCTTTGGTATGAGCGACGCTTTTGACGAGACGGTACTTCTGACGCGGATCATGTTTCCCTTTCTGGCCTTCATCTCTCTTGCCGCGCTTTTTCAGGGCATACTGAACAGCGTTAACAGCTTTACGCCTTCGGGCCTTGCGCCAATCCTGCTGAACCTTGTTACCATACTGTGCGCGTATGGGCTTTCGCCGTTCACGGCCAACCCTGCGCGGGCTATGGCTGTGGGCATATTCGTGGGCGGGCTACTCGAAGCGGCCATTCAACTGCCCTTTGTGATAAGAAAGGGCTTTTCGTTTATGTTTACCAGCCTTCCGCAGGCAATGAAGAACCCCGGCGTGAAAAGTGTACTCCGCCTCATCGGGCCAACCATCATCGGCATGGCCGCATACCAGCTCAATGACCTTGTTTCAACCGCGCTTGCCGGAAACGTGGGCGAAGGCGTGGTATCGAGCCTGCAATATTCACTGCGGATTCAGGAACTGATCCTCGGCATCTTTGTCGTATCCATTGGAACCGTGCTGTTGCCTGATCTGGCGGAACGCGCAAAAAGTGGTCAATGGGATACATACAACGAGCGGCTTGCCATCGCGCTCCGCGTTATCGCGCTTATCACCATCCCGATTACGTTTTTCACCCTTGCGCAGGGCGACAAGCTCATTCGCCTGCTCTTTCAGAATCTTCGTTTTGACGAAACCTCTGTAGCTCTCACTCGCGCTGCTTTCACCTTCCACATGCCTGGACTTTTCTTCATAGCGGTGAACCGTATACTCGCGCCGGCGTTCTATGCCCAGAGCGATTCCAAGTCGCCGTCCCTTGCCGGTATCATTTCGTTTGCCGTGAACATTGCGCTTGCCGCGATCCTCGCCGCCCCTTTACGCGGTGCGGGCATTGCGCTTGCCCTTTCAGCAGCCAGCGCCGTCAACACGATTCTGCTTTTAGTCTTTCTCAAACGTAATCCGCATATTGCTGTGGGTGAGGTCTTGCACGCCGCGCTTCTGTACGCGGTAAAGCTCATCGTGTTTTCGGCTGTAGCGACCCTGCCGGTTTATTACCTTGGCCCCCGCCTTAGCGAGGTATTCGCAGGTCAAGGGCGCATCATTGCTTATGGCCTGCCCCTCTTCCTCATGGGCGTTCTCTTCGCAGCTGTCGGCGTCGCGCTTTTGCTCGTCAGCCGCGACAAGCAGCTTGCCACCATACTCAAGCTGCTAAAACGGTAAGCTTAGGTAACGTGAGTTCGACCGTAGAGAAAAAGCCTGTTGAGCTGAGAGGATCACTCCAGCGTAACTTAGGCTATCTCCACTGCGTAGTGATGAAACGACGCAGAGCGCATAATCCTTTATCCTACCTTGTTTCATGTTAACTGCGGCGTTTGAATACTTACTGATAGGATAAAGCATGCGGTTTCAAAGATAGTGAAGGGTATACGGATGTTTCGGACTGGAGGCTCAGGCCAATTAACAAAGGTCCCTTGTCCATTCACTATATCCTGCGCCGTCGCCGCCACCGCTACCACCGGCAGGGCGGTATCAAACCTGAATTCACCTTCCATGATCTGCTTGGCTCTTCCGGCGATGATATTAGTGATTTCACCAACCAGATCAATGACCTCCTTGTCTATTGCGATATGCGTCCCGCCATTTAGCGTATCTGTCAGTTGCAGCGCGACCGCCTTCTTCATGGAAAGCGCCACTGCACCTTTTACGCTACCCACAAGTCCGATAACTGCGGTAATGTCCCACTCCCCGACTATGCTGGCGCTTGAGGTATAAGGCTTACCCATGCTAATCGGAATTTGCCCCAGATCATGAAACACCATTATACACAGATCACTAAACGACGAAGCATACTGTTCCATAATGAACTCCTTATGTTTAGATCGTTCCAAAGATATACACAAGCTTTTCTTTTAAAAGCTTAGCGGTGATAGGTTTTAAGATATAATCAGTGGCTCCACTTTTGAGCGCTTCGATTATATTAAGCCGGGAACTTTCGCTCGTAACCATGATAATAGGTAAGTTTTTGTACCGCGAATCGGCGCGTACCCGCTTGAGAAAGTCAATGCCCAACAATTTGGGCATATTCCAGTCAAGCAGAATCAGCTCAGGCTTCGTGTCCCCAAGCTTGACCAGCGCATCCTCACCGTCCATCGCCTCTATAGCGATACAGGGAATTTGCAGCTCAGCAAAGCACTTCTTGACCGAATTCCGCATAAACTGTGAATCATCGACAACCATAACTACCATAAACACCTCCAATGAATTGATATATTACTCTCACGCTACCTTCTGCGCCCTCTGCGCCTTCTGCCGCAACAGCTTTTTGTCGCGCCGCGAGTTCAGCAGGGAGTACATTACCGGCGTTACCAGCAAGGTCATAAAGAAGCTCACCGATAAGCCGCCCACAAAGGTCTTACCAATAGGCTGAATCGTGTCGGTGCCAGAGCCGGGGAAGAATGCAATGGGAATCATACTGAAAATCGTTGTCAGCCCCGTCATCATGATCGGGCGCAGACGGCTGCGTCCAGCTGCAAGACACGCCTCACGTACCAACATACCGCGGGCGCGAAGTGTATTCGTGTAGTCCACAAGGACAATGCCGTTATTGACGACCACGCCGACAAGGGCGACGATGCCAACAGCGGAAAAAATCGACATTGCTTCATTGCCGATTTTGTATATCCAGATAACGCCAATAAACAGAAGTGGTATCGAGAAAAAGATGATGGCCGGATCAACAAAGGACTCGAACTGGCTCGCCATTAAGCCAAACACCAGAAAGATGGCAGTAGCAATGATGAACATGAAGCGGTTGGTATAGGCCTGCACCTCCTGCGCCTCACCGACGTAGCGCACGGTTACGCCTTCTCGAGGAATAAGGTACTGCTTGATGGTGGCTTCAAGCTCGGCTTGTACCTCGGTTGCAGCCATGCCGCCGCTGAGTTCGCCGCTGATGCGGACAACGCGCTCCTGATTCTCGTGGCGGATTGAGGTCGGCGAGCGGCCTTCGGTAATGGTCGTAAGGTTTGAGATGGGGATAAGACCAGCGCGGCTGGACACGAGAATGGCGTCGAGGTTCGGGAGACCAGAACGATCAGCTTCATTCAGGCGCACAATGACGTTCATATTACGGTCGCCCTGCGTGAGGGTCGTGGCAGTAAAGCCGCCGATTGCCATAGAGATTGCTGACGACACCGACGAGAGCGATACACCCAAGGCAGCGGCGCGCTCGCGGTTAATCTCAATGCCGAGCTGGGGAGCGCCCTCATCAATATTTATAGTAGGATTCTCAATAGCGGGTAAATAACGAACCATGATGTCGCGTATGTCATTGGCGGTTTCAGTGAGGGCAGTTACGTCACGGGAACTGATGGCAATAGCGACCGCTGATGTCGAACTCATGGAACGGCCAGCGCGGAACGCCACCTGCGCCCCGGGAAACACGTTTATCAGCGGCGTCAGCTTGGCAATGATGGTGTCAGGCGTGTCGATCTGCTCGGCAGGTGGCGGCAGCGTGATCTGGATGGAGCCACTGGTGGAACTGGCGCGGCGAATCAGATTTTTGTAGCCAGTAACATTGGCTTTGACAATGGTTTCAAGTTCTTCCATTACATCTGCGGTTACCGCAATAGCGGTACCCTGGGGCATTGAAACATTGATGTTTACCGAATCGTCGGTACGGCTGCGGATAAACATATTCATGCCAATACCGGAGAACTGCATGAACGAATAGACAAGGATTACCAGCACGACCCCCATAACCAGCAGGCGGTGATCGAGGCAGTAGTTGATGGCAGCGACATAGGCGCTATCAATAGCGGTAAACATGCGCTCAATGCCGTCGTCAATGACACGCATGAACTTGAAGCGCAAGGGCTTCTGTTTACGGGTATCGAGCCGCAGGATCGATCCGGCAAGCGCCGGCACAAGTGTCAGCGCCACCACGAGAGAACACGCCAGTGAAAACATCACCGTAAAGATGAGGTCGTCGGCGTATTGGCCGATCATCTCCAGGTCGTTTTTGTAGATAATCAGCGGTATGAAAACACAAAGCGTGGTTGTGGTGGAGGTAATAATGGCGCGAAACATCTCCTGGCTGCCAAGAATCGTAGCAATGTCAGCCTTTGCGCCGCGTAAACGGTAGTTATGAGCGTTTTCAAGGATCACTATCGAGGCGTCAACCGTCATACCCAAGCCTAGAATCAGTCCGGTCATCGATAAAAGGTTCAGCGTAAAGCCAAACGCCACCATACATACCAGCGTTAACAGTATACTGATAGGCATTGATAGGCCAATGATGAACGTGCTTTTGATGTTCCGCAGAAAGATAAACAGTACCAGCATCGCTAACAAGATGCCCTGAATGGCATTGGTATAAACCTGATTCATGGTGGCGCTGATCATAGTGGTGTTATCAGTAAGCACGTCCAGAGTAATGCCCTGGGGAAGCGTGGCGTTAATGCCATCGAGCGCCTCGCGTACCCGCGCTGATACCCTCATCTGGTTACTGTCGCTCTCGCTTGTTACCTGAATGTAGACGCCGGTTTCACCGTTAACGTAGACCCGCGCCGCGTTGTCGTTGTGTTTAACGCTGATGTCGGCAATATCCTCCAGCCTCACCACCTGAGAGCGGTTTGCCATGCCGTTTACTGCTGGTACGCTGATGGTTTTCACGACCAGTCGCTTAATCTGCTCAATACTGGTGAGTTCCTGCGTTGCCAGAAGCCGGTATTCACGGTCGCCGCGCAGAAGGCTACCACCGCTGGACAAGACGCTCTGGCCACTGAGTGCGCTCCGCACCTCGTTCAGAGTGAGGTTAAAGGCGGCAAGCCGGTTCAGCGACACTGACACCTCAATTTGCTGGGTCGTGCCGCCAGTAACTGAGGCGGCGGCAACACCCTCTATGCGCTCGATCTGCGCCTGAATCTCATCTTCCGCGTAAATCCGCAGTTGGTCTGCGGGATAGTTGCCGCGCACCACAAGGTTCATGATCGGCGACGCTGACATATCAAAACGACGCACGGTCGGTGAACCAGCGTTATCGGGCAGGTTAACGCGGCTTGCCATCGACTGAATATCGGCTGACATTTTATCCATATCAGTACCATAATCGAAGTTCAGGTTGATACTACTGGACTGGAACGACGACGAACTGGTCATGTTGGTCAGTCCCTTAGCGGATGCGAGCGCACGTTCCAATGGCGCGGTTACATTCTGCTCAACATCGGAGGGTCCCGCGCCCGGGTAGCTGGTATACACCGACAATACCGGCATATCCGCCGATGGAAACAAGTCTACGGCGATATTAGGGACGAGTGTTGCCGCGACACCCAGCGCCAGCACATAAAGTACCACAATCGTTACTGGTCGTTTGACCGAATACCCAGCTATATTCATCTTACATCCTTATTACACGCAATTTTCTATATAGTAGTAACAAAAAGATAATAACATGAAAGCCTTTAATTTGAAAGAGGGTGATTTTCGTAATCCTGTAGTTAAGCAGCTCGTTTACTCAGCACTGTCCGCTCATATTCTTCTACCCGCTGGAACCAGTCCGCGCCCGCGATGTTTTGCCGCGCAAGGTATTCATCCCAGACCGCGCCAAAGGGCAGGGTCTTGAGTTCCTCAAGGCAGACCATAAGCCGTGTGTTTTCCGCCGCATCCTGCAAGTGGCGCAGAGTCTCGTGAGGCATGAGGAGCGCCGACAACAGCGCCTTCTGTGCGTTACGCGCACCCACAGCCCACGCCGCAAGGCGATTGATGCTGGCGTCAAAGTAGTCAAGGCCGATGAGGACGCGGTGTTCAGCGTGGTTGCGAATGATTTCAATGGCGATTTCCTTTAACTCATCCTCGAACAGCACCACGTGATCGCTGTCCCAATGTACGCCGCGGGTGATGTGGAGCGCAACCTTGTCGAAAAACGCCAGTAACGCCGGTATCTTATCAGCGACCTTTTCCGTCGGGTGAAAATGCCCGTTATCCAGCAAGGCGTTGATACCGCGTGTGGCAGCGTAGGCGAGGTAGAACTCACTCGAACCAACAGTATAGGCTTCAAGTCCAATGCCAAAGAGCTTGCTCTCAACCGCGTCAATGATGTACGCCTTGTCATACTTCACCGCGAAAATCTCGTCGAGGCTGTCGCGCAGGCGCTCACGCGGACCAAGCCGGTCAGCCGGCGTGTCCTTGAGTCCGTCGGCAATCCAGATGTTATTAAGGCAGGGCGATCCCTGGGCCTTACCTATAGAGGCGGCGATCTCGCGGCACGCCTTCACATGGCGTATCCAGTAGTCGCGTATGGCTTTGTCAGGGTGCGACAGTGTAAGTCCATTCTTCACCATCGGGTGCGAGAACAAGGTTGGATTCATATCAATATCTACGCCACGGTTCTTCGCCCACGCAAGCCACGGGGCAAAGTGCGCCGGCGTGAGTTTGTCGCGCTCAATTGCCGCGCCATCGCTAATGGCGTACATAGCGTGGAGGTTGAGACGCTTGGAGCCGGGGATCAGGCTGAACACAAAGTCCAGGTCAGCCATGAGTTCCGCTGGGCTCCGCGCCTTACCCGGATAGTTTCCAGTCGCCTGTATGCCGCCGGAAAGCGCCTCACCCGTGTTCTCGAAGCCAATAACATCGTCGCCTTGCCAGCAGTGCAGGGACACTGGTATTGCCGCGCAACGCCGCAGCGCCTCTTCTGTATCAACGCCTAATTTCGCGTAAGCCTTCTGTGCTTCACTATACATACTTAATACTCCTTATGTATTAGAGCTTGTTCCAAAGCCTCTTGTCAACAAAATAGAGCGGTATTACATACATCAAGCATGGCCATACGAAAAGCCTCTGCGCCAACGGTGTTTACCATCGCGGCATATTCCCTAAGTAGCCTGGTGGCGCAAAAGCTTTTCCCAGTCCCGCAAATGCCCCGCCGCCTGTTATCTTTTACCTCTTGCATACTTTTTTGCTTTGTTATATAAGTATAACATTATGAGTTACGTTAAGATAACAGTCCCAATAAGCCAGACTCCATGACCGGCCTCGCCCAAGCAAGCAGTTATGGCATAAATTAAGGAGGCATCTATGGCACACTGAAGTACACAAGACGGATATGTGGTACACGCATGAACAGCGTACAATGCGGAAAGAGTTCTAACAGCATAACCGTTGGTTATGAGAACCACCGCTGAAAAGTTAGCAAAAGCTAGTATAACGTGAGTTCGACCGCCGGATGCTGCGCAGGGTGCTGTGCAAGCCCAGCGCCGGATGCTGCGCAGGCTTACCGCCGGATGCTGCGCTAGTACGCGATCCAGTACTAGCCTAGTACGCGACCCGGTACTAGGTTAGTACGCGATCCGGTACTAGGTTAGTACGCGACCTGGTACTAGCCTAGTACGCGATCCGGTACTAGGTTAGTACGCGACCCGGTACCAGCCTAGTACGCGATCCGGTACTAGGTTAGTACGCGATCCGGTACTAGGTTAGTACGCGACCCGGTACCAGCCTAGTACGCGATCCGGTACTAGGTTAGTACGCGACCCGGTACTAGGCTAAGGCGTAAACCCGTACCAGCCTAGTACGCGATCCGGTCTGCGCAGGCCTAGCGCAAGGTGCTGCGCAGGCTTACCGCAGGGTGCTGCATAGGCTTACCGCAGGATGCTGCGCAGGCTTATCGCAGTATGCTGCGCAGGCTTACCGCCGGATGCTGCGTAGGCCTAGCGCCGGGTGCTGCGCAGGCTTACCGCCGGGTGCTGCGCAAGGCTATCGCCGGGTGCTGCGTAGGCTTACCGCCGGGTGCTGCGCAAGGCTATCGCCGGGTGCTGCGTAGGCTTATCGCAGAGTGCTGCGTAGGCTTAGCGCAGGATGCTGCGTAGGCTTAATGCCGGATGCTGCGCAGGCCTAGCGCCGGACGCTGCGCAGGCCTAGCGCAAGGTGCTGCGTAGGCTTACCGCCGGGTGCTGCGCAGGACTAGGCGCTGGTAAGCATCGGTGTCAGAGACCCAAAGCATCCGTGCTGGATGACGGGCGCGTTTTGTCCCCGTCGAACTCACGTTACAAAATCTTGGAGGATTTTATGAGAAACAAATATATTGTGTTGTGCCTGATGGCAATGGTTCTGATCGAGGCTCCCCTGGTTGCCCAGGAGTCCGTAACGGATAAGGTGAGCTTCGAGATGGAGTTCGACGCTTCGGTTTTGTCGGTTGACAGCGACGGGGTGGTGGACAGCATGACCGATTCAGGCTTCGACGAAGATGGGACCAAGATAGGCGTAAGTTATGAAGATGAGCTGTGGGGCGCCAGTGCTTCGCTCACGTTTGGGAACGAAAACCTTCGCTTCTTAAGCGGTGAAATCGGTGAGATGTTTGCCGGTCCGGTGCTGTCCCTGGATGAACTGTACGCATGGGTAAGACCTTTCGGCACATGGGTCACGTTTACCGGCGGTATCTTTGAGAACAAAGACGGCGTTGCCGATTACACCGATGATATTGACGATTTTTCGATGGGGGTCTTTATTTTCGGTGAAGGAGACGAGCCGTTCTCGGAACCAGAAGCAGAGTTCACCAGCCCTGCCCTGACAAACGGGCTTCTCACTGGCCTCACTCTCGGCCCCGTAACGCTCCAATTCCTGCTGGCGCCTAATTATTCCGGCGACAGCGCCTCAGCTCTGACTAACAGCTTAATAGAACCAATGTCCGGGACCCCACCATTCATCCCTATTGAGACAGGCGAACGGTTCTTCCGCATAGGTGGACGGATCATCGGCGATATTGACGGTATAGGAACCGTCTCGGCGCTCTTCAAAACATTCCAATGGCCAATGGCTATCATAAACCCCTTGGAAAACCTGGAAGGTAACGGCCCCTTTGATGGCTCCAAAGTGAACTGGACAACCTTCGGCGCTTATTTTGACCTGACTGCGGTGGAAAACCTCGGCGTCTCCCTGGGTTATACCGGCTTCCTGCCCTTAAACGATAGCAAGGACGTTGACAGCCTGTTGTACAGCGGCATCGACCTGCGGGCCACATGGACCGGCATCGAAGGTCTCTCCCTTTCCACCCACCACAACATCTCGTTTGCCAAAGGCATGGAAAAAGACTGGATGGGTATATTGGGCAAAGACGCCTCGTTTTTCACGCTCTATAACGCCATCGGCGCAACCAAGGAGCTGACCGGCAAATTGAGCGTAAACGCCGTAGTATCAAACGTTTTCTCCACAACCGATGATGGTAATTCGGAAGAATTGAAGTTTGAAAACCTCACTGCGGGTGCGAAGCTCATTGCCAAAGTAACTGAACACGCGGAATTCAACATTGGCCTGAATGTAGATTTTTCAAATACTGTCTTAAAAGGCGCCAGTGATACTGACGAGAGCTTGACTGTCTTTAGCATCCCTGTGGGCATTAAGGTGAATTTCTAGCCCTCCTGTCTCCGCCGGATTCGTCCGGCCGGGGACTTTTTTACGAGAAGCCCCTGCGCCCTGCGACGCGGTTTACCATGCGGCCTTGTGGCGCAAAAGTTTTCCCCAGCCCGCATAACTTGCTTGACATACTCCTCTTGTGTTTACAATAATAGACTCATGAATGTGAGTGCCAAGCGCCAGCTACAATCCAGACCCCAGGGCGGACCTCGCCCACCCAAGCACCCAAGCACCCAAGCACCCAAGCACCCAAGCACCCAAGCACCCAAGCACCCAAGCACCCAAGCACCCAAGCACCCAAGCACCCAAGCACCCAAGCACCCAAGCACCCA
>JAISAE010000056.1 GCA_031266875.1 Treponema sp.
ATCGAGAACATACAATCAGAAAAGCAAGAACCTTACAAAACGGGCAATCGTATATCTGCCATACGGCTACACTAATGAAGCGGATTACAATGTCTTTTACCTTATGCACGGCGGATGGGGTAATGAAACCTCGACACTTGGAACGCCGGAACGACTATCACCTTTCAAAAATGTGATTGACAACGCGATTGCGGACGGAGCATTTGAGCCGCTGATTATTGTTTGCCCTACCTACAATAATGAAAGTCCGCAGGACAGCGCAAATTTTGGTCTGGCCCTTGAATTGAACAGGAATTATCACAATGAACTTGTAAATGACCTCATTCCGGCAGTAGAAAGTAAATATTCAACTTATGCCGAAAGTCCTTCGCCGGAAGACTTGATGAAGTCCCGCGACCATCGAGGGTTCGGCGGTTTTTCTATGGGTTCCGTGGCAACCTGGCGTACCTTTCAGTATTGCTTAGATTATTTCCGGTATTTTCTGCCTATGAGCTGCGGAACCTCGCTTGACGAGGAAAACATCTTTGCTGCGGCTGAAAATTACGACCAAAGCGACTATTTTGTATGGGTCATTACCGGAACAAATGATTTTGCCTATTCGTATGATGAAAACAGAGTGGGAAAAATGCGGAATTCTCCGTATTTCACTGAGTCCGACAATGCACAGAACGGAAATTTTGCTTACCATGTCAAAGAGGGATATTCTCACGATGGTCTTGCATCAATGGAATATACTTACAATGGGCTTCTGTGGTTTTGGAACGAAATATGAACTTGAAATGTATGGTGTAGTTGACAACACCATTATCGGACAAAGGAGGAATAATCATGAAGGTTTTATTGGTAAACGGAAGCTCTCGAAACAACGGCTGTACATTTACCGCGTTAAGTGAAGTTGCCCGCGCCTTAAACGAAGAAGATGTGGAAACGGAACTGTTTTTTATAGGCAATACACCGGTTAGTGATTGTATTGCCTGTCGTAAGTGCCGGGAAACGGGGAAATGTATTATTGACGATCTGGTAAATACTCTTGCGGAAAAGGCAAAAACCGTTGATGGATTTGTTTTTGGTTCTCCGGTCTACTACGCACATCCCACCGCCCGGTTATTGGCGGTCATGGATCGGGTGTTTTATTCCGCGGGACGTTACTTTGCGTTTAAGCCTGCGGCGGCAGTATTGAGTGCGCGGAGGGCCGGTACTACAGCGTCCTTCGATGTCATTAATAAGTATTTTACGATTAACTCTATGCCGGTTGTTTCTTCTACCTACTGGAACCATGTCTATGGCCGACAGGCTGAGGAGGTAAAACAGGATAAAGAGGGCTTAATGACCATGTATAATATCGGAAAAAACATGGCCTGGCTTTTGAAGTGTATTGCGTTCGGAAAAAAACAGGGAATTTTAATACCGGACAATGAAAAGGTATTAACTGATTTTATCAGATAACTAAATACGCTTAATGCCTCCGGTGGCGGTTGGCATAAACTCAAGGGGAGATACAAGATGGAATATGTTACTTTAAACAACGGCGTTAAAATGCCGGTCTTGGGCTATGGGGTTTATCAGATTAGTCAGGCGGAATGTGAACGTTGCGTGCTGGATGCCATTTCAACGGGCTACCGTTCCATTGATACCGCACAGGCGTATAACAACGAAGAAGGGGTTGGTAATGCCGTTGAAAGATGCGGGGTGCCGAGGCAGGAACTGTTCATAACTACCAAAGTCTGGATTTCTCAAGGGGGATATGAAAAAGCCAGGTCTTCTATTGTGGAATCATTGAGGAAACTGAAAAGCAATTATATTGACCTACTGCTGATCCATCAGCCCTTCAACGACTATTACGGAACATACCGCGCCATGACGGAAGCATACAAAGACGGCAAAATCCGGGCTATTGGGGTAAGCAACTTCTATCCTGATCGCCTGATTGATCTTTGCAAATTTCAGGAGATTGGCCCGGCGGTCAACCAGGTGGAAACCCACCCCTTCTTCCAGCAAAGGTCCGCCCATGATGAGATTATGAAGAAGTATGGCATACAGCACGAATCCTGGGGACCCTTTGCCGAGGGGCGAAAAAATATGTTTGGTAATCCGGTTCTCAAAACAATCGGCGAAAAATACGGCAAGTCAACAGCCCAGGTGATTCTGCGTTTCCTTATTCAAAGCGGCGTGGTAGCAATTCCAAAAACCACCAATAAGGAACGGATGATTGAAAATATCAGCGTATTTGACTTTGCCCTGACTGCTGATGACATGAACACAATTATCGCGCTGGATGAAGGCGAGAGCGCCTTCTTTTCCCACTATGATCCGCAGACGGTAGAATTTCTAACAGGTCTTGGAAAATGAGAAATTACAATAGCGGGGGCATATCATGAAAAAAGTATTGTTTTTTGTGATAACAGTGTTGCGCGGCCGGAACGTGATGTTATCGCCTGGCTTCGCCGCCCTGGATTGACGCAATGAAAAGAGTAATAATAATCTTGACGGCCTTTATCATAAGCCCTTTATGCGCCTGTGCCCAAAAAACCGGTGCTAATATCTATCGCACTGGCGATAATACCTACCTCACCGTCAATAGCTATGTCCGGGACATCGTGAATCATCCGGCGTTTACAGGATTCAGTGAACGCTTGCTGGCCCGCGATAATAATTCAGCTTACTATGACACGCCGATTTCCAACGCCGCCTCTCTTATGCCATATCACCAAAACATCAACCCTGCTGTAATTGTAGAAACGCTCAATCACATGATTGATGAAGCGAATAGCGGAAAAACCATTTTCTACGATTTTTACACTGAACGGCAAAAACGAGAGAACTGCGCCAGGGAGCATACCAGTCTTTTCTTTTTCAGGGGAGAACCCGGCGCTCCTTTTGCGGTAGTATGTCCCGGCGGCGGTTTTTCGTATGTTGGTTCTCTCCATGAAGGATTTCCACTCGCTTTGAAAATAAGCAAAAAAGGATATAACGCCTTTGTCATTCGATACCGCATAGGCGGTGAACAGATAGCCTGTGAGGATTTGGCGGCGGCCTTATCATATATTTTCAGAAATACCCAAAGCCTTGAGGTCAGTACAGACAATTATTCTCTATGGGGCGGTTCAGCGGGTGCGCGAATGGCAGCAGACGTCAGTTCCAATGGAACCGCTGCCTATGGCGGAGACAACTTCTCGAAGCCTGGCGTTGTGGTTATGCAGTACACCGGGCATTCCTATTATACCCAAATGATCCACCAACTTTTGCGATTGCCGGTGAGCATGATGGTATCGCAAATCCGGCGGTGATGGAACGGAGAATAACCAATTTAAGAAATGCCGGTATTGACGCTGAATTTCATAAATACCGGAATGTCGGACATGGGTTCGGTCTTGGTACGAGAACCAGCGCCGAAGGATGGCATGACGGCGTGGGGGTAGAGGGTCTGGCTACATCGACGAGTTCGTCGACATCAGCACCGAAACCGTCAATGAAACCCTGACCTCGGGCGGCCAGTTCAGCGTCTCGAGACACAAGATCAAGGTGGAAGGGGACAGCCCGGAACTAGGCGTCTACTTCGTGTCCGCTACGGATCCCTCTTAACAGGTCAAAGTCCCCGGACATCAGTCTGCTTGGAGCCGCCGCCAAAGCCGGGGTTACAAATGTTGAGGTAATCAAAGCCCTTAATCACTGGAGAGATAGCTGAGGAGTCGTTCCCGTAGTGCCGACTCCTGACCCTGCGCGAACACACCCGCGCCCGCCATTATCGACAGTACCAGTCCCGCCACTGCCCTATTACCTGTTTTCATCATGGCCGTTCCTCCGTTGGCGGAGAATACGGCCTCAAAACTTATTGGTAATCCCCTGAGCGCCGGAGCGTATAAGGTGAAAATCATAATCCAGTTTACTGGTTCGGACAGCACCCACCTCAAAACCCGCGAACCATATGGAATATCATGGAGATTTCTGCCCCACACAGTCAGAAAGTTCGGCTTTGCCCATTTTAAGGATATCTTTCCCGTTGAAAATTATCTCCCCGCTCTTGATCTTGGCCTGCCGTACCAGGATGCGGAGGCTCACCTTTACCCCAGACTCATCTCCACCCGCAGGGCATGGACAATTTCCTCCGACACAAACATAGAGAAACCAACGAGAACCAAGATATATGTTAGAAATTTTCTGATAATACGCATCAATTATAAACTAACACACACACTATGCGATTGATACGAGGGCGTTACGGGGGAAGAAACGCTTAACCGAGGCTCTTCTTTCCATGCTTAATGGCGGCTTTGCAGACTTTGCAGACTTTGACCTTTGCCTCGCCCTGTTCATGCAGAATCTTTACATTAGTTCGTTTACAGACTGGACATTCACCCCTTCCGTGCGCTGGAAGTTCCCTGATTCCCTTACCCCTATGCGCTTTTGACATTGGCTTGCTCCTTATTTTTTTTCGTTATCCTGCTTTGCAGTTTTCTTTGCCCTCCGGTCTATTTCAGCCTCAAGGCTGTAATCAACCAGCTCAAGCACAACCATTTCCGCCGCATCCCCAAACCGCTCGCCCAGCTTCAGAATCCGCGTATAGCCACCGGGGCGTTCTTTCATACGCACCGCGATGTCGATAAACAACTTCGCCACGATACCTTCATCAAATAGGCGGCTTGACACAATACGCCTGTTATGGACTGAGTCAATCTTTGCTCGTGTTATGAGCTTTTCAGCGCTCCGGCGAACCTCAAGCGCCTTTGCCTTTGTGGTCTTGATACGTCCATACCTGAACAATGACGTTACCATGTTACGATGCAACGCTTTACGGTGAGCTGCCATACGTTCAAGTGGGTTAAAGCCTCTTTTATGTTTCATGTGTTTCTGCTTCCTTTTCCTTTTGCGAGGAAAGTTTTACCATATTTCTCAGAGCGCTCAGATCGCTTATTCCAAGACCCAAGCCGGACTCCTTCAGTTTTTCTTTTATCTCCTGCAACGACTTTTTGCCAAAGTTACGAGTCTTGGTAAGCTCGTCCTCAGTTTTTCTGATAAGTTCCCCGATGGTTCTGATACTCGCATTTTTCAGGCAATTTGATGAGCGAACCGATAATTCCAGTTCCTCAACCGGCCTATTCAAAAGCTGTTGAATCCAGCCACCAGCCTCACCATCTGCATCATCGGCAATAAAGGCGTTTTCATCAAAGTTAATAAACGCCATGAAATAATCCTTGATGATCTTCGCGGCCTCACCCAGTGCGTCTTCTGGCTTAATGGTTCCATCGGTCCAAAGCTCAAGCGACAGTTTTTCAAAGTCAGCTCGCTGACCAACCCGTACCGGATCCACAGAATACTTTACCTTCTTCACTGGTGAAAAGATCGCGTCCAGCGGAATCGTATTAACTTCTTCGATATATAAATCGTTTTCTTCCGCCGGCACATAGCCACGCGCCAGATCGATCTGAACCTCAAAATCAAGACGAGCATCATTCATCAGCGTCATAATATGCTGATCTTTACTCAAGACCTCAACCTGACCAGTTCGCTCTAAATCGTCGCTTTTGATCTCCCGCTGACCTGACCATTCATACAGAATAATATCCTGTTCCGTGTCTTCAAGAAGTCTCAAACGCACCTGCTTAAGATTGTTTATGACTTCAAGAGTGTCCTCCACAATGTTCGGAACCGCCTCGAATTCACTGGAAACTGCGTGAGCAACACCATCAGCGTTATACGAACTGATCTTCACCGCAGTAATCGCATATCCCTTGATCGAGGAAAGGAGAACCCGCCGCAATGTATTGCCAACAGTTGTCCCAAACCCAGGTTCAAAAGGAGACGCGACAAACTTACCATAATCAGAACACAGCTCACCATGCTCGAAACTAATACCTTTTGGACGTTTAAATCCTTTAAGGAGATTTTTACGGGCCATTAAAACTCCTTACTTGGAATAGAATTCAACGATCATCTGCTCTTTAATATCCGCGAGATCGGTTATATCACTCCTGCGCGGCACGGCAAGGAACCTGCCTTTCATGGCGTCAGGATCAACAGAAAGCCACGGCATAACCCCAGCCCTCCCAAATTCTTTCAAAGCATCTTTTATGATTACAAGATTCTTACCAGACTCCCCAATTTCAACGATGTCATTAGGGCTAACCAGGTAAGAGGGAATATTCACTCGCTCATCATTCACCAGCACATGGCCGTGAAGCACGAACTGCCGTGCCTGCTGTCTACTCACCGCGAAACGCAGACGGTATATCACATTATCTAGTCTACGTTCAAGGAGTGCGAACAAGTTCTCACCGGTGATACCAGTCATACGCAATGCTCGCTCAAAGAAAAGACGGAACTGCTTTTCCTGTATACCGTATATTCTCTTCAGCTTCTGTTTTTCACGGAGCTGAGTTCCATAATTCGACCGTTTTCCAGGCCGTACCTTGGGGTCTTTGCCCGGAGCTGGTCGTTTTTTATTGATCGGACACTTATCACTTTTGCAACGCGCCCCTTTGAGCATGAGCTTCTTCTGGTCAACGCGGCATAACCGACAAACTGGTCCCGTATATCTTGCCATCTTCTTCCTTCTCCTTAGATACGCCTTGTTTTCCGAGGCCGACACCCATTATGAGGAATCGGGGTAACATCATTGATTGATTTCACCTTGATTCCTAGTGCGCCAAGCTGTCTGATGGCGGACTCCCGGCCAAGGCCGGGGCCTTTGACATATACATGAACTTCCCGCAACCCAACTTGCATCGCCTTTTGAGCCGCAGTCTCAGTTACAGTTTGCGCTGCGAATGGGGTGGATTTCTTCGCGCCCCTGAATCCAAGCCCGCCAGAACTAGCCCACGAAATAGCATTACCCATAATATCAGTTATGGTAACAATCGTGTTATTAAACGTTGCCTGTATATACACATTACCTTCGTATACGGACTTTTTTTCTTTCCGTCGTTTCGTCGTATTAGCCACCGCTATCCTCCATATAAATACGCGCTATTTCTTCTTACCCGCGACAGTCTTCTTCTTACCCTTGCGAGTTCGTGCATTGGTACGCGTCCGTTGTCCCCTCAGCGGCAACCCCTTCCGATGTCTCAGCCCCCGATAACACCCGATATCCATAAGTCGCTTGATGTTTAGGGCTATCTCAGTACGTAAACGTCCCTCAACTTTATAGTCATTTTCAATGATCTGACGAAGCTCGTTAAGTTCTTCGACTGAAAGATCGTTAATCAGCCGCAAAGGATCGAATTTCGCCTTAACACAAATCTCATCTGCACTCGACCTACCAATCCCATAGATATAGGTTAACGCGATGTTCGTGTGCTTGTTAGGAAGGTCAATTCCCGCTATACGTGCCATAGTCGCTCCTACCCCTGCTTCTGCTTATGCTTTGGGTTTTGGCAAATGATCCGTATGATCCCATTCCGCTTGATTACCTTGCATTTGTCACAAATAGGCTTAACGCTTGTTCGGACTTTCATTATTTCTCCACCTCTTTCTTTATGCCCTTCAAGAGCAGTTTTTCATATTAAAGCAAATCCCGACCACTTCGTCAATGCACCCCAGACACTACAGATTGCGCCCATGAAGCCGTCCTTTCTTCGTAAGCCCTTCATGATGATGCATCTTGAGAAGACCCTCAACCTGACTCATGGTATCAAGATCAACGCCAACCAATATCAGCAACGATGTACCGCCCATCAGATACGAAATCGACGATGGAAAGTTAAAGCCCCACTGAATGAGTGTAGGGATAATCGCAATAAGCGCGAGATACAATGAACCGGGTAACACAATCCGATTCAGTATCTTGGTCAGGTATTCCTCTATGCGTTCCGCCCGAATCCCCGGTATGGAACCACCGTTCTCACGGATGTTCTTGGCAATCTCAATCGGGTTCAGGCTTACCTGAGTGTAAAAGTACGCGAAGAAGATGATCAACACCACATACAATATATTATAAAGTGGACCTGTGGGACGCAAGGTCTGAGACACCGCCGCCAGCCACGCCACATTACCGCCAATGGTCGAGGCAATTTGGAGCGGAAAGGTCAGAATCGACGAGGCAAAAATAACCGGAATCACGCCAGAAGGGTTGATCTTGAAAGGAATGTATGTGTTGGAAGCGCCATACATGCGCCGTCCCACAACCCGTTTCGCGTAATTAACCGGAATCTTACGTTGTCCCTGCTGTTCAAACACCACAAGAGCCACAACACCAACAAAGATCACTAACACCACAATAACAAACACGAGGTTAAGATCGCCATTTCGCACCTGCCCCAGTAGTTCCCATAACGCCTGCGGAAGTCGCGCCACAATGCCGGCGAAAATCAACAGCGATATGCCATTGCCAATACCGCACTTTGTGATCTGCTCGCCTATCCACATGAGAAACATCGTTCCCACTGTTACAGTGAGCATGGCCAATATACTGAACGGAACTATGTTCATAGTCAGAAGGTTTTCCACACTCCGAGAAATGCTCTGTGCGTACTGCGTAACCGCAAACGCCTGAATAAGACATACCACCACGGTTCCAACACGCTGGTATGTGTGTATTTTCTTCTTGCCGCCTTCCTCCTGCGAAATCTTTTTCAGACGGGGAAATACAATCAGTAACAATTGCATGATGATCGACATGGAGATATACGGCATGATCCCCAACATGAACACTGAAAAGTTTGAGAATGCGCCACCAGCGAAGAAGTCAAGATAATCAACAATGGCATTACCGGAATTTTGCTGGGAGAGAAAATAAGCGTTCAGTTCCTGAACATTGATCCCGGGTACAGGAAGCACCGCGCCAATGCGAAACACAACCAGCATAAGCACAGTAAAGATGATACGTTCCCGAAGTTCTTTAACCCTGAAAATACCAACTAATGGATTAGCCATGTAATATTTCCTATTGTTATTATTTTAAAATCAAAATCAATCAAAATCGAGTTACAAAACATCGACAACGCCACCAGCTTTCTCGATCTTTTCTTTGGCAACCTTAGATACTGCTCCAACCTTAAAACTAAGTTTCTTAGAGATATCCCCATTCGCCAGAATTTTAACCAGCGTTTTTCTCTTAATCAAGCGCTTCGCGGTCAGGCTCGCTACATCAACGAGTTCTCCCTCGTTATACACCTTTTCTATCATTTCCAAGTTTACTATCTGGACTTCCCTTTTAAAGGGATAGTTAGAAAAACCGCGCTGCGCGAGTCGCCGGTACAGCGGCATCTGTCCACCCTCAAAGCCAACATAGGTTTTCCCACCAGAACGCGCCTTCTGTCCCTTATTGCCCTTGCTGGCGGTTGTACCATGTCCCGAACCCTGTCCACGACCAACAATCCGTTTGCGTTTGTGCGCCCCTGCAGGTGCATGCAAGTCAAAATCATGCATTATTTCACTTCCTCCACCGCAACCAGATGTGAAACAATCCTTACCATACCCAGTATGGCAGGACTTGCTTCCTGTTCACTTGATGATCCGATTTTCCTCAAACCAAGCGAGCGAACCGTAGCCCGTTGTTTGGGAAGAGCTCCTATTGTACTACGTATAAGCCGGATCCTAATCTTCTGCACCATTGCTTAACCCCATACATCTTTGAGGGCTTTCCCTCGGTTCTTGGCCACTGCCTTCGCATCCATCATCTTATTGATACAATTAAATGTAGCCTTCACCACATTATACTGACTCGATGCTCCAATGGACTTACTCAGCACATCGGTAACACCACCAGCCTCCATGATCGCACGCACCGGCCCACCCGCAATAATCCCTGTACCGGAACACGCGGGCTTCAGCAAAACCCGCGAGGCCTTGAAGTTTCCCTCAATTTCGTGAGGAATGGTTCCACTCTTAATTGGGAACGGCACAAGGCTACGCTTCGCCTTTTCAACGCTTTTACGAATAGCCTCGGAAACATCGTTAGCCTTACCAAAACCAAAGCCCACGTTTCCCTTACGATCTCCGACTACCGTTAAAGCAGAAAAAGAAAACCGGCGTCCACCTTTCACCACCTTAGCAGTTCTGTTGAGCTTCACCAGCTTTTCAACAAATTCTTTGTCTTTCTCCGGCGAATTCCGATCTCTGTCTCTATCGCGTGAATATTCCATGCTTTTTCCGCTCTCCTCTTAAAACTGTATTCCGGCTTTACGCACACCATCAGCCATTGCTTTTACCACTCCATGATAGAGATACCCATTTCGATCAAAGACAACCGTCTTGATATTCTTCTCAAGGAGACGTTTCCCCATGATCTCGCCCAACTGAGCGCCACCTTCCACTGTTGGCTTAATGGCCTTCAACTCCGCTTCAAGCGTTGAAGCTGAAGCCAGCGTATGTCCCTTTGAGTCATCAATGACCTGCATATACAAGGCGCGATTACTCCGCGTAACCGTCATGCGTGGCCGTTCCGCAGTACCGGATATAAGTTTGCGTATATGCGTCTTTCTTTTAAACCGTTTCCGGTCTTTCTCAATCATCTTTCGCAACATAGTTTAAACCTACTTCACGCCGGATTTACCGACTTTCCTTTTGATTTGCTCATCTTCATAACGAATACCCTTGCCTTTGTACGGTTCAGGTAGACGGAGTTTGCGAATTTCGGAAGCAAATTCCCCGACCTGTTGTTTATCAATCCCGCTTATCACGACCCGTCCATTCGCCTCAATCACCACTGACAACCCCTCGGGAATCCCGACTAGGATATCGTTAGAATAACCGAGGCTCATGGACATGACTCTGCCCTGTACTTCAGCCCGATACCCAACACCCGTTATCACAAGCGCTCTGGTGAAACCGGTAGAAACTCCGATCACCATATTGTTAAGCAGATTGCGATACAGACCATGAAAAGCCTTTGTCTGCTTTTCCTCATTGGCCCTACTTATCACAATCAGATCCTCCTCCGGCTTAAAACTGATAACCGGATGGTATTTTTGTATCAGCTTCCCTTTAGGGCCTTCCACAGTGATGACTTCATTATGGAAGCTCACCTTCACCCCAGCCGGGACCCTGACCGGAATTTTTCCGATACGCGACATATACGCCCCTTACCAAACCGTACAGATGACTTCGCCGCCGATTTTCTTCTCAGCCGCTTTTTTCCCAGTGGTAACACCAACCGATGTTGAGACAATCAATGTACCATATCCATTAAAAACCCGTGGCATATCCTTATAACCAGCATACACACGGCGACCAGGCTTAGAAACCTTTTCAAGTCCGTGAATAATCGAGATAGACTGGTCATCATACTTAAGAAACACCCGTATGATATTACCGCCGTCATCCTGATTTACCTTTTTAAAATTTTTGATATACCCTTCGGTCTTCAGAATCTTTATAACCTCAAGCTTCAGTTTAGAGGCGGGGATATCAACTTTTTCGTGCTTTGCCATACCGGCATTCCGAATCTTGGTCAGCATATCCGCAATGGGATCAGAAACACTCATATCCTTTTCTCCTACCAGCTTGATTTAGTAATGCCAGGGATCAGACCTTCACTCGCCAGCTTGCGGAAACAAAGACGACACATCTCAAATTTCCGCAGATAACCCCTTGCCCGCCCGCAGATACGACACCGATTTACCTTTCTCGTTTTATATTTAGGTGCCCTGAGCGCCTTTATGATCATCGCCTTTCTTGCCATGCTACCTCCAGTTTGCGCGTCAAAATGGCGCGTGTTTATTTCTTGAACGGCATTCCGAACTTCGTGAGAAAGGCTTTTGCCTCCGCGTCAGTTCGCGCCGTTGTTACAATTACGATATTAAGCCCTGATACCCGCTCGATCTTGTCAAAGTCAATCTCTGGAAAAATAATCTGCTCGACAATGCCAAGCGAATAGTTCCCGTGACCGTCAAAAGCGTTCTGGTTCACACCACGAAAGTCCTTAACACGCGGCAACGCGACGTTGACTAGCCGGTCAAGAAACTCATACATCCTCGCTCCCCGTAGAGTAACTTTCACGCCAATCTCCTGACCTGCACGAATCTTGAAGTTTGCTATGCTCTTCCGCGCCTTAGTCTTGACCGCTTTTTGCCCAGTGATAAGCGTGAGATCGTCAACAGCCGCATCCAGCAACTTTTTGTTCTGCAAGGCCTCGCCCACACCCATATTCATTACAATCTTCTCAAGCCGTGGGATCTGCATCTTGGAAGAGTACCCAAACTCCTTAAAAAGCTCCGGAAGAATCTGTTCGCGATATATCTTTTTAAGACGAGGCTCCACGACTACTACCAGTGCTTTCTTCGCCTCACCCTTTTCTTTCTTTACTTCCGCACTCTTCGCTACGTTTGTAACTCCAGCCTTCTTTTCGCTTTTTTTCCCTTCACCCTTTGTCATAGTGCCTCTCCACATTTCCGGCAGACACGAACCTTGGCATTTCCATCCTGCTTAAAACCTATCCGCGTCGGCCCGCATTTTTTGCACAGGATCATCACATTGGAACTGTGAATCGCCGCTTCTATCTCAACAATTCCACCTCGATCCTGCTGATTTCGACGTTTTTTTGCTTTTTTGACAATATTAATGCCCTCAATCACTAGCCTGTCTTTATCCCGTAGGATTTTAAGAATCTGTCCCCGTTTTCCCTTGTCCTTGCCAGTGATAACTTCTACCATATCTTCTTTTTTCAGCTTAAACTTGTGCTGTATCATGCTCATCACTCCTTTTTACAGGACCTCTGGGGCAAGGGAAACAATTTTCATATAATCTTTTTCCCGCAATTCCCTCGCAACCGGCCCGAAAATACGTTTTCCTTTGGGATTCAGCGTCGCATCAATGATCACGCACGCATTATCATCAAAGCGGATATAAGTGCCGTCAGGTCTCCGATACTCCTTGTGGGTTCTCACCACAACCGCCTTTTCAACCGTTCCCTTCTTTATATTCGATGTGGGAAGTGCGTCCTTAACCGCCACCACAATAATGTCGCCGATACTAGCATACTTCCGTTTAGAACCGCCAAGTACCTTTATACACTGAACCAATTTAGCCCCTGAATTGTCAGCAACATTCAGGAACGTTTCCACCTGAATCATTTTTTTTCTTCTCCCCGCACCGCTATCGCGCACGTTCCATAATGGTCGCGAGCTTCCAGCATTTCTCTTTACTGATGGGACGACACTCCACAACTCGTACCCGATCCCCTATCTTCGCCTCATTAGTCTCATCATGCACCTTTACCTTCTTGATACGAGTAACATATTTTTTATAAAGCGAATGCAGAGTCATAGTTTCAACTGCGACTACAATAGTTTTATCCATCTTGTCACTTTTCACTATCCCCACAAACTCTTTCTTCCTTTTTACACTCTCTTCAGCCACGATACTGCTCCTTATTTCCCACCGCTCTGCGCGTTCTGCGGTTTTTCCTGCTGCCGGATCAGAGTATTGAGCCGGGCAATCTGTCGCCTCATAATCCGTTTTTGTAGAGGGTTCTCCACATGACCGATAACCATATGAAAGCGGAATTCCATATACTTTCTATTCAACTCATCACGTTTTGCCTTAAGCTCGGATAACGACAAGTTCTTAAACGAGTTCTTCATGCTTACAACCTTCCTCAACCCAACTCAAAATCAGCGCGAGCCACGAACTTTGTTTTGATAGGCAACTTAGCTCCAGCAAGAACCATAGCTTCCTCGGCAATTGCTTTTTCAATACCGCCAATCTCAAACATCACGGTTCCCGGCTTTACCACCGCCACCCAGTATTCAGGAGCGCCCTTACCTTTACCCATGCGGGTTTCAGCCGGCTTCTTTGAAAAAGGTTTGTCCGGAAAAATTCGTATCCATATCTGCCCGCCGCGCTTCACATGCCGGTTCAGAGCAATACGAGCGGCCTCCATCTGCCGGTTCGTAATCCACATTGGCTCCAGAGCGACCAAAGCGTAATCGCCAAAAACAACAGTATTCCCCCGCGTGGCGCTTCCTCTCATAGCGCTAACTCCACGCTGTACCTTACGATGTTTAACCCGTTTGGGACTTAGCATTTTTAACTCCTTGCCAAGACCCGTTCACGCCGTTTCCGAACCAGCACTCCCGCGTCTTCCTTCTGTTCTTTACCGTACTTCATGCCATTATATACCCACACCTTAACGCCAATAACGCCAAAGGTAGTATGCGCTTCCGCAAACCCATAATCAATATCTGCCCGCAAAGTATGGAGCGGGATGCGCCCTTCTTTGGCTTCCTCAGTACGCGACATTTCAGCGCCACCCAGCCGACCAGAAAGCCGCACCTTAACGCCCTGTGCGTTTCCCTTCTTAACTGCGTTTGTTATTGCCTGCTTCATCGTTCTCCTGAACGATGAACGGTTCAAAAGCTGGCGAGCAATACCCTGCGCAATGATCTGCGCGTTGCTATCCGCGTTACGAATCTCTTTAATCTTTATCTGAATCTTTTTGGCAACGTACTTTTGCAGTTCAGCGCCAATCTTCTCAATATTCGCACCCTTTGTCCCGATAATAACACCCGGACGAGCCGTATGAATCGTAACCGTGATACGCTGGGGATGTCGGATGATCTCAAACTCAGCAACATCCGCACCTTTGGTTTCCGGCATGGCCATGATGAGTTTACGTAATTTCAAATCCTCATGAAGTGTATCCGCGTATTCTCTGGGATCCACATACCACCGCGATCCCCACGTCTTGTTGATACCCAGCCGCAACCCAACGGGGTTAACTTTTTGTCCCACTTTCCTTTTCCACCTTTTTAATTTCGTCGATAACAACGCTAATGTGACACATTCGTTTCAAAAGCATATCCGCTCGTCCGCGAGCGCGAAACCATACCCGTTTCATACGCGCACTTTCGTCGATCAACACTTCCCTGACATACAGCATATCTTCCTCAAGCCGCCTATTTTGCACCAACGCATTAGAAGCCGCTGATTTCAGCGTTTTTCTGATAAGCCGAGCGCCCTTGTGAGGCATATTCTCAAGCATCGCCATAACCTCAGGATACGTTTTTGACCGTATCAGGTTCGCCACCGGCCTGAGCTTAAACGGGGATGCGATAAGGTACTTGCTCACCGCCCGATAACCACTTTTTGTCTTCATTCCCTTACCCCGTTATTTAGCCTTCTTGTCGGAACCCGCATGTCCCCGGAAAATCCGCGTAGGAGAAAACTCGCCGAGCTTGTGCCCCACCAGGTTTTCTGTGATATACACCGGAATCCAGCTCTTTCCATTATGAACAGAAATAGTTCCACCCACCATTTCAGGAATAATCGTCGAACACCGGGAATACGTTTTTATCATCCTCCGTTCCCCACTCTTGCTCATGTCCAGCACTTTCTTATAAAGGCTCTTTTCTATAAAGGGGCCTTTTTTAACAGACCTTGACATTATGCACTCCTATTTCTTTTTACTACGACTCACGATAAACCGCGATGAAGGCTTATGCTTACTGCGGGTTTTATACCCTTTGGCCGGCTGACCCCACGGAGTAACAGGATGGATACCCTTGTTTTTGCCCTCGCCTCCACCGTGCGGGTGATCTACCGGATTCATCACCATACCACGCACCGTAGGCCGTACTCCCAACCAGCGCTTACGTCCAGCCTTGCCCAGCTGGGTATTCATGTGGTCTTCGTTTCCCACAACGCCAATACTGGCAATACATTTCTTAAACACCATTCTCATCTCACCGGAAGGCAGTTTCAAAGTAACATAATCCCCTTCCTTAGCGACAAGCAACGCGCTTTCTCCAGCAGAACGAACCATCTGTCCGCCCTTTCCTAAAGCCAGCTCAACATTATGAACCGCAAAACCCAATGGAATCTGTTCCAGCGGCAAGGCGTTGCCTGTTTCAATAGGAACCTCTGACCCGCTTAACACCCGCATGTTAACCACCAGACCTTTTGGCGCGAGGATATAACGCTTTTCGCCATCAATATAATTCACCAGCGCGATATTAGCGCTCCGGTTAGGATCATATTCGATACTGACAACCTTCCCAGGAATCCCGATCTTATCCCGCCTGAAATCTATGTCACGGTAAAGCCGTTTATGTCCACCACCTTTATGCCGGACGCTGATGCGACCATTATTGTCACGTCCTGCCCGTTCCTTTCGCCCGCTCGTCAGACTTTTTTCAGGCTGTGTATTCCGTGTTAAATCTGAAAAATCCAGACTTATTAGTTGCCGCATACCCGCTGTGATCGGCTTATATGTTTTAATCCCCATACAACGTTCCCTTATACACCTTCAAATATACCTATTTTTTCATTTTTTGGCAGACGAACTATCGCCTTTTTCCAAGTCGCGGTATACCCCAACCGATAGCGTTGACGCTTGGGCTTACCACTTACCACCATCACCGTACAAGAAATCGGATGCACCTTAAACAGCTTCCACACCGCTTCCTTTATCTGTATCTTTGTCGCGGAAAGCTCAACACGAAACACATACTTCCCTTCCTCCCGCATAATATTCGCTTTTTCCGAAAGCACCGGTTCAATCAATACTTGTTCCAACGCTACCATTTACTCATCCTCACTCTTAACACCATAAAAAGCGTTCAGACTTTTCACCGCTGTTTCGGTCAGAATAACCCGCCGCCCATAAAACAACTCGTGCGCGGAAAGTCGGTCATACCCCAGAAAACTGAGCCACGGGATATTCGCACCGCTACGCCGCACCAGTGTTGATGTCGCTTTCAGCACCACATTCTCGGTGTCGTCCGGCAATTTCGACGGCTCATGGTCCTTAAATATAAGCACCGTACGCTGCTGTTCACCGAAATTCTTGAGTATTTTCACTATATCCTTAGTTTTACCCGAATCTACTGAAAAATCTTCAACGATTTTTATCATATCGTTCTGAGCTTTCAGACTCAGTATCGTTTTCAACGCCAGCCGCTTTACCTTTCTTGGTATCGAATAGGAAAAATCCCTCGGCTTGGGGCCGAATACCGTCCCACCACCAACCAGCACCGGCGATTTCTTGTCGCCACGCCGCGCCCGGCCCGTACCCTTCTGCTTATACGGCTTGGCGTTAGACCCATGGATTTCTCCACGGTCTTTAGTACTTGCCGTCCCCAATCGCCGATTGGCAAGCTCGTTATTTATCGCGTCCCAGATGACCGCCTCGTTTTGTGGAAGACCGAATACCGTATCGTCCAATTCGATATCACGAAGCTCTTTGTTGTCAATGGAATATACTTTCTGCTTCATCACATCCCCCAATTACGATTTCTTAACCGCAGCCCTGACAACCACAAGCCCTTTGTTTATGCCCGGAACAGCCCCATGAACCATGAGAAGCTGTTTCTCCGTGTCAACACGGACAATCCTGAGACTCAAAACCGTTACCCGCTCATGCCCCATACGTCCAGGCAGTTTCACGTTTTTGAACGTACGTCCCGGATAGGTTGACTGTCCCGTAGAACCAGGCTCGCGATGGAATTTAGAACCGTGGGTATGACGGCCACCGGCAAAGCCCCATCGCTTCACAACACCCTGAAACCCCTTGCCTTTGGAAACACCAATCACGTCAACATAGCGAATCCTATCAAACACCTCCACACCCAGAAAATCACCAACCACGACTTCTTTTTCAAAATTACGAAATTCTTTCAGATATTTCTTTGGCGCAATATTTTGTGGAAATTGCCCCACGTAAGGTTTTGTAACAAGATTTTTTTTCTTGTCGTCAACGCCAAGAACTACAGCGGTATAGCCATCTTTTCTTTCATTCTTCTGAGCAACCACCACATTCGGATCAATCCGCAACACCGTTACCGGCAAGACATTACCCACTTCATCAAAAACCTGCGTCATACCAATTTTCTTAGCCATCAGTCCCAACATATTTTCTCCAAACCGCCTATCATTGTTTTATCTCAACGTCAACGCCAGCGGGAAGCTCCAGCTTCATAAGCGAATCCATCACTTCGGGTGAAGGATTGATAATATCAATCAAACGTTTATGAGTCCGCATCTCAAACTGCTCACGCGCCTTTTTGTTTACATGAGGTGAACGAAGCACCGTTATCTTATTGATACGAGTCGGAAGTGGAATCGGACCAGTTACTTTCGCTCCTGACTTCTGCACCGTCTGTACAATAGATTTTGCACTCTGATCAATCAACTCAACATCGAAACCGCGTAATCGTACGCGAATTCGTTCCTTAGCCATTATTCCTCCAAAAAGGCGTATACCGATAAATCAGTATACGCCTTCCCCTTAGCGTTTTACTGTATAATCTCCACAACCTGCCCGGACGCAACCGTTTTGCCCCCCTCGCGAATAGCAAAGCGAAGTGTCTTTTCCATAGCAATCGGGTGAATAAGCTCGCCGATGATCTCGGTATTATCCCCCGGCATAATCATCTCCTTTCCTTCAGGAAGCGTTACCGTTCCCGTAATATCGGTCGTGCGGAAATAGAACTGAGGCCGATAACCGGTGAAGAACGGACTATGGCGTCCACCTTCTTCCTTGGAAAGGCAATAAATCTGCCCCTTGAACTTACTGTGCGGGGTAATCGAACCCGGCTTGGCAAGCACCTGTCCGCGTTCAACCTCTTTCTTATCGATACCCCGCAGAAGTGCGCCGATGTTATCGCCAGCCCGCCCTTCTTCCAACAACTTGTTAAACATCTCAATGCCGGTAATCGTGGTTTTCCTGGTCGGCTTGATGCCAACGATTTCCACTTCCTCGTTCAGCTTGACCACACCTCGCTCAACCTTGCCCGTTACCACTGTACCACGGCCAGAGATCGTAAACACGTCCTCAATTGGCATAAGGAATGGCTTATCGGCATCACGTACCGGATCAGGGAAATAAGAATCCATCGCGTCAAGCAGTTCTTGAATACACTTGGAGTTCTCGGTCTCCTGCCCCTCGTTCAGCTCCTCCATAGCCTTAAACGCAGACCCCTTGACAATGGGAATCTCGTCACCGGGAAAGCCGTTAGCCGTGAGCACATCTTTGATTTCTTCCTCGACAAGCTCAATGAGCTCTGGATCATCAACAAGATCAATCTTATTGAGAAACACGATGATATTCGGAACCCCCACCTGACGGGCGAGAATGATATGTTCCCGCGTTTGGGGCATAACCGAATCTGGCGCGGAAACAACCAACACCGCACCATCCATCTGAGCCGCGCCAGTAATCATGTTCTTGATGTAGTCGGCATGTCCAGGGCAATCTATGTGGGCATAGTGCCGCTTCTCAGACTGATACTCAAGGTGCCGCGTGTTAATGGTAATACCACGCGCTTTTTCTTCCGGCGCGTTATCAATATCATCAAATTTCATTACCTTATCGCCGTACTTTTTGCCACAATACATAGTAATCGCGGCAGAAAGCGTCGTCTTGCCGTGGTCCACATGGCCGATGGTTCCCACATTCATGTGGATTTTACTTCGATTAAATTTGTCCTTCGCCATTCTCTCCTCCTTAACATTTACCAAGTTTCGAGAGTATACACTAACGCTCACAGAAGCGCAAGACACTCCCTCTAAAATAAACCGCTTTTCGCGGATTTTATATAACATTATAAAAGAAATAGTAAAAAACGAGCAGAAAATGAAGATAAATCTATCTATCCCGCTCCACCTATCTCATTTCTATCAAATTTACCAAAATGTATTTTACCATTCTCGTAAATTTTATAATGATCGGTTTGGATAACCGAGACCTCCACGCCAGAACATACCCTAAATTCTTAGGCGCGTCAATCCTTAGCAATTACCAGCGATAATGTGCGAAAGCCTTGTTTGCCTCCGCCATCTTATGGGTGTCTTCTTTCTTCTTGAACGCGGTACCCGTATTGTTATAGGCATCAAGAAGTTCCGCCGCAAGACGATCTCCCATACCATGACCAGAACGTACACGTGCGGCATTAATAATCCACCGCATACCCAGCGATTCACGCCGTGATTCCCGGATTCCCATTGGTACCTGATACGTCGCACCACCAACCCTTCGTGATTTCACCTCAATCATCGGTTTCACATTATCTATGGCTTTTAAAAAAACTTCAAGAGGTTCTTTCTCAACTTTTGTACGAAGCACACCCAGCGCGTCATGTACAATCCTAAGCCCTATCGAGCGCTTACCAGCCCACATCATACGATTCACAAATTTGGAGATCACAACACTGTTGTATTTAGAATCCGGAACAATACCCCGATCCACAGTCTTTTTCTTTCTTCCCATACTATCTCTACCTTATGCCTTTGGCCGTTTGACGCCATACTTTGACCGGCCACGCTTTCGACTTTCCACACCCAAGGTATCTTTCGCACCTCGAATAATGTGATAACGCACACCGGGGAGGTCTTTTACACGGCCACCACGAACTAGAACCACCGAATGTTCCTGCAAGTTATGTCCAATACCCGGAATATACGCCGTAACTTCCGTTCCATGAGAAAGACGCACACGAGCGATCTTCCGCAACGCCGAGTTCGGCTTCTTAGGCGTCATCGTCATCACGCGGGTACAAGTTCCGCGTTTCTGAGGACAGGATTGAAGAGCCGGAGACTTTGTCTTGGCCGTAATCTGTTGCCGTCCAAAACGAACCAATTGATTGATAGTAGGCATGAACCAAAAACTCCCTTTTATAAATGCTTGCTTCACCGTAAGGCCACAAGTAATAATACCTTATCTGAAAGATAAAAAAAGGTCAATAGGGTTATAAAAAATTCTTGCTTTTTTACACGAATTTTTTACCCCAGCTCCTTTGCCCGCCGGAATGTCGCTTCCACCGCGTTCATCACGACGCCACGAAACGCGCCATTCTCCAGCGCCGCGATACCAGCTATGGTGGTGCCCGCCGGTGAACTTACCATGTCTTTGAGTTCTCCCGGATGCTTCCTTGTTTCCAGCATCATCGCGGCAGAACCCGCAACCGTTTTGCCAGCATAGCACAAGGCCCTGTCCCGTGGCAAGCCCGCCCGAACAGCGCCGTCGGCAAGCGCCTCAATGAACATGCAGACAAAGGCCGGTCCTGATCCCGAAAGTGCGGTTACCGCGTCAAGGTAGCCTTCGCTAAGGCGATCCACCATGCCCGCGCCAGCCAGTATGATCTCCAGCTCAGCGAGCGTTTCTTCGGCGACATTTTCCGCCGCGAGCGCGATCACTCCCTGACCGATGAGCGCGGGCGTGTTGGGCATAATCCGCACGATGGGCTGACCCACAGTATCAAACAGTGCGGCGCGTAACTTTCCAATAGACCAGCCTGCGGCCATTGAAACAAGCGTTACCGGCAAACGCGCCGTCAGGCGCTGCTCCACAAGCGGCGCAAGCTCTACGAGTATGCTTACCATAACCTGCGGCTTCACGGCCAGAAAGACAAAGTCCGCGTCTGCCGCTGCCTCGCTGTTTGAGGCATACACCTTCGCGCCAAGCTGCCTCGCCACCATCTCCGCCTTACCGCGCTCCACATCACTGAACCCAATGTTCGCGCCGCCCACAACCTTCGCGGCAACCTTCATCAGAGCCGTACCCATATTCCCACTGCCTATGCAGGCTATCGTTTTTTGCATGGCATAAGTTTCTTCTATTATATAGGCCAATGTCAACAAGCTAAAAAAACATTAGACACATCAAAGCCTGCCTTTTGTATCCTTGACTTTTCCCTTCAATCTGCTATCATTACTCTGTTTATGACAAATTATCATATTTTGTCATAGAAAATCGATAAGGTAGACTTATGACGTATCAACACATTGTTTTTTTGTTCCCAGGACAGGGGGCACAGTATCAGGGCATGGGTATAGACCTGTTGGCAGCATCACCGGCGGTAGGGGCGTTGTTCGCGCTGGCATCGGACATTGTTGGCAGAGATATGCGGACGCTTTTGGCTGAGGCTGATGAGATGACGCTGAAACGTACCGATATTTCCCAGCCCACGATTACGCTGGTGAATCTTGCCGCATCCACTGTGCTTGCCGAGCGCGGCGTAACGCCAGCGGCGACTGCAGGCTTCAGTCTCGGCGAATACGCGGCACTGGCGACTGCGGGCGTGATCAGTGCCGAAGACTGCTTCCGGCTGGTGAAGACGCGGGGGGAAACCATGCAGGCAGCATCAGACGCGCTCATGCTTGGACAGAATCCGCCCGGCATGGCGGCGGTGATTGGGCTTGCGCCGGAACGGGTCGAGACGCTAATCGCCGAGTGGCAGATAAAAGACCTGTTTATCGCCAACATCAATTCACCGAAGCAAGTGGCGGTGTCAGGCACAGCGGAGGCCCTGGCGCTTGCTGAGTCGCGCTTCAAGGAAGCCGGTGCGCGGCGGGTCTTACGGCTGGCCGTTGCCGGGCCGTTTCATTCGCCGCTCATGGCGCACGCGGCAGAACAGTTCCAGCCCTCGCTCGAAGCAGTCGTGTTTAATGATCCCTCGCTTCCACTCTACTCCAATGTGTCTGGAACACGGGTCAGTAGCGGAGCGGAGGCAAAGGCGCTGGCGTTACGGCAGATAAGTCAGCCGGTGCGCTGGACTGACGAGGAAGCCGCTATTGGCACGGCGGGCGTTGATGCGGCAGTAGAAGCTGGTCCGGGTAAGGTTCTTCAAGGGTTGTGGCGGGATGCAGGTGTCAACGCCCCATGCTTTGGGGTAGGGACGCTCGCTGACATCAATAAGTTTCAAAGTGAACATTCTTAACACTGGGAGGAAAAAAATGCGCTTGGAGAACAAGAAGGCGCTCGTTACTGGAGCGTCACGGGGCATCGGCAGGGCTATCGCCGACAAATTTATCGCCGAGGGCGCCAATGTTTGGGGTGTCAGTACCCGGCCGCCCGAAGATATAGCGGCACGAATAGCAGCGGCAAACGGTAAACTGCGCTGGATCAGCGCCGACTTAGGCGCACTTGCCAGCATTGAGGCTATGGTGGAGGCGGCAACCAAGGAGGCCGAAGGCTTTGACATCGTGGTTAACAACGCCGGTATCACGCGGGACAATCTCGCGTTCCGTATGAGCCTCGAAGACTGGCAAAAGGTGCTGGACGTGAACCTAAGTGCCGCGTTTCTGATAGCGCGTACCGTTGGTAGGGATATGATTCGTCGTCGTGCTGGCGTCATCATCAACATGGCAAGCGTCGTGGGTATACACGGCAATGGCGGGCAGGCAAACTACGCGGCAAGTAAGGCTGGGCTGATCGGGCTGACAAAGAGCCTTGCATTGGAGGTAGCAAGCCGCGGCGTCCGCGTGAACGCTATCGCGCCCGGTTTCGTGGTCTCGGACATGACCAACGCGATGAGCGATGCCGCTAAGACCACTATACTCGACCATATCCCCCTCAAACGGCTCGGTACGCCCGACGACATCGCCGAAACCGCGCTCTTTCTGGCGTCCGACAGCGCCGCTTATATCACCGGACAGGTTTTGTCCGTAGACGGAGGTATGTTTTTATGAAAAAGAAGGTTGTTATTACTGGTATGGGGGTGATTTCACCAATAGGTAACTCTCTGGAGGCGTTTAACAACGCCCTTAAAGCTGGGAAAAGCGGCGTCGCTCCTATTACCCAGTTCAATACCACTGGTTTCGATGTTACTATCGCTGGCGAAGCGCGTGATTTCGACCCTACACTCTGGATTGACAAGAAAGAGGCGCGGAAAATGGCGCGTTTCACGCAGTTCGCGGTAGCAGCGGCGGCGCAGGCGCTCTCGCAGGCGGGTCTACTCACCGGCACCGGCGACGCCCAACGTATCGCCTGTGATCCGCTGAGAACCGGCGTTGTGCTGGGTAACGGCATCGGCGGTTTCGAGATCGTTACTGAATCCTTCCATAAACTATTCGATAACGGCCCCAAGCGTATGCTGCCGCTGACCGTACCCTTGATGATTAACAATGAGGCAGCCGGCAACGTTTCGATAGTTTACGGAATATGCGGGCCGTCCTTAACCCAGGTAACCGCCTGCGCGTCTGGCACCGACGCCCTGGGACAGGCGTTTGACCTGATTCGAGCCGGACGCTGTGATGTCGTCGTTAGCGGCGGAACTGAGGCATGTATTGTCCCGTTTGCAATAGGAGGCTTTCAAATGCTCAAGGCATTGTCAACCAAGCGCTGTAACGATCCGGCTAAGGCGTCGCGTCCATTTGACACTGACCGCGATGGCTTTGTGCTCGGCGAAGGCGCAGGCGTACTGGTGCTGGAAAGCGAGGAACACGCAAAGGCGCGTAACGCCACGATTATCGCCGAATTCGCTGGTTACGCCGCCACTAATGATGCCTACCACATTACATCGCCAGAGCTGTCAGGTGAAAGTGGTGGTAAAACCATGCAGTTGGCGCTTGCGGACGCGGATTTGCCGCCCGAAGCCGTGCAGTATTACAACGCACACGGCACTTCCACCGAGATAAATGACCGTACCGAGACCAAGATGCTGAAGTATGCCTTTGGCGACCATGCCTATAAGCTCAAAGTCTCCAGTATCAAGAGCATGACCGGTCATTGTGTCGCGGGGAGCGGCGGGCTTGAAGCCATTGCCTGCATACTGGCAATTCGTGACGGCTTTTTCCCGCCGACGATCAATCTTGATAACCCTGATCCAGACTGCGACCTCGACTACGTGCCGAATGTCGCGCAGTACGGCGCGATTGACGTAGCCATGTCCGGCTCATTCGGCTTTGGCGGCCATAATGGTGTCGTCATCTTCCAGCGCTATCAGTAGGGTTTATCAAAAGCGCCGTAAAACCACCGGCTTTAGGTATGGGCTTACTGACGTTTAAGCCCTCCTGAGTAAGCGCCCCCACTCCGTGTCAGACACAGCCGTCTCAGGCTAGAGCAATGTAGGCTTTGAGCTTTGCCAGTTCTAATGGGTTACTGACCACGCCAGCACCCCGCTAATAAGCGGGGTTACTTTTGATCAATCCAGTCTCGATCCGGCCCCGCTAACGCTCCCGCGTATCGTAGGCTCGTAAGCTGCGGGAGAGGGTGTAAAAGCGCGAGAGGTTTTCGCGGGGAGCTATGCTTGTTCGTATGTCGGAGAGACTAACGGGGTATGGCTCAAGATAGAGCAGGCGGTTTCCCCAGAAGCCAAGCGTGATGAAAAGCCCGTCTTCGCCCCCCAGTTCATGGGTATCCCACATATCGCCGAACACATAGTCGCCCAAGGACCAAAAAACCGGCTTGCCCTGTATCCACTCAAAACCTTGCACAACGTGAGGATGTGAGCCAATGAGCAGGTCGGCCCCGCCATCAATGAGGCTGGTATAAATCGCTCTAGTCGCTTCGTCCGGCTCATCCGCCCATTCTTCCCCGCCATGAAACAGTACGATGTCAAGAACCGAGTCGTCTGTTGAAAACTGAGCCTTGAGCTTTGCTGCTCCGTCCTTTCCCGCGTGAAGCAGTCCTGCCTTGTCCTCAGTGGCGGCAACGCTCAATCCATCCCAGCCGTTTTTTTCCTGGGGAAACGACGCGATGCCAAAGACCCGCGCCGCGCCCTCAAACACAAATGGTGCTGCCGCCGCCGTCTCATTCAGCCCCACGCCCAGAACCCCGATTCCAGCCTCTTTGAGATACCTGAGTGAATCAAGCAGCCCCTCGTCCCCATAATCAAAGGCGTGGTTATTGGCAAGTAGCACTGCGTCTATACCAGAGGCACGTAACGCCGGCATTGAAAGCGGCGTACAGCGGAAGGTATACGTCTTGGGAACCGCTGTCCCTTGATCCGTTACCGCGCACTCAAGGTTGATGAGCGCGAGATCCGCAGCAGCGAGAAATTCAGCAGTTCCACCAAAAATGCTCTGCGGCCCCTCAGCCATAAGCAGCTTATCCGCGCCGCGATCCAGCAGTACATCGCCGCCAGACGCGACCCAGAACAGTGTTGGACGCTCTGCCCCCAGTGCTTTCGGCACGTTTTCGCCCAGTACCGCTGCGTTCAACGCCGCTTGCAGCGCCGCGTCAAGCTCGCTGATGAGCGCCGGCGGCGCTTCGCCCTGGGCGTTCCGTATTGTAACGCCGGTCTTCCTGACAAGCGGGTAATCCTCATCCGCGACGCTGAGCTCATCCACCCGCAGGGCGACAAAGGGAGGCTGCAGTTCTGTGATGGGAACAAGGTCTTCTTGACCGGCCAAGCAGCGGATGTAACTCGTATTGGTACGGCCATTCAGCGGGTCTTCACGCGGCGCAAACCATGTGCGCGAAAGAACAACGCCCTCCTCAATCCGCTCATGTTCCCATGCTGAAAAAAAACTAACGCGAAGATCAGCCGTCTCGTGAGACGCAATGTCTGACCCCGCTGCAAACAGCCGTATACCCAGCGCCTCAAGCCGTTCCGTGTCATTCAGAAAACCGCGCACAAAGGCTTCCTCAGCCTCATAGCGATTCGGATAATCAACAGCCACATACCAAAAGGGGTCAGCTATATTCGCGTTTCTGGCGCAGGCAGCCATCAGCATCGTCATACCGAGTAGCAACAAGTATACTTTTTTCATACTAAGCTGATTATAGACTACTCACGCACGTTAGTACGACGCTCAGAGCAGCCTGTCTCCGGCAAGAGCTTGTCAATTGATCAAAGCCTTCTACCAGCGTACAATAATACTTATTATGAAAGAACAACGAAAACATGCCCGATATAAGACAATGGCACAGGTCAGAGTCCCCGCGCTTTTTGAGGGAGATTCCTTGCTCAAAGATATCAGCGTTACTGGTTGTTGTATTGAATGTACAATGCAGGTTGAGGTTCACCCTGATACCAAGTATGCCATCGTGGTTGAACCTGAAGCTGTTTCCCAAATCAAGCCATTTGAGCTAGTAGCTGAATATCGCTGGGACAGTTCCGGCTCAGACGCTTGTATCATCGGGTTCTTCATCGTGGAATTTCCCAAGAGTAAGCAGTTCCAACGGTACGTTGATTACCTCGCCTATCATTCCAGCTAAGACAGTCCCGCTTCTTGGGCGCGTGTACGAGGCAGTGTCCAGTGGACATGGTGTTTCCAGTGTGTACGCTGACAACTACGCGGAACTGTGTCTGCGGGCGGAACTGGAACGTGCCGAGTCTGATAACCCATGGGGGCCGCTTTTCTACAGTGAGACGCGGGAACCGGTCTTCTGGGCGCGGAACATCTGGCTCAATCCCTTCCTACTTGAGTTTGATTCAATAGGGTCTGCCGCAACCGCGCTGCGCGGCATACAGCGCAACTGGCATCCCACCTTGTTTACCCACTGGCGCAGAGCCGCGCTCATCCAAAGCCGCCTGCCGCCGATGTCGCTCAAGCCGCGTCCGTTTCCGTGGCTGCTTCCTGATACTGCCATTGGCGCGTGGACCTTGCTGGATGAGCATACCCTGCTTGCCTCGGCGAACTGTTCCAGTCCCTTCCCCGGTGGTGTCATTGAATTTGAGGAAGACAAAAGCGGCCCCCCAAGCCGCGCCTATCTCAAGCTCTGGGAGGCGCTTGTCCGGTGTCGCGTATGGCCTCATGCGGGAGAGCGTTGCCTTGACGCGGGCGCGAGTCCGGGCGGCTGGACATGGGCGCTTGCTCGTTTAGGGGCAAATGTGATCGCGGTGGATCGTGCGCCGCTTGCTGAGCAGGTGGCGCGTATGCCCGGCGTGTGTTTCACGCAGCACAATGCTTTCAGCCTGCAACCAAAAGACATTGGCCCCATTGACTGGCTCTTCTGCGACGTGATCTGCTACCCCGACCGCTTGTACGAATGGCTGGAAAAATGGCTCGCCGTTGGTCTCTGCGAGAACTTTGTTTGTACGATAAAAACCCAGGGCGCGAACACAAGGCAGAACTTAAACGATACACTCCGCCGTTTCATTGCCCTTGGTGGACAAGTGGTACATCTCTATCATAACAAGCATGAGCTAACCTGGTTAAAAGTGAGGCAGCGCCCCGATGAATGAACTCTTATCACTTGAAAACGTAAGCGTCTCGTATTCCTTACGCAGAAGCGCGAACAGCAGCGTGTTTTCCCAAAGCGTGAGTGAGCTGCGGGCTGTTGACGACGTGTCCTTTACCATTGCCCCACAGGAAACACTGGGGCTGGTTGGGGAATCAGGCTGCGGGAAGTCGTCACTGGCAAGGGCAATTATTGGGCTGGAACCAATAGCGGGTGGGCGGATCGTGTTTGAAGGCGTGGACTGTGCGCGGCAGCCCAGCACGTTAAAACGCGGTAGAAAGCTCCATGCGACCTATAAACGGATGCAGATGGTGTTTCAAGACCCGTCTTCATCGCTGAACCCGCGCATGAGCGTGGAAGCCATGATACAAGAAGTGCTATGGGTATACCGCATTGTGGCGCGTGAAGAACTCAGTGACGAGATTGACCGCTTGCTGGCGCTGGTTGGACTTGCGCCGGATACGCGCCGGCGTCTTCCTCACGAATTTTCCGGCGGTCAGCGGCAGCGCCTCAGTATAGCGCGTGCGCTTGCCATACGCCCGTCCCTGCTCATTTGCGATGAGGCTACTTCATCGCTGGATGCCTCGACGCAGGCGCAGATACTCAGCCTCCTGTGCGAACTGCGCGATACGCTTGGCTTGAGCTATCTTTTTATATCACACGGGCTTGGCGCGGTAAGGCATATAAGCGACCGTGTTGCCGTGATGTATCTGGGCAAGCTTGTGGAGATTGCGCCGAGCGCCGAGCTTTTTGCCACGCCCCGCCATCCTTACACGCAGGCGCTCATTGCCGCGAATCCCACACCTGATCCGCGGCAACGGCGTGCGCGGCGGCTTCTTAAAGGTATCGCGCCCGGTTTCCTTGACCTACCCGCTGGCTGCCGTTTTCACCCCCGTTGTCCCTTTGCGCAAGAGCTTTGCCGCACGGTCGCGCCCCAGTTCCGCGACGAGGCCGGACACGCGACTGCTTGCCATTTCAACACGTAGAACAACCGCTAAGCTGCGTAGAACAACCGCCAAGCCGCGCAGGATAACCGCTAAGCCACGCAGGACAACCGCCAAGCCGCGCAGGATAACCGCCAAGCCACGCAGGATAACCGCCAAGCCGCGCAGAACAACCGCCAAGCCGCGCAGGATAACCGCCAATCCGCGGAGAACAACCGCCAAGCCACGTCGGAAAACCGCAACGCCGCGCAGGAGAACCGCCAAGCCGCGAAGTACAACCGCCCAGCCACGCCCCAAATCCCCCTAGCCTCCCTGGCAACCCGCCCAGCCTCGCCGGCTAACCGCTACGCCTCGCAGTACAACCGCTAAGCCGCGCAGGATAACCGCCAAGCCGCGCATAACAACCGCCAAGCCGCGTAGGATAACCGCCAAGCCACGCAGGATAACCGCTAAGCCGCGCAGGATAACCGCTAAGCCGCGTAGAACAACCGCCAAGCCTCGCAGAACAACCGCCAAGCCTCGTAGAACAACCGCCAAGCGACGCAGGATAACCGCTAAGCAGCGCAGGATAACCGCTAAGCCACGCAGAACAACCGCTAAGCCGCGCAGGATAACCGCCAAGCCACGCAGAACAACCGCCAAGCCGCGCAGGATAACCGCCAAGCCGCGCAGAACAACCGCCAAGCAACGCAGGATAACCGCCAAGCCGCGCAGAACAACCGCTAAGCCGCGCAGGATAACCGCCAAGCCGCGCAGAAAAATCGCCAAGCGACAGACAAAAACCGCCAAGCGACGCAGAACAACCGCCAAGCCGCGTAGGATAACCGCCAAGCCGCATAGAACAACCGCCAAGCAACGCAGGATAACCGCCAAGCGGTAAACAAGAACCGGCAAGGCGTAAGTAACAACCAGCAAGGTGTAGACAACAACCAGCAAGGTGTAGACAAGAACCAGCAATCGGTAAACAACAACCGGTAAGGTGTAAACAAGAACCGCCAAGCGGTAAACAAGAACCAGCAAGGCGTAAACAAGAACCGACAAGGCGTAGATAAGAACTAGCAAGGTGTAGACAAGAACCAGCAATCGGTAAACAACAACCGGCAAGGCGTAGACAAGAACCAGCAAGGCGTAAACAAGAATCAGCAAGCGGTAAACAAGAACCGCCAAGGTGTAAACAACAATCAGCAAGGTGTAAGTAACAACCAGCAAGGCGTAAACAAGAACCAGCAAGGCGTAAACAACAACCGCCAAGGTGTAAGCAACAACCAGCAAGGTGTAGACAACAACCAGCAATCGGTAAAAGCGCGGGTTTGCAGCCGCGCAAGGGTTTGGAGAGGCGCGGAATAGTTTCGGCACAAAGCACTGAAAATGAAGTCAAATTTAAAAAAATTTCGTACTATTACATAGCGGAGAAAAACCGCTGAGTGACGGACAAGAACCGCCACGCGGAAAAATTAGACTAGGAGTACGTTATGGCGCATACGCAGGACTCTGTCCCCTCAAGGGACGCGGAATTTGACGGCTGGCTGGAGAATTTAACCAGTTATGTAAACACAAAAACCTCAAGCGGGGCATGGACGCACATTCCGCCCGCCAAGGTAACAGCCTTAAGCCAGCATAACACGGACTGGCACACGGCTTACGCCAAGACATTGGGAGCGCATACCACTGTGGATACCGAGGAAAAAAAAGATCAGCGGAAGGCGGTGGAAGGTTTCGTCCGCCCCTTTATCCAGCAGTATCTCAAGTTTGATCCGGTAACCAATGAAGACCGGACAGCCATGAACCTGCATAACCGGGACGCTACCCATTCGCCTATTGAAAAACCAACGACTAGAGCCTTGATTACCAGCCTCAAGGCGTTAGGCGGCTTTCAGGTGGAAGTCCGGTTTCAGGATGAGGCCACGCCGGACAGCCACGCTATTCCCTACGGCTGTAACGGTTGTCTTTTGCATTTTGTATGGGGGCCGGAAAAGGTAACGGATTACGCGGCCTTTTCGCACACCCAGCTGATGACCCGCACCCCTTTTGTTATTGATCTGCCGCCGGAAGCGGAAGGGAAGTTTTTATCCTGCGCTACCCATTGGCAAAACGGGCGCGGGGAATTGGGACCGTGGGGAGAGATACAACATGTTGTGATTGCGTAACGGCTTTGGGTAAGGCGGGGTCAGGGATTTGCCCTGACCTCTCCGGGCAAAGTAGATAGTACGAACATGAAGGACGTATACTACGGCGCGGGGGAACATGGCGGTATTCCGGGATTCGGGTTTTGTCTCCAGTCCGGCAAAGATTAATGGTTTTGAGCTTTTCAAACTCCACGCTCCTGATGCCAAGGTAAAGGTGATATAAATGTATAAACCGATAGAAGTAGACAAACAGAATCTAACGATTATGGGAATAAAATTCTCCAGTATCGAAGCCCTGGACAGCGCGGCAAACGCAATCGGCTCGAATATGTTTGAAGGCTTTGAACCAACTCCCGCATTGATCAAACTGTACCGGGATTATACCAGCGGGAGTATAAAGGAGTATCAGCTTGTAGAGAGGCTCAGGGCCGCTCTATGAACGATTATACATATATCGATCCTGATTATACCTACTCTAATCCTAAAACCGGTATTTTACGGAATAAAGAAAACGTTGAACGCGGCGATCTCCTTCTCGCTTTTGAAAGCTTTAAATGTTCCCAGCGTCTTGAGGAATTAAGAAAGAAACCTATCCATATTAAAGATTCAACTTCACTGCTTGATATACACAGGCATTTATTCCAGGATGTTTATGCATGGGCGGGCAAGAGACGAACCGTAGAGATTAGCAAGGACGGAAAACAATTTTTTCCGGTAAGCCATTTTGATACGGCCTTTGTTTATATTGATAATCTTGTTTCTGAATATAACGCCATCAATAAAAAAGATAAGGCTGGATTGGCCGCGAAACTTGCGGAAATTCTGGATAGAGTCAACTATCTCCACCCGTTCAGGGAAGGCAACGGTAGAACCCAGCGGGAATTTATTCGGACTTTGGCTCTGGAAAAGGGCTATACCCTTAACCTTAACCCGCCCGACAATCAGGAAGTATATTCCCGCTATATGACCGGGACGATTGAATCTGACGCGGAAAAACTAACGGCTTTAATATTTGAATTGCTGGTGGACTATCCTAAATGAAGCTCCAATTTAAGTACCAACAGTTCCGTGCTGATACCGCCTGTCTGATATTAAAGAATGTGGTAGGTTTATTGACATTTCAGACTGGAGAGACCCTGTGAAAAACTTCCTTATACGCAGAACCTTAGTTATGCTGCCCTTGCTTTTCGGGGTTTCCATCGTGAACTTCGCGCTGATTCGGCTTGCGCCCGGCAGCCCGCTTGACCTGATGGTGAGTCCCACCATGACGCCAGCGGCGCACGCGGCCATGGAACGCAACCTGGGGCTGGACGCGCCGCTGTTCCGGCAGTACACGACGTGGCTGTTCAACGCGCTCAAGGGCAACTGGGGCTATTCATACGCTTCTTACCGGCCAGTAAGCGCGCTGATCGCGGAACGCATTCCGGCTACGGTACTGCTTATGGGAAGCGCGCTTATGCTTGGCCTTCTCGTGGCCGTGCCGCTGGGGGTCTTGAGCGCGGTTAAGCGGGATACGCTCGTTGACCGTGTTGTCGCCTTGAGTGGTTTTGTGGGCGTTTCAGCCCCGAACTTTTTTCTGGGACTGGGGCTTGTATATGTGTTCAGCGTGAAACTCAAGCTGCTCCCCTCAAGCGGGATGTTTACCCTGGGCGCTGAACGCGCTCCCCTTGATACGCTCCGCCACCTCGCGCTTCCCTGCATAACACTGGCGATACATATTGCCGGACGCTTTACCCGCTACGTCCGCTCGGCCATGCTGGATGTGTTACGGGAAGAGTACCTGCGAACAGCCGCAGCCAAAGGCGCGTCGCTGTTCAGGCGGCTCAGCGTTCACGCCTTTCGTAACGCGCTGATCCCGCTTATCACCCTCGTAGGCCTTGAACTCCCCGGACTCTTTGGCGGCGCGATTGTTACTGAGCAAATCTTTTCATGGCCTGGCATTGGCCGGCTCACGATTGACTCCATCCTCAGCCGCGACTATCCGGTGCTGATGGGCATCACCCTCATGGCCGCGCTGCTTACGCTTCTCGCCAGCCTCCTCACAGACATACTCTACGCTGTCGCTGATCCGCGAATCACCTTCTACCAATAAGTTTTCTTAATCACCATGAGGTAGTGTGGCGCTTGACAGTGGTTTTCCAACATGAGAATCTTCTTCCATGAAAATTGAAGATTTGCGGGAAACAGCCGCGCTTGCCCATCTTAACCTTGATGACAAGGCGCTTGCTGCCTCATTCCCTGCTTTTGAACAGATGCTCGGGTTTTTTGCTGCCATGCAGTCGGCTGACGAGGATACGGCGGCCTTTGCCGCGCCCATCGCCACGCTTTCCGGTTCAGGCCGGACCGTTCCCGCAGCCTACTTCCGGCCTGACGCGCCTGATGATGACATCAATCACGTTTTGGGCAGTTCTAACCTGAATGAAACCATGCTTAACAGCGCGGGTGAACAAGACGGCCAGTTTGTCGTTGTTCCCAATGTGCTTTAACCGGAGTAAATATGACATCACCTGAAGAATTTTTATCCTACTGCAAGGAGTGGGAAGCGAAGATCGGCGCTTTTACTGAACTAAAAGCCGACGCTGTAATCGCGGCTGAACTCAAACAGGCTGATACTGGCGTGTTGCGCCAGCTTCCCTTTGCCGTCAAAGACAATATCGCCGTGAAAGACCTGAGCCTGACCTGCGGCTCGAAGCTGCTCGCGGCGTTCCGCTCGCCCTATACAGCCACAGCAGTGCGGAAACTGGAAGACCAGGGCGCATGGGTAATCGGCAAAACCAACCTCGACGAGTTCGGCATGGGCTCCTCAACAGACAATTCCGGTATACAGCGCACGAACAACCCCTGGGACCAGAGCCGTGTATCCGGCGGTTCCTCTGGTGGTTCAGCAGCCGCAGTTGCGGCGGGGCTTGTTCCCTTTGCGCTCGGTTCAGACACGGGCGGTTCCATACGTCAGCCAGCCGCGTTCTGCGGGGTTGTGGGCTTGAAACCCACCTATGGCGCGGTGTCCCGCTTCGGTCTTGTGGCCTACGCTTCAAGCCTTGAGGGAATCGGTGTGCTTGCTGACACGACCGAGCGTTGCCGGCAGGTGTTTGACACGATTCGGGGCAAAGACCCGATGGACGAAACCACGCTCGCCGCGCCGCCCGCCGCGCCGCCGCTCTATGGCAAAGCTGGTCATGCAGTGATTGGCGTGCTTTCGGCGGAATCTATCGCTAAAGCCATTGCTGCCGCTGCCCACGACGAGGGCGACGCTAACCTTGAGGTCGCCGCGCAAGCTGCCCTGCTTGAAGACGAGGTTCGCTGTGGCTTTGAGACCGCGAAGAAAAACCTCGCTGCCCTGGGATATACGCTTGCTGATGTAGAAATCCCCAGCCTCAAGTACGGCGTTCCGGCCTATTATACGATAGCGACCGCTGAAGCAAGCGCAAATCTTGCGCGTTTTGACAGCATCCGCTATGGCAAGCGCCCGGATTGGGCTGAAAACCCCGACGACCTTATCGACAAGGCGCGTTCAGCCGGACTTGGGGATGAAGTAAAGCTCCGTATCCTCTTGGGAACCTTTGTGTTACGCGCTGGTTTTCAGGATCGTTACTACCTCCGCGCCCAACGCATCCGCGCTGGCATACGCCGTAACTTTGAGGCGCTCCTGGGCGACGCCGGTTACAGCGACACAGCCCCGCAGTGCAACGCAATCCTGCTTCCTGTATTCCCTACCCGCGCCTTTGATCGCAGCCCAAGCTCGCTGTCGCCCTTTGCTCAAAAAGCCGCTGACCTCTACACCTGTTGCGCAAACCTCGCCGGTCTCCCTGCCCTGGCCTTCCCCGTGAGCGTCGAAGGCGGCCTGCCGGTGGGAATGCAGGTGATCGGACGCGCTTTTGCCGAAGGAACACTTTTCGACATTGTGAACGCTTACGAAAAGGCGCATCCTTTCCCACATCCCAGGGGCTATTGTTCCTTCTGGCCTGCATAAATTTATAGTAAAGGAGTTAGTAAAGAATGTATCAATCGTTTATTGGGCTTGAAGTTCATATTCACCTTTTAACCAAAACTAAAGTGTTCTGCGGCTGCCGCTCGGCGTTTGGCGATGAGCCGAACACCAACGTGTGTCCAGTCTGCATGGGCTATCCGGGCGTACTTCCCGCCCTCAACATTGAAGCCATGCGTATGGGTTGCACGGTGGCGCGGGCGCTCAACTGCCATATCCCTGAAAAGACATGGTTTGATCGCAAGCAGTATTTCTATCCCGATATGCCCAAGAACTATCAGATTTCCCAGTTCACCGCTCCCCTAGGGCAGGAAGGTTACATTGACCTTAACGGCGAGAATATGGGTAAAAAGATACAGAAGCGTGTGCGGATCAAGGAGTGCCACCTTGAGGAAGACGCGGGCAAGATGATACATACCGGCACGGTTTCGCTCCTTGACTATAACCGCGCAGGCGTTTCGCTCCTTGAAATCGTAAGCGAGCCTGATATGGAGACAGGCGAAGAGGCTGAGCTGTTTATCCAGCAACTGCGCCGTCTAGTACGCTACCTCGGGGTCTGCGACGGTAACATGGAAGAAGGCTCCTTACGCGCCGACGCCAATGTTTCGATTAACCTTCCCGGTAAAGGTCTGGGGCGTAAGGTCGAGATAAAGAACCTGAACTCCTCCCGCTTTGTGCGCCTTGGTCTCAACTACGAGATTGCGCGGCAGGGCGAAATCCTTGACAAGGGCAGACAGGTAACGCAGGAGACCCGCTTATGGAACCAGAACCGCGATCAAACCGAACCCATGCGTACCAAGGAAAACGCCCAGGACTACCGCTACTTCCCAGAGCCTGACCTCCCTGTGTTTTCCCCGGACCCTGCTTTTCTTGAATCAGTAGAAGCTGCTCTGGTGGAACTGCCTGTTCCGCGCCGTCAGCGTTTTGAGACCGAGTACGCGCTTTCCTATAATCAGGCCGACGTTCTCTGTGAAGAACGCGCCTTTGCCGACTATTTTGAAGCTGCGGTTAAAGCTGTGCCTCTTCCCAGACAGGACGCCGCCGCTCGCGTGGCAAACTGGCTGCTCACCGGCATCAAGCACATACTCCAGCGTGAAAACATCCCGCTCTCCGGCATAGCCGCCTTTAAGCTGAGTCCGGCGCGGCTTGCGTCTCTCGTGCTTATGACTGCTACAGGCCGCGTCTCGACAAAGAACGCAAAGCAGGCTATGGAAACCGCCATTGCTGAAGACCGGGACCCGGACATCATCATCAAAGAAAAAGACCTTGAGCAGCTCACTGATCCTGAAAAAATCGCCGAAGTGCTTCGCGCTGTTCATGCTGAGGAAGCAGCGACCTTTGCCGAAGCCCGCGCTCTGGCCAACAACGCTAAGCGCCGGCGCAGCCTCTTCGCGTATCTGGTGGGCAAGGCGCTGGCAAAGACCGGAGGCCGCGCTGACCCGCGCATTGTGGGAGAGCAGGTGGAAGCATTGATTGGAGGCGCGTCATGCGTGTTTTAGCAAAAGATATGTTACAGGCCGCTAAACACAACCCTGAAATCACTGTGCAGGGCTGGGTACACCGCATCCGCGAGCTTGGTGGAATTAGCTTTGTGATACTCCGCGACCGCTCAGGTCTGGTTCAGCTTGTGTTTGAGGAAAAGCCAGACCTTACGCTCGAATCGGTCATCAAGGTTCAGGGGATAGTGGCCCTGAACGAAAAAGCTCCGGGTGGGGCTGAAGTCAGGGTGAAGACGCTCGTCTGCCTGTCAAAGGCCGCGCCAGACCTGCCCTATCAGGTAAACGGCGATCCAGCAAAGGTCGGGCTTGAGACCATACTCGATCACCGAGGGCTTTCCGTGCGCCACCCCAGATTGCAGGCCATTTTCAGAATACAGGCCACGATTATCGAGGCGTTTGGCGCGTACCTGCGCTCACAGGATTTCATTGAGATAAAAACGAGCAAGCTCGTCGGAAGCGGCACCGAAGGCGGCACCGAGCTTTTCGAGGTTGATTACTTTGACCGCAAGGTCTGTCTTGCCCAGTCGCCGCAGTTTTATAAGGAGACGATGGTTGCAAGCGGCATGGAGCGGGTATTTGAGATAGCGCCCGCATACCGCGCCGAAAAGCACGACACGCCCCGGCATCTCAACGAGTATGTGTCGCTGGACGTGGAGATGGGCTTTATCGAGTCAGAACTAGACCTCATCGAACTGGAACGCGGAGCGCTCGCCCATATCTTCGAGGAAGTGGCGCGAAAAAACAGCGCGGAACTCGCCCTACATGGCGCAAGTGTTCCCAGCCCAGACATCGTTGCAAAGGCTCCCATTGTACCGTATGAGGAAGCTGTGAAGATCGCGTCGGCAGAAGCAGTCAAGGGCAAAGGACAAGCCGCACGCATCTTTGACATCAACCCGGAAGCCGAGCGTTTTATCTGCAACTGGGCAATGCGCGAACACGGCAGCGATCTCGTGTTTGTCAACGAATTCCCCCGCCGCTACCGGCCCTTTTACACGTACCCCAAGGACACTGGCGACGGCAAAGCCTCTTCCACCATGAGCTTTGACGCCCTGTTCCGCGGCCTCGAAATCACCACCGGCGGCAGACGCCAGCACGACTACAGCGCCTTTCTTGAAACACTCCCACGCTTCGGCCTCAAGCCAGAGGACTTTAGCGGCTACCTGAAGCTCCTGAAGTACGGCTGCCCGCCCCACGGCGGTTTTGCCATTGGTTGCGAGCGCCTTACCCAAAAAATCCTCGGCCTCGCCAATGTAAAAGAAGCCAGTCTCTTTCCCCGCGACCGGAAACGGGTAGAACCCTAAAGCAACCGTGTCTGGCGCTAATGTTAATGGTGCCAGACACTATACCGAAAGTCCCTATTCATAACGCGCTGTTTCGCGCTACATTGTGCCTATGACACCCATTTGGCAAGAAAGCATCACCGTGCGTTTCGCTGATGTTGACCATTCCGAGCGCCTAACACTGGCGGCGGCTTTTGACTACTTTCAGGAAGCGTCGATTAAGCACGCGGGAGACCTGGGCGTTGGCATTGAGACCATGAAGCAAACCGGTGTAGCGTGGATACTGTCGCGGATCACTGTGCGTATAGAGCGCCGTCCTCGCTATGGAGACACGCTTACCGTGCAAACATGGCCACGCGGCGCGGAAAAGCTCTTTGCCGTGAGAGACTGCGCCATCCTTGACGAAACCGGCGCGATTCTGGCACGGGCGCGAAGCAACTGGCTTATCGTGGACTTAGAAAAACGCCGGCCCCTGCGCCCTCACTTGACAATGGAACGCCTCCCGCTGAACGAGGGCATTGATATGGTCAGCGAGCGTATCATAAGCCTTGAACCGCGTGAGGGGATGACAAAAACAGGTGAACGCCGCGCCTTGTATTCGGATATTGACTACTATGGCCATGTTAACAACGCCCGTTATGCCCAGTGGATTCAGGACAACGTTGATCCTGAGCTGCTTGATCACGCTGAAACGCTCAGGCTTGACATCGCGTACCTGCAAGAGATCAAGCTCGGCGAAACCATTGAGCTGTGGCAGTTGCCGCTACAAACGCCTCTGGCACCAATGTCAACGACAGAAGCGCCGGCGAGTAACGCGCCGGTCTTTGCGTTTGAGGGGCGGCGCAAGGGGTCTGACACCACAAGCCTTAAACAAGAGGCAGTGTTTCGTGCGGAACTGTCCCTGCGCTCCAACGCGGCGGACTAAGAGCGCATTGCCGCTACAGCTCCGCCGCACAATCCTTCGCATGATTCCAGACCAGTCGCTATGCGGGCGTCAAACCTTGTTGGACTCGTGTTCCTGTAAAAGCCCCGATAAAGTGATCGCACTCTTGAGTACGATCTTCCGGTGTTCGTCGCTCAGGCGCTGAAGGGTCTGCGTTAATAAACGCATCTCAGCACTCAAAGGTTGTAATGGCTGCGGCAGCACGGTTTCACAGCCAGTAACCAGGAATTCAACCGATACTCCCAAGACCCGCGCTATCTTGACCGCCGCGTCAGCGGAAGGCGTGCAGTTGTGTGTACTGAGATAACTATCAATCGTCTGTTTCTTCACACCAGAGAGCGCGGCAAGCTCTTTAACATACATATCCGCAAATTCTAACTGCGCCTTCAAATTTTCTCTGAACCCCATAGGGCTATGGTATGAAAAAAAGCATAAGATACCCCTTGACAATATGGATATATACATTGTATCTAAAAATAGGCTATGGGAATAAGCATAGTCCATTGATCAATGTTGATAAGAGATAAGGGTAAAATATGATCTTCTCGTCCTATGGCTTCATCTTTCTGTTCCTTCCCATAGTGTTCGCAGGGTACTTCCTGCTCAATCAGTTGCGATACCGTTATATAGCGAAGCTCTTGCTCGTCGTGGCCTCGTTTCTGTTCTACGCGCAGGGAAGCGCCGCGTTTTTCCCGTTCTTTCTGGCGAGCGTTGTGGGGAACTATGTCATGGGAACGCTGCTGTCGGCGATTCGGGAGGCCGGAACGACGACCCGCGCTCAAAGTAAAGCGGCGCTCGCCATAGGCGTCGCGGCCAACGTCGCGCTCCTCGGCTACTACAAATACACGGACTTTTTCATAACGAATCTTAACGCGATCGCGCATACGGACGTCGCGCTCAGGTACATCGTGCTGCCCATCGGCATATCGTTTTTCACGTTTCAACTGATCGCCTTTCTCGTCGACTCATACCACGGCCTGACCAAATCGTATTCCATCATTGATTACCTTTTGTTCATCACCTTTTTTCCCCAGCTTATCGTGGGACCGATAGTACATCATGGCGAAATGACGCCGCAGTTTGAGGATGAGGCGAATGGCCGCCTCAACTGGGATAATGTCGCGGCTGGCCTGTTTCTCTTTTCCATAGGGTGTGCGAAGAAAATCCTGCTGGCCGATCCGCTTACCATTGACGCGCAAAGGTTTTTTGACGCGGTTCCCGCACAACCTGGGTTTATTGAGGCGTGGTGGTGCGCGATTGAGTACACGGTCTCGTATTATTTTGACTTATCGGGCTATGCGGATATGGCGATAGGTCTTGGGAAGATGTTTAACATTGCCATTCCGCATAATTTTAATTCACCGTATAAGGCGCGTAATTTTCAGGATTACTGGCAGCGCTGGCATATCACGCTTTCCCGTTTTTTGGGAGACTATATTTTCCGCGCAGTGTACCGTAAGGGCGACGCTTACCGCAATTTCTACGTTGCATCTATGACGACTTTTTTCGTGAGCGGTTTCTGGCACGGCGCGGGCTGGACCTTTATCGCGTGGGGCGTGTTGAACGGCGTTTTTGTGTGCGCCGCCAGTTGGATGAAACGGCATAACAAACGGTTTCCGTTTATTGCCGCTTTTTGCCTTACCACGTTGGGGGTAACGGCGTTGCGCGTATTGTTTGTTTCAGCGACATTTTCTGATGCGTGGCGCGTGTATCGGGGCATGGTAAACATTGCTTCGTTGGCGCAGACGAGTTTTGCCCTGCCGAGTGTTACGGGATTAAGCGCGAAAGTTTTTTTTCCGCTTGGTTTAGTGATTTGTTGGTTCGCGCCTAATTCGCAAACACTGGCGCGTCAATTTAAATCCTCATGGCTCACGCTGCTCTGTTCCGCAGCGCTTATCGGCTTGAGTTTGCTACGCATGAATAACGGCGCGGCGTTTCTGTACTTTCAATTTTAAAGGTATATATGAATATCACGGCAAAGGTTTGGTGTGCGCTTTTCGTCGCGGCTTGTTTATTGGCAATGGCAATCATTATTGGGACAAATTACATCCTTGATCCCTATGGTTATTTTCTAAACACTCATTATGGTCAATCTGGTCAAGAGCCAATCAGTGTACGCAACGCGAAAATACGCTATATAAAAGAGAATCCTGATGTATATACTGGTTTTATTATTGGCGGCTCGCGTACCGGCGCACTTGATCCCGCGCTGGCATCGGAATATACGGGCTTATCCTTTTATAATTTTTGTTTTCCCTTTGGGTATCAGGAAGATTATGAGATGCTTGTTGATCTTATCATAGCGCATACCCAGGCGCGGCATATTATTTTGCAGCTTAATGGACAGGAAATACAGGAGAGAGGGCGAGAAAGCAAAGGTGTGGAGCATTTGTACGCGCTTGATGGAAAAGCGTCGTCGAAAGTAGCGGAGCTTACAACCGTATTGCTATATGCTCCTATAAGAAAGCTGTTAAACTTTATTTTGAAGAAGCCGGAGTATATTCCCCGAGTGCAAAGTAATGGAATGATAGAATATATTGGGCAGTATAATCCCACAGAAGCGGCCAGTCTTGGTTTCGTAGAAAAGACAATTACGCCGGTCTTTCAATCTTTGTATCAGCGTATCTTTTTAGAAAAAACCGCTGCTGATTTTCCTATGAGGGAATTCTTTTTTGAGTCGTTATTGAGAGTCAGAGAAAAATGCGCAATGAACGATATTAAACTTACTGTTTTGCTCGCGCCAAGTTCAGTCTATGTGCTTGCGGAAACCGAATCTCCGCTCTATTGGGATTATCTCCGTAACATGGCCGCAATTACCGGCTTTTATAACTTTAACGGCTATAGTCCCTATAATTTTAACCCCTATAATTTTGTTGATAGCGCACACTACCGCAAAGAGATGGGCGATAAAATACTCCGCGTCATATTTAATCAAGAAGAGGCCATTGATGATTGGGGCGTATTGGCGTCAAAAAGCACTATCGACGCATACCTTGAGCGCCGTAAATCGCGCTATTTCACGCTGAAGAAAAGCTATGAAGAAACCGGCGCCATTCCGCTGGGAACAATGAACGACGCCAGTTTTATTCCGCTAAAAATAACGCGCTCTGACGCTTTATGATTTCATGTATAGCACCAAGCCAGCACAGATTAAACTCATTTATGCGGACGTTCCTGAACAACAGCAACTCAACATTCATCAATCTGTCTATAGCGACTTCCCCAGACGCGATTAAGCATTGAAGTTCTAAACTAGGGTTTGGAACTTTGAAAAATGGGTTTAGAAGTTCTAATCAGCAGCAGTAATTTAATATTTATGATTTTGTCTGTAGCAATACTTCTCAGACAGGTGATACGTTGGATTGTTGTCTGAATAGGTGTAAGCCTTTATAAAGCAGGGATACGTCGCTAAGATAGTGAAAAAGGAGCAAGCAACTCCTGAAGCGTGGCAATGATGAATGAGGCGTGTGTTAAGTTATCCCACCACAATAGGCGTGGTTATGGCGGCATACAGACTTAGCACCGCGCTGAGCGCAGAGTCCGCCGCCCCTAGCGCAGTCTTCGCCGCCCTTAGCGCAGCCTCCGCCGCACGTAGCGCAGAGTCCGCCGCCCTCAGCGCAGTCTTCGCCGCCCTTAGCGCAGCCTCCGCCGCCCTTAGCGCAGCCTCCGCCGCACGTAGCGCAGTCTTCGCCGCCCTTAGCGCAGCCTCCGCCGCACGTAGCGCAGAGTCCGCCGCCCTCAGCGCAGTCTTCGCCGCCCTTAGCGTAGAGTACACCGACTGTAGCACAGGCTCGACAGACCGTAGCGCAGGCTTAGCTGCCTGTAGTGCTGAGTTCGCCGACTGTAGCATAGGCTCGGCTGCCCTGAGCGCGGAGTACACCGGCTGTAGCGTAGGCTTGGCTGCCCTCAGCGCGGAGTCCGCTGACTGTAGCGCATACTTGGCTGCCCTCAGCGCGGAGTACACCGACTGTAGCGCGGAGTCCGCCGACATCAGGTATGGTGGCGAATAGGCTTAGGTATGGTGGCGCAACAGGGGTATAAAGTAGGGATAGGTTGGTAAGACAGCGAAGAAGGAATAGGCGAGTCATGAAGCGCGGTGGCTGGGAATTGGGCGGGCGGTATAGCGATTGGCGTGGAACTTGCCAGCTTGTGAAGTATCTGGGATAACTATACTAAAGCTACTATTCAGCTTAGGGCTGAACCAAAGGGGAAACATGAAATCGCTGTTAATGGGGAATGAGGCTATTGCTTTAGGCGCGGTCCGCGCCGGTGTACGGGTCGTAAGCGGCTATCCGGGTACTCCTTCCACCGAGATACTGGAAGTTATCGCCAGAGAAGCGCGTCAACGGCCTGAAATCTATGTGGAATGGTCGGTGAATGAAAAATCCGCGCTGGAAGTCGCGGCAGGAGCTGCCTGCGCTGGTGCGCGGGCCTTGGTAACAATGAAGCAGGTGGGGCTTAATGTTGCCTCTGACCCGCTTATGAGCCTTAACTACATTGGCGTGAAAGGCGGTCTTGTGGTCGCGGTCGCCGATGACCCTGGGCCGGTTTCTTCCCAGACCGAGCAGGATACACGGCACTTCGGCAAGTACGCCAAGCTCGCGGTCTTTGACCCCGCCTCGCCGGAAGAGGCCTATACTATGGTTGCGGACGCCTTTGCCTACTCGGAACACTACGGGCATCCAGTTATTCTGCGGCCTACCACGCGCATCTGCCACAGCTACGCTTCGGTGGAACTGCTGGAACAAGCTCCGCCGCCTAAGCAGGAGGCTGGCTTTAAGCGCGACAACGGGCGCTGGGTCATCTTTCCAAGTCTCGCTTACCGTAACCATATCAAGATTGAGGATGACCTTGTTCACTTGGCTGAGGAGTTTTCGTCATATTCGGGGAATGTGCTGATCGGTTCTGGCGTGAAAGGCATTGCTTGCGGCGGCGTCAGTTACGCCTATACGCGAGAAGCGCTGCTGGATATTGAGGCGGAGTATAAACTGCTCAAGGTCGGGACAGTTCCGTTCCCCTCGAATCTAGGGCTGGACTTTCTTGATGGGCTTGAGGAGGTTCTGGTTATTGAGGAGTTGGACCCGGTGATTGAGATGGAGCTTATCGCCCTGTGCGGTCAGCGTCATGTACCGGTGAAGGTACAGGGCAAGCGTTCCGGCGATATGCCGCTTGCTGGTGAGAACACGGTTGCGCTGATTGCTGAACGGGTGCGTGCGTTTCTGGGCGTCGCGGCAAAGGCGCTGCTGCCGGATCGCGGGATCGACCTGCCGGCGCTTTTGGCTCGCCCGCCGGTACTGTGCGCGGGCTGTCCCCATCGCGGCTCATTTTTCGCGGTTAAGGCCGTAATCGCTGAACAGAAGCGGAAAGCCGTGTTTTCTGGGGACATTGGCTGTTATACCCTGGGCAATGCTCCGCCGCTGGACATGGTGGATACCTGCCTCTGCATGGGCGCGGGCATTACCATGGCACAGGGCATCAACCGCGTGGAGCCGGATACGCTTAACTTTGCCTTTATCGGGGACTCCACCTTTTTCCATACCGGCATACCGGGTCTGATCAACGCCGTGTATAACCAAGCCAACGTCATTGTGGTTATTCTGGACAACTTCACGACCGCCATGACCGGTAATCAGGCGCACCCGGGCATGGGCAGGAGCGCGACCGGCGCGGCTGTGAAGAAGGTGAGCATTGTTGATATGGTGAAGGCCATTGGCGTGGGGGAGCTCGTGCGGGCAAGTCCCTTTGAGCTGCCTTCCGCGAAAGAGGCTGTAAAACAGATGCTTGATAAGACGGGCGTGCGTGTCATCATCTTTGAGGGGCCGTGTATCATGGTTCAGCGGGGCGCAAAGCAGCGCCACGAAATCAGCCGCCAGCGCTGTACTGCTTGCGGTCTCTGCGTTAAAAAACTTGGGTGTCCGGCGCTTTCGCTCTCCACCGCTGGCGCGGTGATTGATCCTGTGCTGTGTACTGGCTGTGGTCTCTGTAAAGCGTTTTGCGTGTTTAACGCTATTGATTAGTGTTAATCACTCAGGTTACGCATGATTACAAAGTGAAGAAAAATGTCCCCAGATTACCCGGATTTTCACAGATGAATAGGGGATGTACCTATTCATTTCTTCTTCATCTGTGTTAATCCGTGAACATCTGGGGACAGATTCTTAGCTATCCCTGTGCGTAACCTGCTAAGTTCCTAAGCTCAGATACTCACTATCCGGCCTTCTTTATGTGAGATATAGGCGTTTTCGAGCAGTTCAGTGAGTGCGATGCCCTTAGCGGTATCAAAGGGAATGGGTTTGCCGTCAATGATGCCGTCGAGCCACATACGCAGGGCAGGCGGCAGCGGACTGGGGAGCTTATCAGGGGTGAACCAGCCGTCCTTAAACTGGTTGGAACGCACCTTGACTCTGCCCTCAACCTGCACAATAGCGCCTTCGGTACCCAGCAATTCAAAACAGCCGGCCTGATACTTTGAGGTAAAGCCGGTTTCCAGCACCGCAATTACGCTGTTCTCGAACTCGACCACTGATACCGCGTGATCGTCAGCTGGCAGCGGGCAGTAGGAGGTGGTGAAGATCGAGGCGACGCGCTTCGGCTTGCCCAAAAGATAGGCGGCGGTGTACATAGGATGGCAGCCCAGGTCCATCATGGCCCCGCCGCCGGCTTTTTCCACATCGTACCAGTACGGAGGAAGCCAGCCGGCTAAGGAACCATCGTGGGCATTCCGCATACGCATATAGTTCACTCTGCCCAATATGCCCTCATCAATCGCCTGCTTGCAATACTGCGTAAACGATGAGGTAAGGTTCGGGTGGCTGATGCAGAACTTGATGTTGTTTTGCGCGATAGCCTCGGCAATGAGCTTGCAGTCGGCAACAGTCGTTGCCAGCGCTTTTTCCGTGAAGATGTGCTTTTTCGCGTTTGCCGCCGCGAGCATCACCTTGGGGTGTTCGCTCGTTGCTGTTGTTACGACTACGGCGTCTACATCCTGACGCGCCAGAGCCGTGTTGAGATCAGGCTCGAAATCCACGCCAAGTTCCTTGGCCCAGGGCCCGCCCCGCGCCGCGTCCTCGTCCCAGACACAGGTAACTTTGGCGTCCGGCTGTTCGCCAATAAACTTCGCGTAGTCCTGCGCGTGTACATGCCACTTTGAAAGCATTAGTACGTTAACCACTCTCTTCTCCTATATTTCGATGGACGGAATAACGATCTCGATCTCTTTCTTGAGCTTCGATGAACGATAGATGCCGTCACAGATCGCCTGATTGTAAAGAATCTCCTCGCCGGGGATCGGCGCGGGACCGTTTGTTATGATCGCGTCCACAAAGCCGCGAATCTTTGCCGCGAAGGAGTCTTTGACCGGCTTTTCACCATAGGTGGAAAAAGGAATCGACGGCTCAATAACCGAGTCAATCTGCATACCGTTGACATCGGTATAGTACATATAACGCGACGGCATGTTGTGTTCACCATGCCCGTGGACGATTTTTATAGCGCCTTCAGTGCCAAGCCAGAGCGTGTCGCCGAGAGAGTCGGCGTGCATAGCCCATGACTGCTTGAAGATGAAGGTAAGGTCGCCTTCCATACGGACAAGCGCCACTGAGAAATCGTCAACATTGAAGGTGTTGAATTCAGGCCAATACTTCGCGTTTTTGCCGAAGTAGTCTGTAGCAATGGCTGACACCGTGAGCGGCTTAGGATAGCCGACAGCGTGCAGACATTCGTCGATTGAGTAACAGCCAATGTCGCCCAGACAGCCGTAGCCAGCCTTTGCCTCGTCAACAAACGTGCCGCCGGGGATACCGCGCCGGCGACCGCCGCCGGACTGGATATAGTAGACCTTCCCCAGCGCGCCGCTCTGGATGATCTCATCAACCCGCCGCCGCATATAATCGTAGCGCGGCTGGAAACCAATGGTGAGCATCTTCTTTGCCTTACGCGAAGCCTTAACCATATCCGCCGCTTCCTGAATAGTGAAGGACATGGGCTTTTCGCAGAGTACATGAACCCCAGCTTCCAGCGCCTCAATAGCACATTCCGCGTGTGTGGTGTTATAGGTACAGACGCTTACGCCGTCCAACTGGACATTTTTCAGCAGGTCTGTCGCCTTCTCAAATGCCGGAGCGTCTTTCAGGCCGTACTTGTCCAGAAACTCGCGTGCTTTCCCCGGAACTATGTCGCAAGCCCCGACCACTTCCACGTCCTCAAATGAGGTATATGGGATCATGTGCGCATGTGCGATGCCCCCAGTACCGATAAAACCGATCCGTATTTTCTTTTCCATAAACATTGAGCCTCCCAGCTCACAAGCTATTATAACACAACTTACGGGTATGGAAAGAAATATCTGAGTCGCTGAAGTGTGATGGTTTCAACAAGCACAACCCCGGCTTTAGTCGCTGAATGTGATAGCTCCACTCCCATTGCGGCTGTCGACGTGCGGTCTTTGAGCATTATGAGCAACATACAGCTAAGCACCTAAAGCCTCATGGCAGACCAATGTCTCAGATGTAGCTACAGCTAACTCACTTCTGGTACCGGCGTATGGGTCTCTGGCATTGGCATTTTGTCTGTAGCTACTTTTTGTGATGCGCAGATAATCTTTACCGGCGAGCATTGGCCAGCAAAGATTATGGTAATGAGTTTGCGTTATTGGTAGACAACAAGGTAAGCAATTCCTAAACGATTGGCGCTAATCTGATTTTTCCACCAATAGGTTGCCAGAGAATGCTCTGTTGCTAATAGTGGCCGCGCTGTTGGGAATCGCTACACTCGTGAGGCGATTGTACGCGAAGGCCCAGTCTCCAATAAGGCTCACGCTGTTGGGAATCGCTACGTTTGTCAGGGCATTATACGCGAAGGCCCGCGCCCCAATGTTGGTAACACCGTTGGAGAATGTTACGCTCGTGAGGCTACTGTCGTAAAACGCGGCTGCGCCAATCGTTACAACACTGTCTGGTATTGTTATGCTCGTCAGGCGGTTGAAAGCAAACGCGCTTGCGCCAATGGTTCTCAGCTTGGAACCCAGCGTTACGCTGTTGAGGCGGTTATGCTGAAACGCCCAGTCGCCGATTTCGGTAACGCTGTTAGGGATGCTTACGTGCGTCAGGCGATTGTTGGCAAACGCGCTTGCGCCAATGCTTACGACGCTGGTCGGTATCGTTATCTCTGTGAGGGCATTGTCGCAAAACGCGGACGCGCCAATGGTAGTAACACTGTTGGGTATGCTTACGCTCGTCAGGCCCTTGTGAGAAAAGGCCTGTGCGCCAATGACAGCAACAGGAAGCCCGCTGATCTTTGCGGGAATACGGAGGTCTTTCGCCGCGCCAGTATACCCGATGATGCTTATCGCCCTGTTCTCAACCCGTATCTGAAAAATATCGCTATTCTCCTCAGCCTGAACACGTTGGCTCACGACCGGAGTCGCCGCCACATTCCCCGCGATTGGTTCGCTACGGGTTATGGCAACATTGCTATCAAATACCTCCATCCCCATATAGCTAACACTGTTGGGTATCGTTACGCTCGTCATGCGGTTGTTGGCAAACGCTTCTGCCCCAATGTAGGTAACACTGTCGGGTATCGTTATACTCGCCAGACGGTTGTCGAAGAATGCGTTCCGTCCAATGTAGGTAACACTGTCGGGTATCGTTACTTCTATGAGCTGTTTGAAAGCAAACGCATCAGCGCTGATGCTGGTAACAGGATGCCCGTTTATCTGGGCGGGAATGTGAAGGACTTTCTCGAATCCGGTATAACCGATAATGCTACCCATATTATCCTTATCCACAATCCACGTCTGGAACTCTATGTTGTCTATTGATTGCGCAGCAGAGGCATTGGTCTGAGAAGCGGAATTCACCGGCATATCCACTGTTTGCTCACTGTAGCTTATGGCAACACTGGTATCAAAGGCTCTCGCTCCGATAACGCTTGCTCTATTGAGCGTTACGCGCTCAAGGGCATTGTTGGCGAAGGCCCTGAACCCGATGGAAGTAACGCTGCTGGGAATCGTTATGCTCGTGAGGTTGTTGTACTGAAACGCCCAATCTCCAATGGAAGTAACGCCATTGGGTATGGTTACGCTGCTGAGCCTATTGTCAGAAAACGCCTCAGCTTCAATGGTGATGAGGCTGTCGGGCATCGCTACGTTTGTCAGGCGGTTATTGGCAAACGCGCCTTGTCCAATGGAAGTAACGCCATTAGGTATGGTTACGCTGCTAAGGCCCTTGCCGAAAAAGGCCCGCGCTTCGATTCTGGTAACAGGAAGCCCGTGTATCTGCTCAGGGATACGAAGATCGTCTTCCACCGTTCCTGTGTAGCCCTTAATGCTTACCGCGTTGTCTACAGTCTCTGTCTCAAAACCTTCGCTGACCGTGCCTGTTGTGCTATAGGCTATGGCAACAGCATCATCGCCGTTTTCAGCCAGTATCTCAAAATCACTCGCATCCTGCCCAAACAACACAACAGTCAAAACCATGAAACACATCAAAAACAGCCATATCTTTTTCATACCATACTCCTGCAAAGACACAAGGGAAGTGTCAATTGACAAGTCCCCGCCTTTAGGCGGGGGATTCTTGATTCATTGTCCATTGCCAAGGGGTATACCTTGGTTTTCGCAAAAACTCCCTATCAAAGAGAGTTTTCCACGTGCTCAAACCCGATACTCCCCCGGCCTTACTTGGACTCACCAAACGTAGATTCCCGTGTGTCCCACGGTATAACTATCATATCTTACCATAGTATGCAAGCTCACAGATAAAAATTCTTCGGATTTTTTGCGCCTTCCCATGCCAAAGGCTTTACGGCGCTTAACAATAAGTATCATCTTAAAAAGAAAGAAGCACTAACAACAACACAACAATGTACCATGCAATCTGCCGCCAGAGGGAATTGAACCCTCGACACAAGGATTTTCAGTCCTTTGCTCTACCGACTGAGCTACAGCGGCAAGTACGTTTCTATGTATACCTTAGACAAAAAAAAGTGTCAAGAGCTTACTCACCATTTCTGTGAAGAATTTTTAACTTTTATACTTGATTCAATTTGATGTATACCCTACAATCTAACTAGGATAAATTAGCTATGAGAATCTCTACCAAAGGCCGTTACTCATTGGAAGCTTTACTCTATATGGCTCTTTTGCCTGAAGGCGAGTCCGCGAGCGCCAGAGTCATTTCTCAAAATACCAGTATATCGGAGGGCTACCTTGAACAACTCTTTATCCCCCTGCGGAAGGCTGGCATCATCCAGGCTATTAGAGGCCCGCTGGGAGGCTATATTCCGGGCAGAGCGCTTGAACGCATAAGCGCGGGTCAAATCCTGCGTGCGGTTGAGGGGGCGCTTGAGCCAGTTGACTGCGTTACCTTAAAGCCCTGTCCAGCTCAAAGTTACTGCATGTCCAGACATACATGGAGCGAACTCTATAAGGAAATAAACGCCTGCGTTGATTCCATCTCCCTTGCTGATCTGGTTAAAGCCTATCACGCTATGGATAAGGTGGATTACACAATATGAAGATTTCTACACGAGGACGCTATGGTATCCGGCTTCTGATTGATCTGGCCGAGCATCTGAACGAAGCCCCTGTTTCCCTTCCCAGCATGGCTGAGCGTCAGGGCATCTCAACCCGTTACTTTGAACAGATCGCGGTGATCCTGCGAAACGCTGGCTTTATACGCTCGGTGAAAGGCGCTTTAGGCGGCTATACATTGTCCCGGCGGCCTGAAGAGCTTACCGTAGGCGAGGTGCTGAGAAAACTTGAAGGGGATATGCTGGTGCTTGACCCGCCGCTCTCCACTGTACAGGAAAGCAGGTTACAACGCTGTATCAGGCTTACTGTCTTTGACCGCATGAACGAGTGCGTCGCCGGAGTCATTGACCACACAACGCTGGCTTCAATGATCGGTACTATCGATCCCGATGACTCGTATATGTACTTTATCTGAACCGCTTAACAATCCCTACAACAAGAACGCTAACAAGAGTATACTCAGCCATGCGTTTTATTGATTTACACTGCGATACCCTTTTGCTGTCGTTCAAACAGCATCTGGAGGATATCTACGACATACCGGACGCCATGCTTGATGTCAAACGGGCGCACCGGTCCGGGGACGTGGCTCAGGTTTTCGCTATCTTCATGCCGCCGCTGGAACGCGAGGCGTTTAACGATAGCGAGTATCTGGAACATTGCTTTCGAGTCTTTAACGCGACCATAGCGCGGCATCCTGACGCCATTGTTATGGCGGATTCCGGTAAACTGGAGGCGGGCAAGCTGAACGCCTTTCTCAGTTTTGAAGACGGCAGGCCAATTGATGGCAAACTGGAACATCTTGAGCAGTATTACCAAAAAGGAATCAGGCTTATCACCCTCACATGGAATGGAGAAAACTGCTTTGGCTTCCCCCAGTCTGCGAATCCTGAGAACATGGCGCGGGGGTTAAAGCCGTTTGGCAAAGACGCGCTGCGCCGCATGAACGAGCTGGGCATCATCGTTGATGTGTCGCACCTTTCCGACGGCGGCTTTTCCGATGTAGCGACACTCAGTACAAAGCCGTTTGTGGCGTCGCACTCAAACTGCCGCGCCCTTTCTCCACACTGGCGCAATCTCACTGACGACATGATCCGCGCATTGGCAGAGGCGGGCGGCGTGGCCGGTCTTAACTTCTGCCCTACGTTCCTTAATGAGGATATCGAGTGTGAGGACAGCACTGCCGCGCTCATCAGCGCGCACGCGCAGCACCTCATCAAGGTTGGCGGTGTTGAGTGCGTGGCGCTGGGCAGTGATTTTGACGGCATAAGCGGCAAGCTGGAGATTGGCAGGGTGGAAACCGTATCCCGCCTCTTTGAGCAATTCCACCATGATGGCCTGAGCGATGATGTTATTGAAAAAATCGCGTGGAAAAATGCCCAGAGAGTCTTAAACGATGTCTTGTAAGGCGGCGCAACAGCACAAGAGGGGACAACCTCCTCTTGCCGGCATAGAGATAAAGATGCCTTAGTATACAAGGCGGAAAGTCTGGTAGGAGAAGGGTAAAATGAATATAGTTCCGATAGTGGCGATATTATGCTTGTTTATTGGCTTGCCGGGTGCTATATGCTTCTTTGCGATAAGGGCAAAAAGCTAAAGCAACAGAAGAAGGTGTTAGAACTAAAACTGGAACGGGAACGGATTCGCCTGCAACTATTAGAAGAAGAAAACAGAAAGTATGACCGCATAATCGACAAGCACCGGAGATAAAGCATTAAGCCTCAGAAAGCCTGCCCGGAGTTCAAAAACGTCTGACGCAACTCCACCTTAGTCAAGGTGAAGTCCACCTGGGGTAGATTGAAGTCCACCTGGGGTAGATTGAAGTCCACCTGGGGTAGATTGAAGTCCACCTGGGGTAGATTGAACTCCACCTGGGGTAGATTGAAGTCCACCTGGGGTAGATTGAAGTCCACCTGGGGCAAGGTGAACTCCACCTGGAGTAGATTGAACTCCACCTGGGGCAAGGTGAACTCCACCTGGAGTAGATTGAACTCCACCTGGGGTAGATTGAACTCCACCTGGGGTAGATTGAACTCCACCTGGAGTAGATTGAACTCCACCTGGCGTAGATTGAAGTCCACCTGGAGTAGATTGAAGTCCACCTGGGGTAGATTGAAGTCCACCTGGGGTAGATTGAAGTCCACCTGGGGCAAGGTGAACTCCACCTGGAGTAGATTGAACTCCACCTGGGGCAAGGTGAACTCTACCTGGAGTAGATTGAAGTGGATAGTGAATAGGTTATTGAGACACCAATGTTTCGCTGATCACTATCACTGCTCACTAGTAGATTGGACAGAGGATAGTGAGTAGGTTATTCGTGAAACACCAATGTTTCGCTGATCATTACTCACTAATACATATTGGAATAGAACATGACTGATAAAGAGACAGACGGCGATTTCACGCGGCTGCGGGCGATCCTTGAAATTGGTTCCACCAGTATCAGGTTGCTCATTGCGGAGATCGCGGTGGATAGAACATGGCGGGAACTGGATCGTGCGGAAAAGCCCGTGAGCTTGGGGCGGGACGTGTTTACCTCCGGCAAGGTTTCGAGGGAGTCGTTTCTGGAATGTCTGTCGGTCTTACAGCTTTACCGTGAACTGCTGGTGGGCTGGGGCATTGGCAACATGGATGCGCGGGTGATCGCCACCAGCGCGTTCCGTGCGGCGCGAAACCGCGACATCATCGTGGATCGTGTGCAGCGGGAAACCGGTTTTCTTATCAACATCGTTGAGGGCATCGAAGAAAACCGGCTCATGTACCTCGCGGCGCGCTTTGCCCTTAAACATGACCTGCCAAAGTTCTGGCAGTCAAACACTATGATTATTGACATTGGCGGCGGGTCCACGGAGATTATGCTCCTGCGGCACGGTAACATGGTCGCGGCGCACAGTCTGCATGTTGGCACGATCATCCTTGACGAGCAGGCGCGCCATGTCGGTGATTTCGAGCGAAACGGCAACCGGTATCTGAACGAGCAGATACGGCACACCGCGTTTTTCTTTGAGATGGATATTACCCATGTCAAAACCCTGATTATGACCGGATCAGACGCCCGCGTAGCAGCTGGTTTCATCGGCAGGTGCCTCAATGAGCGGTGCCGGCTCATTGAGCGGGAAGAGTTTGCCGGTTTTGTTGAGAAGGTGAGGAATTCTTCAATAGAAGAAATCGTCAGGAATCTGCATATCTCGTATACCGATGCCGAAGGCTTTGTACCCGGACTGCTCATGTACCGCCAGTTCCTCGAACAGACCACAGCAACACAGGTCGTGGTGCCAGACGTGTCTATCCGTGAGGGGCTGCTTATTGATATCGCGCTTGGCGTTGACTCTGAGCTGCAGGAGGAATTCTACTCCCAGATCATTGCGTCAGCGGCCACACTCGGCAAGAAGTACCGCTGCGATGAGGCGCACAGCCGTGAGGTAACTGACATCAGCCTATGGCTCTTTGACGCCCTGTCGCTTGAGCATGGCATGAAGAAACGGGAACGCCGGCTCCTTGAGGTAGCGGCCATGCTCCACGACATTGGTATGTTCATCACCGCTGCCGACCATCACAAGCACGGGGCATACATTGTGGCTCATTCCGAAATTTTCGGGCTTCAACGTGATGAACTCGATATTATAGCCGGCGTGATCCGTTATCATCGGGGGAAAATACCGTCAGACATTGAGGATATTGTGTACCGTATGCTCCCGCGTGGGGATCAGATGCTGGTACTCAAGATGGCAGCCCTGCTCCGCGTTGCCGACGCCCTTGATCGCGGCCATTCCCAGCAGGTTAAGCTCCTTACGATTGAACGCGCAAATTCGCGTATCGTGCTGCACGTCCAGGGCAATCTTGACCTGAGCCTTGAGCTTATCGGACTGGAAGAAAAAGCCGATTTGTTTCAGGATGTGTTCGGGTATAAAGTGGTACTCGTGTAAACAAACCATGAAAACAACAAGGCATTTTAACCGGGATTTGTCCTGGATCGATTTTAATGAGCGGGTTCTAGCGGAAGGCTTGCGGCGTGAGCTGCCGCCGATGGAGCGCTTCAGATACCTCTCGATAGCTTTTTCTAACTTTGACGAATTCTTCATGATCCGCGTTGCCGGAGTGAAAGCGGCGCGTAACGCGGCGTGGAAAAACAGTGCGCCTGCGTCTGAACTCCGGGCTACCAATGGGCAGATTCACCGGGGCGCGGAAAAAATACGCTTGATCTTTCATCAGGGGTATGAATGTCTTCAACGCGAAGTGTTCCCGGCGCTGGCTCTGGGGGGACTTGAGCTTGCGCGGCCTGATTCGTACACAGACGCGGAAAAAGCGCATCTTGAATCGTTTTTTACACGGGACATCTACTCGATACTCACGCCTCTGAGAATTGAGGGCGAGCGTTTTCCTCCCATTCAAAGCTATGACTTATACGCGGCGTTTTTACTTACGCGAAAAGGCGAAGACGCTGAATTCATTTCTGTTATGCAGATTCCCGCGTCTCTGGAGCGGATACTCTGGCTTCCAGCCGCGGGGAAGACGCGCTGGGCATTGTTGGAAGACGTGGTGATCACGTGGGGAGCGCTCTGCCATCCTGGGTATGAGGCGAAGGAGCGCATGTTGTTCAAGATTAACCGCGACGCGGATGTTTCGGTGGATGAACAGCGCGACGAGGACTTTATCGAAGCCATGGAAGAGGCGCTGGAACACCGGGGCAGGTCGCGGGTGGTACGCATGGTCTACTCGCCGGGAAGCGTCCGTCTGCGCGATGGGCTTGCGCGACGCTTTGAGCTTGGCGAGGATGACCTGTATGAGGTATCCGGCCCGCTTAACTTGGGTGGAATCCGCCTTGCCAACATAAAAGGCTTTGACAAGATGAAGGAAGCGCCGTGGAAGATATACACGAACCCGGCCTTTGTTGAGGGTGAAAACTTTTGGCAGCGGATAAATCTCTCTGATGTGCTGCTGCACTTCCCGTATGAATCGTTTGATCCGGTGCTGCGCTTTTTCCGGGAGGCTGCCACTGATCCGGCGGTCATAGCGATTAAGGCGACGCTCTACCGCACCAGCGGCGATTCGCCTATAGTCCGTGCGCTTGAAGAGGCCGCGCTCAATGGAAAGCAGGTAACGGTGGTTGTGGAACTCAAGGCGCGTTTTGACGAGGTGCGGAACATTTCATGGGCAAAGGGTCTTGAAAAGGCCGGCGTGATTGTGGTTTACGGCCTGGCGAGGCTCAAGGTACACGCCAAAGTTGCTATAGTCATCCGCCGTGAGCGCGAGCAGGTCAAACGCTACGTCCATCTCTCCACCGGCAACTACAACGATGGCACGGCGCGTCTGTATGAGGACATCGGTCTCTTCACGGCGCGGGAGGAGATCGCCTTTGACGCCGGCCTTTTGTTTAACATGATCACCGGCTATTCGGTGATTCAGTCCACACGCTACCTGATTATAGCGCCGTCAGCACTCAAGCGACGGCTCATTGAGCTTATTGAGCGGGAAGCGCAGCGATCAAGTCAGGAATATCCAGGCCGAATCATGGCGAAGATGAACGCGCTAGCAGACCCAGACATCATTGACGCGCTGTATTGCGCTTCCGAGTCTGGCGTTAAGATTGACCTCTGTGTTCGGGGCATTTGTATGCTTGTGCCTGGGGTCGCGGGTATGTCAGAGCATATCCGCGTGGTGAGCGTCATTGACCATTACCTTGAACACTCGCGCATCTGTTATTTTGCTAATGGCGGCGCGGACGAATTGTTTCTTGCCAGCGCGGACTGGATGCCCCGCAACCTTGAGCGGCGTGTGGAACTGATGTTTCCTATTTTACAGGACGATCTCAAGCGGCGGATTCGCGCAATACTCTCCGCTTACTTTGAGGACAACACTCATACCCATGAGCTTATGAGCGACGGCACATGGGTATCACGCTCAAGCCAGCGAGGGACTGATGAGAAGCCCTTTCGGGTGCAGGCTGCTCTGCTTTCCCGCGCACGGGAAAACGCCGAGCGGCCCCTTGCGGCGCGTGAGGAATTCATCGTGCGTCGCGGGCAGATTTAGCAGTAGTGCTGCCGAATGCCTTCGCCAATGGCGTGAAAGGCAATGACGGTGAGCATGATCATCAGGCCGGGAAAAAGGGCGCACCACGGCGCGTTAAAGAGAAAGTTCTGCGACTCCGACAGCATACGCCCCCAGCTTGGCAAGGGCGGCTGTATGCCCAGCCCCAGGTAGCTCATGGTTGCTTCCGCAAGTATGGCGTTGGATAGCCCCAGCACTGTCGCCGACAGCAGGGATGGAGTGAGGTTTGGCAGAATGTGGACGAAAATGACGCGGAAGTGGGACGCGCCCATCAGCGTTACCATCAGCGCAAAATCAGCGTTCTTGTACTGCAGCATACCGGTTCGCATGACGCGGGCGTAACTAGGAATAAACAGAATCAGCAGGGCGATGATGAGAGCGCCCTGGCTCTGCTGACTATTGCCGCCAAAGGCGTTCATCAGCGAAACCATCACCAGCGCCAGCAAGATGCTCGGAAAGGCGCTCAGCGCGTCCATCAGCCGCATCAGCGCCTCGTCCCACGCTTTGCCCATGTAGCCGCTCAACAAGCCCAGCGTAGAACCGATGATGGCGCTTCCCAGCACGGTCAACAGAGATACCAGCAAGGTATAGCGTCCGCCAATCATAACACGGGAAAATATATCCCGGCCAAAGTTGTCAGTACCCATGAGATGAGCCGCCTCCGGTGGCGCAAAACGCCCGGCAGCATTCATGGCGTTGTAGTCGTAAGGCGTGTAAACAAAGCTGGCGAGGGACAGCGCCACAATGCAGCCTGCCAGCGCCACGCCGAACTTGAAATCAGCGCTCCACCGTTGTTGTCTCATTTGACACGGATCCGTGGGTCAATGATCTGGATGGCGATGTCCACAAGGGTATTCGCCAGTACCACGATACACGCAATGTATACAACGAGGGTCTGGATAAGCGGATAATCACGAGAGGTGATGGACGCGATGAGTAGGCGCCCCAGTCCGGGTATTGTAAACACCTGCTCAATGACAATGCTGCCTGAAAAAACATCGCCAATGATCATACCCATCAGCGTCAGCGCCGGAATCACGGCGTTTTTCAGCACATGCCGGTACAGCACCAATCGTGGGGTCGCTCCCTTACTGTATGCCGTGCGAACATAGTCGTTGCGAAGCTGTTGAAAAATTGAACCGCGCAGGAACTTGATCACAATGGCCGCGTTGGGCAAGGCAATCGCCAGCGCCGGAAACACGAGATAGCCAAGAAACGCGCCTAAATCTTCCTTATAAGAGACATAGTTGCCGGGGACAAAACAACGCAGAATGAGACCAAAGACCCAGATAAACAGCACCCCCAGAAAAAAGCCCGGCGCTGAAATGCTGATGGTCGTTAACGTGTTTACCATACGGTCAATGGGCGAATGTTCCTTCACGCTCAGGAGAGCGACCGGTGTTGCTATCAGAAAAATGGCTATGAGAGACAGGGCTGCCAGCGTAAATGTTACCGGCAGGCGCTCAAGCACAAGGCTAGTGATACTAGTACCGCGAAAGCGCATTGAATTACCCAGCGAGCCACTCAGGAAACGCCCCAACCACACGACGTACTGTTCAGGCAGGCTCCGGTCAAGCCCCAGCTCCTTCTGTAGAGCCGCGAGCTGTTCATCAGTCGCCTCAGTACCCAGCATCAGCGACGCAGGGTCTCCGGGAATAACAGCAAAGGCGGCAAAGGTAAGCGCCGACACCAGAAACAGAGTCAATACCGCAATTACCAGCCGCCTGCCGATAAAGTCCATGTTTAACGAAAGCTACCGTGTCCGATAAATGGTGGAAACGTCAAAGACGTACAGTGGATAACTTACAAAACCCGCAAAGCCCTTACGAAAAGCCTTAAACTCAACAATGTCCTGAATGTAAACACTGACAGCGTTATCCGAAATGATCCGTTGCGACTCTTTATACAGCGCGATTCGCTTCGCCTCATCTACTTCATTTATGGCCTCGCCATAAATCTGGTCAAACATCACATCCTGAAAACTGACGAAGTTACTGCTGGCGCTGGAACGGTAGCGGTCCAAGAATCCACGCGGCGACATCACCGAAGCGTCAAGCGAAATCACCGTAGCCTGATACTGCCGCCCCCGATAGACATCTGTCAGCCATGTCGCCCAGTCAACCTGCCGGATCGTGGCTTTGACGCCAATTTTAGCAAACTGGTTTATCAGCACCTGCGCGGTGTCAACGTGCATCGTGTAGTTGGACGGAACCGTTATTTCCAGCGGGAAGCCATCAGGGTATCCGGCCTCGGCGAGCAGAGACTTTGCGGTATCAATATTGACCGGATACGGGTTAATCAGACTGGTCTCGTAATACCGTGAGAGTCCAGGAATGATCGGGCTGCCGGACGGCGTTCCTCTGCCGTAAAAGGCAATGTCGATGATTTCCTGCACATCAACTGCGTAGTTAAGCGCCTTCCGTACCCGCACATCGTTCAACGGCTCAAGCGCGTTATTCAGCGCCAGCATCTGTACGGCATTCGACGGGCTTTGCACCAGATCAAACTGCGATGGATTAAGCTGATCAATCAATGCGCCGGTAACAACAGCACCATCAATGTTCCCGCCTTGAAGCGCCGTCAAGAGGGCGTCAGAATCAGCGGCAAAAATGTACGTTATCTTATCGAGATGCGGAACCCCAGCCTGCCAGTAATAGGGATTCTTCTCCAGTATCAGCGATTGTTGAGTGGTGTAGCTGGCAATGGAGTAGGGGCCAGTACCAAGAGGCTTGGCCTCACGGTCAGGATTGTTGCGCGGCACAATGCCAAGCGTCAGATAAGGCAGAAACTCAACATTCGGCTCATTCAGGGTAACAATAACCCTCTCAGCGCCGCCGTCGCTAAACGTTTCCACCTTTACGATTTGGGTAAAACCGTTGAAGCGAGCCTCAACCGCCTTGTTCAGCGTGAATACAACATCCTCGGCGGTGAGCGTAGTACCGTCGTGGAACTTCACACCAGCGCGTAACGTAAAGTTATACACCAGCCCCGCCTGCTCAACCGCGTAGCTTTCAGCGACTGCCAGCTGGAACCCACCATCGGTACTGGGCTTCACCAGCCCCTCATACACATTAAACAAGATGCTTCGCCCGTCAGCGGTATTGGCGGAACTGAGCGGATCGAGGGTTGCTGGCTCGGAAGTAACACCGATACGCAGTTCACTACCTGTTGTTGAGACTGCGCCACTTGCGCCCCGCCCCGACTGAGAGCCTCTCGCATAGCTAACCATAGCGCAACTTACGAGTAACATGAGAATGAGTCCGATGCGTACATACATAGCGTGTGCGTCGAAACCTGTCTGTTTCTTCTTTTCCATAAAAAACTCCTTCACAAGTATATTTAGCATAACTGCTGAGGGGACTATAGTGATCCGGGAGGGTTTCTGTCAACGATGTTCGTTCATCGTTTAGCGATTTAACATTGATTTAACACATACCTGTCATCTTCATCATTCAACGTCGTGCCTTCTGACATTGCCTTAGTCAGCCCGCTGACCCTGCCTTAGCCAGCTCTCTGACATTGCCTTAGTCAGCCCGCTGACATTGTCAAGGAAGCGTCCGCCTGATACAACGTGTCTATTGTTGGACCCTGCGCCGCGCAATGCTTAGAAGCTGCGGATCGGGCGGACGCAGAAGGTGTAATTTTTACTGCCATAACCCTGAGCGCCATCCTGAAACAACTGACACCACACGTAGCCATCGTTGTACTGGGATGAACTCCAGTAGTAGTTGTCGGTTAAGGTAACATAACCGTCGGTGTGCAGGTTGCGGTATATAAGGTCAAGCTCATTTTTACTGGGCAGGAACCAGTCGGTAAAGCCGCCTTCGTTATATGTTGCGCAGTGCTGGACAGCGCGATTCCGCTCGCCGGCCTGATACATACGATCAAGCAGAAGCCTACTGTTCTGCTTACCTGTACCAAGTTGAGTACCCGTTCCACTTACATCGGCCCCGTTAAGGCCCCACTGGGTTGACCCCACATCGTAGGAAGCACATTCCAGATAGCGCCAGCCTTCAGAATACTGTTCTTTCACATAGAAGATACGACCACCGCCCGGGCCATAGTCACCTATGGCATACCCAAAGCCCGCGCTTACCGGCGTGTCAGTCTGGACATCGACCTTGAGCGTTTCCTGCGCCCCGGCATCAAAGTACATCGTAAGCTCATACGTACCAGCGGTATTGACATATACGATAGCGCTCCCATTGGCCCGAAGCCGTGTAGCCTCATAGCCATCAATGGAGAGCGTCCCACTCTGTCCCGCATATACCATAATTGCTCCAGCTACAGCTTTAGGTATAACCTCAATAACGCGAGGATTCGTCTGAGCGAAAGAGAGAACCGATAGCTCTGCCATGAACAGACTTATCGTAACGTATCGTCGCATAAGGCGCTCCGGATTTACCGGTTCCGGCGTTCTTCCGCAGTTTTACACTCAACGCACATAAGCGCGTAGGGCATAACCTCAAGTCGCTCCTGGGGAATACGCTTGCCGCATTTCATACATAGTCCGTATTTCCCCTGCTGAATCCGCGAAAGGGCTGAATCTATCAGTTTCAGACGCTTGAGTTCCTGAGACCCGATAGCCTCGATCATCTTCCGGTCAATATCGTCAGACGCGGCGTCAACCACATCCTTAGGGTCCATCCCCTCCATACTCTCTTTGAAGTCCGCGTTACTGATTATCAGCTTTGAGATGATGTCCTGTTTCAACTCGTTCAGAGACTTGCTCATTCGTTCCAGAAATTCCTGTTCCATCGGCATCTGCTCCTTTTAAGGCATGTAAAATAATTGGCAAACATTGTCGCAACTAGCTACTTTCGTCAAGCCTCTCAAGCAGGTTGTGTGAAAGAGAATCCTCCGCAAAGGGCAGGGTATTAGACCCATCAGTACGAATAAGCATTGTATGGAAAAGTCCTCGTATTCTGTATGAAAAGTCGTGGACTTGCACGGAAACAACATATATTCTTACATAGATGTGTATAAACACATACCTAACAAGGAGCGTACTATGAGGTATCCACCGATAGTAAAAAAAATGCCCCATATTTTGCATGGGGGCGATTATAATCCTGACCAATGGATCAAGTGGAAGGATACGATTTGGAAGGAGGACATGCGCCTCGCAAAACTGGCCGGGATCAATACCCTGACGGTGGGGATGTTCTCCTGGGCCGCCCTGGAGCCGGAGGAAGGGTGGTACGACTTTGCGTGGCTCGATGAGCTGATGGACCTGCTGGCCGAAAACGGCATTGCCGCGGTCCTGGGGACGCCTTCCGGGGCGCGGCCCGCCTGGATGAGCCGGAAGTATCCCGAAGTGCTGCGGGTAAGCGCGTCCCGGGTGCGGAACATCCACGGGGAGCGGCACAACCACTGCCTTTCCTCCCCGGTCTACCGGGAGAAAACCAGGGCGATTAACGAGAGGCTGGCGCGTCGGTATAAGGATCATCCCGCCCTGGCGGTTTGGCACATCTCCAACGAATATTCCGGGGAGTGCCATTGCCCCCTCTGCCAGGCCAAATTCCGGGAGTACCTGAAAAACCGCTACAAGACCCTGGACGCCCTGAACGAGGCATGGTGGACAACTTTCTGGAGCGCGGCGGTCGGCGATTGGGAGCAGATTGAAAGTCCCGGCAGCCCCGGCAACGGGGGCCACAACGGACTCAAGCTGGATTGGCGGCGCTTTACCACCGAGCAGTTTGTGGATTTTTACCTGAACGAGGCGGCGCCCCTCAAGGAGATTACCCCGGATGTTCCCTGCACCACCAACCTTATGGCTTCTTATACGGGGATAGACTACGCCCGCTTTGCCGAGGTCCTTGACGTGGCTTCCTGGGATTCCTACCCCCGGTGGACCAGCGCGGAGGGCAACGGCGAAATTGGGCTGCTGACTTCCTATCACCACGATCTGATGCGGGGCCTTAAACTCAGGCCATTCATGCTGCTGGAATCCTGCCCCTCCGCCACGAACTGGCGCACTGTGGCCAAGCTGCACCGGCCAGGACTCCACAAGCTCCAGTCCCTGCAAGCCCTGGCCCACGGCGCGGACACGGTTCAGTATTTCCAGTTCCGCAAGAGCCGTGGAGGGCCGGAGCAGCACCACGGCGCGGTGGTCGATCACCGGGGGGACGAGCACACCCGGGTGTTCCGGGATGTCGCCGAGCTGGGGGACTGTCTCAAGGGCCTTGACGATCTGGTGGGGACGGACACGCCGGCACAAGCGGCGTTAATCCACGATTATCAGGTGCGCTGGGCATTGGAAGACGCAAAGGGCTTTTTGCAAGAAAAAACCGGCTACGGGGAAACCCTGCTTGCGCACTACCGGGCGTTCTGGAAACGGGGCATTCCCCTGGATATTATTGATTCCCGGCAAAGCCTTGAAAAATACCGTCTGGTGATTGCCCCCATGCTCTACCTGCTGCGGGAAGGCACGGCGGAACGGATTGACCAGTTTGTCCAAAACGGTGGCGTTTTCGTTGCCACCTACGCGACCGGCTATGTAAACGAGAGCGCCCTAGCCTTCCTGGGCGGTTTTCCCGGCCCCCTTAAAGAGCCCTTGGGCGTCTGGTGCGAGGAAATTGACGCCCTGTACCCCGGAGAAAGCAACTCCATCGAATGGGAGGGCAGGATTTACCGGGCCTTCGACTTGTGCGAGCTTGTCCACGCGGAAGGGGCAGAGGTTCTTGGGACTTACGGCAGCGATTTTTATGCCGGAACTCCCGCGTTGACGGTTCACCGCCGGGGGAAGGGGCGGGCTTACTTTGTCGCGGCACGGACCGAGGGAGACTTTCTGGATGCGTTTTACCGCCGGCTGACAGCGGAGGCGGGCATCCGTCCCCGGTTTGAGGAACTGCCGGAAGGGGTTACCGCCCAAGTCCGCAGCGACGGCACGACGGATTTCGTCTTTCTGATGAATTTTACCAACGAGAAAAAGACGGTTCCGCCGGATCCCGGCAAAACCGGAATCGGACTTGAGCCTTTTGAGGTAAAAATTCTGCGCTCAGAAACAAATTTGTAAAAGAGGAAGAGTGGCAGCCCATGAAGTAAAGCGCGACGTCTACATGGGCACCACATCGTTGCCGCCGTAACAATGTTTCCATGCTTAAAGACAGGGGTGTTACGGCGCTTTTGATAGACGTCCGTCAAACTCGCGCATAACGCCTTGTGGACTCTTTCAGATTAGCTATACTAGATAACCCATGAACATTACCTTTGATGAAGATCAGTATGCGGCGTATCGCGCCGATAACAATGTGGCGGTGTCGGCGGGCGCGGGATCAGGGAAGACGACAGTGCTTGCCGAGCGTTATGTGCGGCTTGTTACTGAAGGCGGGCTTGCGATTAGTGAGGTACTGACACTCACGTTCACGCGCAAGGCTGCGGCGCAGATGTATAGCCGAATCTTCACGCGGCTGTCGGAATCTACGCACCCGCTGGCAAAAGAACGACTCGCCCAGTTCGACCAAGCGCGGATTTCAACACTGGACGCCTTTTGTTCCACCATCACCCGCGGCGTGTCGTACCGCTACGGTATCTCCGGCGACTTCCGTATTGATGACCGCTCGCTCGTGCTGGCGGCTGAGGACACGGCGGTGGAGATAATTATGCGCCACCGCCACGATACGGCTATCGGAACACTCGTGGCGGCGCGTAACTTCGAGGCCATTGTTAAAGACCTGTTTGCGGGATTGGCGCTTTCGGTGTTCAGTTTTGTGGATTCCGACCTCGCCCTGCCGGTATTTGCCGAGGGCGAGGAGAGAACTTATGCAGCCCTGGGGAAGAAGCAGGCTGACTGTATTGAGAAAGAAGCTGGTGTGCATATCGAGAAACTGAACGCGAGCCGGAACTATATCCTCAGCCTCACGGCGGAGAACGGCAAGGAGCCTGAGTCGCTCAAAAAGATAAAGGAGGCGCTGCGGAGCAGAGCGCCGCTGGAGCCGCTGTTCGATAAGGAGCATATTGAGGCGCTGCCTGACGTGGCTGAGCATTACCTTGATGGTATTGTCCTGCGTGGAAAAATCCCAGATGAAGTTAAAGAAGCGATCATTGATATGCGGGAGCAGTTCAAGGTCTTAAAAATTCTCGCCGTAAGCCTCCTGTTCCGCGAGGACATACCCGCGCTGGGGGCAATACTGGACGAGTATCGTCAGCTTTTTCTGGATCGCAAGCGACAAACCGGCCTGCTGTCATTTGGCGACACGGCGGAGCTGGCGGTGGACGCGCTCAAGACTGATATAGACCTGCGTTCTTATTATAAAGAATACATCAAGGCCATTATGATCGATGAGTTTCAGGATAATAACCGGCTCCAGAAAGACCTGCTTTACCTCATTGCCGAGCGCGACGATCGGGGCGCCCCCGGTATCATGCCGTCAGTACAAGACCTTGCCGCGAACAAGCTCTTCTTTGTTGGCGATGAAAAGCAGTCCATCTACCGTTTCCGGGGGGCTGATGTTTCAGTGTTTAACGGGCTGTCCGAAGAGTTGGCCAAAGTTCCGGCGACAGAGGTGTCAGAGGCAGGACTGAGCATACGAAGCGCGTCTCTGACACTCAGCACGAACTACCGTTCCACAGCGGAACTCGTTGGTTTCTTCAACGCCCTGTTCCCCGGCGTGTTTGGCGAGGCGAAAAAGCTCTTTGAGGCAAAGTTCTCCCCCATGCTAACCAGAAAGGAAAAGCAGGACAGCGTTTTGCCTGTAGAGGTGTATATCCAGGAACTGCGCCGTTCCGTTGTTGCGCCAGAGGATGAGATGAATAGCGAAGAGGAAAGCGCAAAGGAGGCTGGTGAAGCGCTGGCTGCGGCAAGGCGAATCATTGCGGGGGTGAAAGATAAGGAGTTCGCGTTTGGTGACATCGCGGTACTATTTAAGTCAACCTCGCACCAGAACGAGTATGAAAAAACCTTCCGTCAGGCCGGAATTCCCTTTAGCGCGGCAGACCCGCGTGGGCTTTTTTCCGAAGGCCCAGCTAATGACTTCTACGCCATACTGCGCCTCAGCCTTTTCCCCCTGGATCGGAACGCATACGCTACGGTACTTCGCTCGCCTTTTGTAAAGCTGGATGATGAAAGCGTATTTCGTATCATGCTGGAAAAGCCGGATACGCCTCCCTTTCCAGCTGACCTGAATGAGAAGTGGTTTGCCGCCCCGGCTGAAAAGGCGCGTTATCTCCACGGTGCTGAAGTATTTCACACCCTAGGCGCGATGCTTGATCTGCGCGGCATAGCCGCCGCTTTCGCGTATCTGTGGTATGAGAGCGGCTATCGCACCTATCTTTTGTATAACGAAGCAGCCAGAGATCTGCTTGAGCATTTTGAGTACCTGTACGCCCTGGCTTTGGACGCGGACAAGCGCCAGCTTTCCATGAGCGCGTTTCTTGACGAGCTTGCCCCGTTTATGGGAACCACGCAGAAGGCCGAGACCAGCGACATACCAGAACAGAGCGACAAGGCGCTGTTTCTCACGGTACACAAGAGCAAGGGACTTGAGTTCCCGGTGGTGATCATTGCCAATGCCGGAGTTGAGGACACGACCGTACAGAAGGAAAAGCAGAAGCCGTATTACCTTGACCCGCAATGGGGCGTAACCCTTAATCTCAAACGGGACACTAAGCCTCGTGATGAGAACGCGGTGTTTAACTACTTTTTTGACTTGGGTGAAACTGGCAAGAAGCTGGTGCAGGAGCAAAGCGAGGCGGAACTCAAGCGGCTTTTCTATGTGGCCGCGACCAGGGCTGAGAAACGGCTGTTTATCTTTGGCAGCCGCGCCACAACCAAAGACGAGGAGCTTGCGCTTGACAACATGGAAGCCCAGGACCGGCTGGAGGCGCTTATCCGCATGAGGCGCGTGACGGGTAAAAGCGGCGAAGACCCGCATTTCAGGCAGAAATCATTTCTTGATCTTTTTACCTCTGGCGCAGCCGCCGCTACGTTGCCTCCCTACAGACTGGTGCCTATTAGGGTCCCAACAATAGACGAATATAAGGAAGAAACGCGGCGCTTGCATGATGAGGCATCGGCTCTTCTTGCCAGAGACAAGCCACCATCGCCTGAAACGGAAAAACTCACGCCGGCCCGCTTTTACAATACGCCAGCGCGGAACGAACCGCCTTCCCCGCGCCGCGCCGCAAGCCCTACCCGCATGGAGGAGCGTAACCGCGAACTGCACTCGGAAGACTATCGCCGGGGCGAGGACCTGCAAGACTTTGACTGCCAGCGTTTTTTAGACCGTGCAGGCGATCCTGAGCAAACGCCGTTTGAAAGCGCGGATACCGCGCCTTCCCATGCCAATGAAGCCACGCGCCTTGCCTTTGGCACGCCGTTTGAAAGCGCGGATACCGCGCCTTCCCGTGCCAATGAAGCCACGCGCCTTGCCTTTGGCACGCCGTTTGAAAGCGCGGATACCGCGCCTTCCCGTGCCAATGAAGCCACGCGCCTTGCCTTTGGCACACTCTGCCACCGCGTAATAGAACACCTGCTTTCCGGTGATATATCCGATGAGTCGTGGCTAGAAGACGCGGCGCTTGAAGAGGCGCGGACGCTTTTCCCCGAAGCCCCGTTTGCCGATAAGCGCGACACTGGTCAGGCGCGGCTTGCCTTTGCACAAGAAGCTCTGCGCATAGCGCGACGCTTTATGGTGAGTGACCTGGGCAAGGAAGCCCTTGCCGCGAAAAACCGCCGAAGTGAGTTTCCCTTTATCCTGCCATTGGGAAGCGAAGCCAGCCGTGTGCTTGTACGTGGTTCCATTGACCTTATCTACGAACATAACGGCCGCTGTACAATCATTGATTTCAAGACCGACAAGCACCTCAACATTGCGTCGCATCAGGTTCAACTTGCCTGTTACGCGCTTGCCGCTGAAGCCTTCTCCGGTCTACCCACGCGAACCGTGCTGGTCTACCTGCGCGAGTCAGATATGCCGGCGCGTGAGCTTGCGAGCAATATTGACGAGGCGCAGTTGATAGAACTTGCGCGTAGCCTGACGTAACAGCAATTACCAAAAGCGCCGTAAACCCCCGCACTCCAGCCTATAGTGGTCGACGCCTCCAGCTTAGAGTGGCCGACCACTCCAGCCTATAGTGGTCGACGCCTCCAGCCTATAGTGGTCGACGCCTCCAGCTTAGAGTGGCCGACCACTCCAGCCTATAGTGGTCGACGCCTCCAGCTTAGAGTGGCCGACCACTCCAACCTATAGTGGTCGACGCCTCCAGCTTAGAGTGGTCGACGCCTCCAGCTTAGATCACGACCACGCTCCAGCTTAGAGTGGCCGACGCCTCCAGCTTAGAGTGGTCGACGCCTCCAGCCTATAGTGGCCGACCACTCCAGCTTAGAGTGGCCGACCACTCCAGCCTATAGTGGCCGACCACTCCAGCCTATAGTGGCCGACCACTCCAGCCTATAGTGGTCGACGCCTCCAGCCTATAATGGCCGACCACTCCAGCCTATAATGGTCGACGCCTCCAGCTTAGAGTGGCTGACCACTTCAGCCTATAGTGGCCGCCTGCTCCAGCTTTGAGATGTCGTCGCCTCCAGCTTAGAGTGGCTGACTTCTCCAGCTTAGAGTGGTCGACGCCTCCAGCTTAGAGTGGCTGACTGCTCCAGCTTAGAGTGGCCGACCACTCCAGCCTATAGTGGCCGACGCCTCCAGCTTAGAGTGGCCGACCACTCCAGCTTAGAGCAGTCGACGCCTCCAGCTTAGAGTGGCCGACCACTCCTGCCTATAGTGGCCGCCTGCTCCAGCTTAGAGCAGTCGACGCCTCCAGCTTAGAGTGGTCGACCACTTTAGCCTATAGTGGCCGCCTGCTCCAGCTTAGATCACGCCCGCGCTCCAGCTTAGAGCAGTACCCTGATCTAGCTTAGATCACGATCCTGATCTAGCTTAGATCATGACTGTGATCCAGCTTGGATCGTGGTCGTGAGATATATAGGGCGGTAGCCTAGATTCACCCGCCTTAACAAAACAAGGAGTTTTTATGTCAAAGCAGTTTCGGTATCTCGACATGGTGATGGCGTTTTTTGTGCTTATCCTGGTCGTGAGTAATGTGGCGTCCTCGGCGAAAATCGTGGACCTGGGCTTTTCCCTGTTTGGGATTCGGCTCGCGTTTGATGGTGGTACGCTGTTTTTCCCACTGTCCTATGTGTTCGGTGATGTACTTACTGAGGTATACGGATTCCGCGCCTCGCGCAAGGTTATCTGGACGGGCTTTGGGGCATTGGCCTTTTCGTCGCTTATGTTTCTTCTGCTCCGCGTGCTGCCTGGTGAGGCTGGCTGGGAGGCTGAGGTTGGAAACGCGGCGTATCAGGCTGTACTTGGCGGCATGAGTTCCGGCGGTATTGTGCTTGCCAGCCTTGTGGGATACTGGGTAGGGGAATTCTCCAACTCCGTTGTGTTATCCCGTATGAAAGTCGCCATGCACGGGCGCTTCCTTTTCGTGCGTACCATCGGAAGCACGCTTGTAGGTGAACTGCTGGACAGCGTTGTGTTTGTGCTTGTGGCCACGCTGACCGGCGTGTTCAGTTGGGACATCTTTGCCAGCCTTGTGTTCACCAACTACCTGCTCAAGTGCGTCGTCGAGACGCTTATGACGCCTGTTACCTACGTTGTGGTGTTTCGCTTAAAAAAGGCCGAGGGCGTGGATACCTTTGACGTTGGCGTGCGCTTTAACCCGTTTACTGCCACGAAATGATTCTCTCGTCCGATCTAAGCTAGATCAGTCGCCCGATCCAAGCTGGAGCGGTCGTCCGATCTAAGCTAGATCAGTCGCCCGATCCAAGCTGGAGCGGTCGTCCGATCTAAGCTAGATCAGTCGCCCGATCCAAGCTGGAGCGGTCGTCCGATCTAAGCTAGATCAGCCTCCCGCTCCAAGCCTGATCGGTCGACCGCTCCAAGCCTGATCAGTCGACCGCTCCAAGCCTGATTGGACGACCGATCTAAGCGAGATCGGTCGTCTGATCCAAGCGAGATCGGTCGCCTGATCCAAGCCTGATCGGTCGGCCACTATAAGCTAGAGCGGTCGCCCACTATAGGCTGGAGTGGTTGACCACTATAAGCTGGAGCGGTCGGCCACTATAAGCTGGAGCGGTCGGCCACTATAGGCTGGATAAGATTGCTTGACAAAAACAATATTTCGAATACAGTGGGTTACCTATTGGGAGGTTTACATGAATTCAGACCTATTTACAGATATTGTTTTAACGGATGAAAAATCACCAAAAACGTCTAAAAAGCGTACACAAGGAGGTATTTGTACTACTGATGTTACAATGTCCGCCTTTGTCGCTGGAAACGCGGAAGTTTTCCCAAAAATACTTGAATTGCATGTCCCTATTGGATCAAAAGTTGCTGATGTAACTTATGGATCAGGTATATTTTGGAAAAATGTAGACTTATCAAAATATAAACTTTTTCCTTCTGATATAGCCGATGGGATTGATTGTCGTTCATTACCTTATGAAGATGAAAGCTTTGACGCCCTTGTGCTTGATCCGCCCTATATGGAAGGACTATTAAGAAATAACGTAGAACATAAGGCTGGTACTTCTACCTATTCGCCTTTTAGAGAGTATTACTCAAATGGTAATGAAGAAAATCATGGCGGTCCAAAATGGCATGGGGCAGTTACAGACTTATATTATAAGGCTGGAATTGAGGCCTATAGGGTATTAAAAGAAAAGGGTATTATGATTGTAAAATGCCAAGATGAAGTTTCAGCAAATAAACAATGTCTTACTCATGTTGAAATTATTACCTATTATCAAAAACTAGGCTTTTATACAAAAGACTTATTTGTAGTGATACGACAAAATAAGGCCGCTATAGCCCGATTAAAAAAACAAGTTCATGCACGAAAAAATCATAGTTATTTCTTGGTTTTTGTAAAATTCCCTAAAGGGAAAAGATCGAGAGGATAAAAATATTATTTAGAGCATCGCATTGAGTATTTTAAATAAATTATCAGTAAAAGGAGGTTTTGGGGGCCAAGTAACAGGAATGAGTGATGCAACCAGATGTTCCCTTTGGATTTGTGAATATTTTTTGAATGTAGAGATAGGTAAGTCACTGTTTCTACAAAAAGCAAAACGCCATTTATTTTCAAATGCAAAACAGTTTACAGCCAATATATCAAATTCTCCACGTAACAGGAGTGTAGTATTAAGTTCTGTCCCATCTTCAAAAGTCACAATACGGCGATCACTGCCGTCTACTTGCGCTTTACCTTCCCAACTAGTATTAGAGATTTTTTTTATTGTATGAGTTTGAAGACTCTTAACTTCAATTGTAAATGATTTCCCTTTATAAATAATCCTTCTATCGCCTTTTTTAGTTCTGTCATGATCATCATCTTTTATTGTCGCGGTAATTTTTGGATCGTCAAGAAAAAGTTTTTGAAATTTATGTTCCGCTATATAGCCAAGAAGCATACCTCTTAAACTCGGATTTTGATTAACTAAATCAGTAAGCTCTTGCTCAGTTATTTCCCATTCTTTTAAAATTGATTGACTATTTTTCATATTTTAACTCTTTTAATAATTCCGAAGCAGTCATTTCTAAAGCATGTGCTAAAGTAACAATAGTTGAAAGTGTCGGATTTCTAAGTCCACGTTCAAGATCACTAATGTAAGTCCTATGCAAATCTGATAACTCTGCTAATTTTTCTTGAGAAATACCTTTATTCTTTCGCGCTTCTTGTAGAAGGACACCGAAGGCTTTGAGTTCTTGTTGATCCATGATATAAAGAACATGGTTTGTATACTATGAGTCTACAGACAATGAGTTACATCCTGCGATTTTATTAAATTTTAACACCAATGCGTGAGTAATGGACTCACCGAGGCCTGAGAGCAGAATAGCTAATCAAACAGTGAGGGGCCGAGTTCCCGCGTGGGTCGGCGGTCTTTTGGGGTAAGGCGCGGGGCGGGTTTCTCGCCCAGAAGCTGTTTCCATCGATGAATGAGGTTTAGCGCGTCAAGCGGGGTCAGAATATTCTCATCAAGCGCGAAAAGTTCTTCCACAAATTGCTTTACCTGTTCGAGCTTTTTTCCGGCTTCTTTCTGATGAGGCGTGGCTTTTGATACGAGCGCCTGATTCGGCGGCTGTGTTATGGGCATAGCGGCTGTGCTGGTGGGCAGGGCAGCGCGAAACAGTTGTTCGCTCTCCGCAAGACGTTCCATGATAGCGTGGGCGCGGCTGAGAACCCGCTCGGACAGGCCGGCCAGACGCGCTACGTGGATACCATAGGATTCAGTAACATGGCCTTCGCGCAGTTTCCGCAGAAAAATGATTTCTCCATCATGATCAAGCACTTCCATAGAACGGTTCGCCATACAAGGGTGGTTAATCATAGAAAGCTCGTGAAAGTGGGTGGCGAAGAGAGTACGGCACTTGATGGTATCAAGCAGTTCTTCGCTTATGGCCCACGCAAGCGAAAGGCCGTCAATGGTACCGGTTCCCCGACCAACCTCGTCCATAATAACCAGACTGTGCGCTGTGGCTGTGTGCAGGATGTAGGCGGTTTCGTTCATCTCAACCAAAAACGTTGATTCCCCACGTGCCAGATTATCCGAGGCCCCGACGCGGCAGTAGATACGGTCAACCATGCCAATAGTGGCTGAACGCGCCGGCACAAAGCTGCCCATCTGCGCCATCACCGCGAGCAGAGCAACCTGACGCAGATAGGTTGATTTGCCGGCCATGTTCGGGCCGGTGATAAGGGCAAAGAACACGCCGTTCCCATCAAGGTTGGCGTCATTGGGCATGAACTCGCCGCCGGGCAGGTGCGCCTCAACCACTGGATGACGGCCTTCAACGATGGTAAGCCGGTTTTGCTCATCAACCACAGGGCGCGTCCAGTTGTGAATCGTGGCGGCGCGGGCTAAAGCCTGCGCTACATCCATTTCCGCGATACGCTGATTCGCAGCCCTAAGTTCGTTTAGTAAAGCCTTAGCCTTGTCCCGTAGTTCCATAAAAAGCTGTTTTTCAAGCTCAACGATCTGATCGGACGCGCCGTTAATGCTCGACTCCAGTTCAGCGAGCTTGTCTGTAGTAAAACGCTCTCCGCCCGAAAAACCCATCCGCCTGATAAAGTAGGCTGGAGCTTTGGAGAGATGGGTCTTTGTTACCTCAAAGAAATAACCAAGGAGGCGGTTGTGCTGTATCTTCAGGCTGGAGATACCAGTGGCGCGGCGCTCTTCTTCGGCGTAAGCCTCTAATAGCCCATGCCCGTTATCCCGCGTCTGTTTCAGCCGGTCGAGGCGGGCATTGTAACCGGTCTTAATGAGCTTACCCTCGGAGAGTATGGTCGTGGTGTCTTCGGCAAGCGCGGCGTCAAGGGTTTCGCGCAGAGCCATGAGCCGTGCATGTGCCGCGTCATCAAAGCTCGTGGCGACTATACTTTCAAAATCAAAGTTAAGCGCCTCCCGAATCTTTTTTATAGCACTAGACAGGGTCAGCGCATTCTTAATCAGGACAAGGTCCTTACCGTGAACCTTATCCATTGCAAGACGAGCTGAAAGGCGTTCTAAGTCAGGCATCTTGCCCAGAGTTTCCCGTATGGTCGAAAGACTGCCCTGATCCTGAGAAAAGCACTCCACCTCATTAAGCCGCCTGTTGATAAGGTCAATATCCCGTAGAGGGTGAAGGAGCCGTTGTTTGAGAAGGCGTCTCCCCATTGGCGTTTTGGTCTCGTCAATCACTTCAAGGAGCGAGAACTGCGTGTCCCCGTCACGTATATTGCGCGTGAGTTCAAGGTTACGCTGACTCGCCTCATCAATACTTACAAACTCGCTGTCCTGATACACCTTGATGGCGCGAACATGGGGAATCATGCTCATGGCGGTGTCTTCAAGATAGCTGACGAGTATACCGGCGGCAATGATTTCCGGCTTTCCCGCGTCAAGGCCAAAACCTTTAAGATTCGAGGTGCCGAATTGCTTCTCAAGCCGTCTGCGGCAAGCCTCCGGCTCAAAAAGCCAGTCAGCCCACGTGTTGAGCAGTATCTCGCTCCGGTTGGCAAGGGAAGCGGCAATGACAGGAAACTCCTTCAGGATCGATTCCTGAATGATGAGTTCCCGAATTTGAAGCCGCTCAAGCTCGCTCCGAAAGCATATATTGCTATTGCCTTCGTCAACCGGAAAGGCGGTGGCGAAAAAGTCGCCTGTAGAAAAGTCGATGTAAGCAAACGAAAAGAACCGCTCATAACGGGCAAGGCTAGCGAGGTAGTTAGGGTTGCCCTGCTCAAGGGTATCTTCATCAATCGTGGTGCCGGGCGTAATAACCTCTACAACACGGCGCTCAATAACGCGCCCCTTGCTGGCTTCGGAAGTCTGTTCACAGACAGCCACTTTTTTGCCGGCCTTGAGGAGGCGGACTATGTACGGTTTGGCGTGCTGGTATGGTACACCACAGAGGGGCAAACCATTGCGCTGGGTGAGCGTCAGGCCAAGCAACGGCGCGATTTCAACCGCGTCCTCAGCGAACATCTCGTAAAAATCACCCACATGGAAGAAAAGTACCTCATTCTTATGCTGTTCCTTGATCCGCCGGTACTGGGCAATCATGGACACGCTCGCACTGACGTCAGGCTTTATGAGCATATCGCGCTATCGTCCGGCCTTTGAGAGCAGACTGCGGATGAGCCGATCAGTGATATCCACTGTGGGGCTGTACCAGAGTATGCCTGTGTTTTCCTTGAGGTTAAGCACCATGCTGTAACCATCGGCCTCAGCAATGGCACGGATTTCCCCGTAAACCTCGTCCATGAAGGTGTCGGACTGGGAGAGCTTGTTTCGACGGTCTTCAAGCTCCGCTGTTTTAAGCTGGTAATACTCTTTCAAACGCTCGGATTTCTGGTATATCTCGTTTTCAATTCGCGCTATCAGTGTCCGGTCACCCTGAGACTCCGCAGTATACTTCGCGCTTGTGAGGTCCTGAATCTCTTTGGTCATGCGGTCAAGTTCGGCCTGCACGAGCGCGCTTTGTTCCTCGAATTCGCGCACTGCGCGGGAATCGCGGAAAAACGACATATACACCCGCGACAGATCAACCACCGCAAAGCGCGTAAGCTGCTGCGCGGCTATCTGCCCGCCAATGAGCAGCGTCAGCGCCATCATTAACACCAGTTTTTTCATAGCATACCTCTTAATACGTTGGTATTGTAAACGATAGCACAAAGTTAAAGCCCAACAGAGGGTCATCATAAAATTGAACCCCATCCGCCACCTTAAAACGCTTGGCAAGCCCCAGGCGGAAGGGGAACTGGGGAATGGCAAAGCGAAGTCCGCCGCCAAAGCTGAACCGCATACGCTCAATAAGCGGAGTACCTGTGTCGTCTGTGCCAAAAATGTTCTCCGGCCTGTCCACGACTTCGGCAGCGTCAAAAAAGAAGTCCCAGGCTAGAATGTTCTGCACAAGCGGAATACGCAGTTCAAGCCAGTTCTCCCAAAGCCCCAAGCCTTTGACACTGTATTCGCTCGACCAGCCGCGGGCAGTAAACATACCGTCTATTGATAACTTGTTGACCTGTTCAACAAGCTGGCGGCTATTGCCACGGAAGTTGGGCAGAATAAACGAAAGCCCTGAGTGAATGCCCAGCACGCCCTTGAAGTTCCACGTGTCGGATACCGGCAGGTCAAAGAGTGTAACAAACCATTCGGCGTCAGTGTCACTCCGTAGATACTGTTCTTTCTCCATATCCAGAATACCGTGATACGTGAAACGCTGTATCGTGTAATACCCGCTTGACGGGTCGTAGTAGATATCCCGTTGATCCAACGACACGCTCGTTCCTACGGTAAAGGCCGGTGTCCACATGCCATTGGTACCCCGCAAAGCCGGATCAAAGGGGCGGTAGACAGCCTCGTCATACTGGTTCATCTTAAAGCCCAGGGAAAGCCCGCCGCCCACGCCCAGGTTCCCCAACGGGGTTGAAAAACGATAGCCGGTTGAAATACTTGGGGCGATATGCCACTGCTGGTAGCTCATACGGAACGCGCTCGGAGGACTCATACCGGAGTCTCTGTACTCCTGATACGATTCAAAGCCGTCAGGGTAGGCATAGGTTTCATCGCCATTAAAGAAGGGCGCCAGACTGTCCATGGCTGCGTTGTTCTGCGTATGCTGAAACGTGAGTCCGAAACTTGCCGACAGGGGAACGCCGAAGAGCCAGCTCTGGGTATAGCTCGTAGAGATGCTCTGGGCTAGGGTTGAAGCGACGAGGTCTATACTAAGCTGGTTGCCGTAACCCAAAAAGTTTGTGTCAGTCCACTTAAATTGGCCTGATAGGGGAAGTTCGTCTGGTGAGGAAGAGCCAGAAAAGCTAGCGCCAAACTCTATGTTCATGGTTGGCTGCTCTTCGACCATAAAAACCAGGTCCATAAGGCCGTCAACACTGCCTTCTGGCGTATCCGGCGCGACCATGGAGAAGTATTGCAGGTTATACAGGTTGCGCCATGCATCCATCACCTTGATATTGGAGAACACATCCCCGCTTTCCAGCGGAATTTCCCGCAGGATAACCTCGGTTTTGGTTTTCTCGTTTCCCGCGACAATGATGTTTTCGATGTGCGCCCGTCCACGCTCAACAATGCTGATCGTATAACCCAGGGTTCCGCTTTCCCTGTCCCGCACTTCACTACGGTTAATTGTGTTAAAGATGTAGCCGTTCTTGTAATACAGGTCTGCGACCCGCTGGAGGTCGGCCTCAAGCCGGCGGGCATTAACGGTTTGGCCTTGCGAAGAAAGAATGAGCGCCGAAAGTTCCTCAGTGGAGAACAGCTTGTTGCCCTCGAAGGTAACACCGGAGAAGGTATAGCTCTTCCCTTCGGATACCTTAAACACGAGGGTCATGTTATTGTTACCTTTTTCGTCTTTCTGGACATCACGGACAACATCAAGCACTTCAGCGTCAACGTAGCCCCGGTCGCGGTAATACTGGGTAATAGCAAGCCGGTCGGCGGTGAGCTTTGCCTCCTGAAACGCCCCATCAATGAGGAACGCTTTTTGCTTGAGTGAAAGCTGTCCCTTGAGGGTACGGCTTGAGAACACCTCGTTCCCCTCGAAGATAATATCCGTAATGGCAACCATTTCGCCCTCTTCAATAAAAAACGTAACGGTTATGGAACTATCGTCCTTGCCCGCTGAGGTTTCAGAGCGAACCGTAACATCAGGATAACCTTTCTCTAGGTATTTCTGAACTATCGCCCTTTCGTCAATGCGCAGTTTGATCTGGGTTACTACGTCATTCACTTTGAGTGAAATCGTATCCTGTAGGGTAGCATTACGGATGCCTCTGTTTCCCTCGAACAGAATTCGGGACGCGATAGGACGCTCTGTTACCGTAAACCTGATGATTACACTGTTTCCCATGACATCCGCTGGAACTGCGGTAGGGGAGATCATCTCAAAATACTCAAGCGCGTAGAGCCTGCCCTGAAGTTCCCAGAACACGTCATCATCGAACAAGCGCCCCTTGAATGGCGCTACGATGCCCTCAAGTTCCACACTGTCCACATTGCGCAGACCGTTGAACCTGATGTCCCTGATAGGTTTTCCCTGATACCATTCGCCGGGTAGGGAATTCATTGCAAGGTCCTGAACCGAATCATCGCCACTAGGCGGCGCCTCCTCCTTTCCACCCGCAAAACCAGAAAAACTCACGCACACCAAGAGTAGCGCGACTACACTAAGACGCAACATCAAAACTCCTTTTAATGGCGTTAATCGCCACTGTTAAACAAATCTTTAAGCCCGTAGAACGAGCGTCTCCAGATCAAACTAACTGAAATATCATCCATGAACAGATGTTCAAAATGAATGGGAACAATACTCAAGCGGACATCCATCCAGGGAGCCCGTAACTCAAAACCAATATCTGCTTCTACCGCATAACCACCTATGGTTAGCCGCCCCTGGGCCGCAGCGGTTCTGTTTTCATCATAACGCAGGGATACCATGGTCTGCAAAAACATGTTTGGGTCAAGATATTTTCCTACAAAAACACTTGTGTTGTCTAAATAGTTACCAAAACCCAGCGCAGCCCCGCCTCTTGAGGATGTCCTGTCGTTCACCGTGCTTCCCTGCCCCTGTTCCATGAGCTGTGAAGCCGTATTTTGTAAGATTTGAGTACGGAACGAGAACATATCGAGGAACAGAAAGTCCCGCACCCACCGCTCAATGTCTCTGACCACCCATGCCTGGGCAAATAAGTCGGTAGTAGAAGCTAAGAGTCTGCTCTGGCTGAACTTACTCCCTGTCGCGGTCTGAGTTGAATCACCGATAAAGCTCTGTCCCAGGAAAGACAGAATTTCCATCTGAGATAGCGGCGGGTTGGACGCAAAACGGGCAGTGAAGGATTCAAGCGGCGATTCGTCAATGATCATTGAAATCGTTACCATGCCTTCATTCGATTGATCCCGTAATTCCGCACGGGCTGAAATTCTTGGCTCAAACTGCACTTCGTTCTCATTAAATGAAAGCAGGCCCTCACGGATATAAAAGCTCCGCTGAAAGTAAAAAATTTCTCCACTCCTCATGTTGATGTCGCCAACAAGGGAAAAACGACGGCTGATAGTATCATTCTCGATTCTGATTGTATCTCCCATGCCCGCGTAGGCTTGCAGAATGGGGAAGTCCTTGTTCGGCCAGATAAACAGCACTTTCCGTCCACTTCGTATTGTGAAGTTGGTAACGATCCGCTCATTGGCAGAAACAGGCGTGTCAAGCCGGATCGAAGCAAGTTGCTCCGCGTTGATCGTAATATCAGTATCTTGTGCCACTAAATCGCCGGTAGCGCTGAAGACCATGTCTTCCATCATAGCCAGATTCAGGTTCCCCGATGCGTAACCATTAGTAATGATGCCCATCAGTTCAAAGTCCACAGGAATCGGCGTTTCCGCTGGAACTTGGATATCCAGGCTAAAGACATTCGGTATCCAACGATCAATGCGGAACCAAGCTGAAACCATTCCCTGTCCTGAACCAACACCAGCGGGTATGGGGTCAAAGCGCATCTCATTGCCATCTATTAGGAGCCTGATGGGAACCGGCCGTATGTTTTGGCTGAGAAACTGCGGTACCCTTAAACGAACACTGTTCCCTTCAGCAATGCCAAAAAATTCAGGATCAGCCATTGGGCCTGAAATCTCCACACTGGCGGTAACAAACCCGCCCGGTATATCAATGATATCCGTTACTGTCGAAGGCAAGAGACGCCACAGCATCGGGAGGTCTACATACAGGTCAGGCAACTGCGCTTCAATACGCTTATCCCTGAGCGAACCAATAAGGCTTCCCCGCACTGGAGAGGGGCTGGAAAGCGCCGCGTAAAAATCCCCATTATCAGAGAAGCGCAGGCGGACCATGTCCCTCGGCCCGCCATGGAGAGAGATAAGGGACTGATCACGGGAAAAGGTAAAAGTAAAGGGTTCTTCAACTTGGAATGAGTCAATGTTGAATGTACCAACTGAGAGCAACCCCTCAAATGAATTGATCGCCTCCTTCAGATCGAACCATGACGGGATCGGTTTGAAGTCAATCCCCAGATCGCAGGCCATATCCATATTTAGACTGCCATCCGATCGTGCCATGATGCTTCCCTCAGCCCGGCCCTCGCTCCGCTGCGCCTGTATAAGCGGAACTTCGACCAGCAGCTCGCCATACCGCGCCTGTATGTTCTGAATCGTGAACTGGTCGGTATTAAGAGAAACATCCGCGCTTAGTTTTAGGTCAGCGCCGGATACTGTGGCGCTCAGTGAGCTAAGATCAATGTCAATGGTAAAGCGATCTTGCGAGGCAATGTATGTTGAGGGAGCGCCGGCTATTGACACGAGGGCTGTTTCTGGAGTCATGGCTGTAGCCGTCCACTGAAGCTCGGCACTACCCGAAACAATGGCGTCCCATGACTGTGGCAGAAAACGCGCCAACTGCATATCCTCACCATTAAGGCGCAACACTAACTCTTGGTTTATAAAAGACCCGCTGAGATCATAGTGTTCATTGACATTATCGAGGCGCAGATCCCCTGAAACCGTAGAAAAGCCCCTATTCCATGACACGTTTACCGCCCCGTTCAGTGCGCCGCGCCCATCGTCAAAGAAAAGATTGGTAAAGAAAGCTCCGGTCTGGTCGAGCTTTCCCGCGAGACTCAGAGAACTTGCCTCAGATCTCGGCGTGGGGATGTTCGCCACCTCAAAGCGATCAAGATCAAGACTCCACGAATCCTGGCCTGTGTAGCGTCCGGACATGGTGAGCGAGAACCGTGCGTATTGTTGCTCAACCAGGGAAAACGGCAGGTTATCCATGGTGATGTAACCGGAATATGACCCGGGTCTGGGCATACTTAACAAAACATTCAGCCCATAAGATCCCTGGATACTGATCGAGTTGAGATCAAGAAGCGTTCCTTCAAGGGAATATGGCGTATCCCGTAACATGGCTGAAAGAGAGAAGGAAACGTCGTCCATGTCCGTGAAATCCACAGACCCCGATGTTATGATCGTCTGTCCAAGCAGGTTAATACTGCTATTGACCATCCCAACACGCTGGTCAACGCCATAAAGCGCTCCTGAAAAAAGACGACCCGTATCCGCAATATCAATGGCGCACTGAGGCGCGTTCCACGAAAAGCGCGTGAAGTCGGTCGTGAGAAACAGCTTACCGCTCAACAAAATGTGCTCAAGCGGAACCGGCAAGCTAGGGAGTTCAGGTGGGCTAATAAAGGACTCGGCGACACCCAGCAACATATCTGGTGAAATCGTATCCAGCGCGACATTCAGTTCCAGACGCTGAGGCGTGTAATCAAGAAACCCGTCTATAGCTATGCTCGTGTCCGCGTTTTCCTGCCGCGCCATGAAAAGCGTCATGCTCATGTCCTGTTCGGTAAAACGCGCCGACGCGCTCACCCCGCTGAAACGGGTCGCGCCAAAGCGGAGCACGCCATTATCAAGCGTGATTTCATCGTTATGAAGACGCAAGGCAAAGTCTGCGGCAAAGTCTTCCTTGCCGGAAAGACTGAAATTCGAAAGCGCGAGGTTTCCTTCCACCTCCAATGCCTTGATCCCCAGGCTTCCCTTAAACTCAGCCCTTCCTTCAAGCACAAGCAGACTGTCAGGAAAGCTTGCTTTGGGGATATTCACTGAAAGCGAATCAAAGACAATGCGTTCCATGTTACCTTCGCCATTCATCGCAAACCATGAACCTCCCAGTACCGGATCAAAGTCCAAGGTGTTTGTGCCGCTTACATTCAGGTCTGAGAGGCGAAAGCCTGTGGGAAGAGCGCCTGAAAACGAGAGCGCGTAAGAGAGACCTGCCTGTGCGCTGTTCTCGAAAAACAAAAAGCCGGAGGTATCAATGAAGAGCAGGCGGTTAAATGGCTCCAGCTCACCGGTGAGCGAGATAAACCACGCCGGCGCGAAGTTCTCACAGCGGAATGTTCCCACCAGATGGCCGGAGTCAAGCTCATAATCCGCAGACAGATCAAAGGGAGCGGTATCATTAATCTTGGTCAGCTTAACAACGTTACCATCAAGCATCGCGTTAATCGTGAGCGATGTAGCGAAACTGCCAACTGAGCTGTTAAGCGAGGCTATGCTCAGGTTCGCGGTGGCATTCTTGAAATCAAGGGCGCTGTCTCCAGTAACACGGTTTTTCATACTGAACGTGATTGCCGCCGTGCCGGACGCGCTGTCTTCGGTGTCAGACACCTTTGCCAAGCTAGCTCTGACACCCCAGTCCCCCCGAAAAACGAGTCTGCTTCCCCGCAGAGACACGTCAAAGTTCAACTTATCAAGCTGGAAGGAGCTTTCGCTCATTGAAACTGTGGTCGCGCCGTTTTTCAGCCTGAGCCGAATTCCCGTATCAAAAAGACTAATGTCGCTTGGAGCCGTGAACAGGGCGATAATATCGGCGTCCTGCTCTGTATCGAAATGGATAACTGGATTATCCATTGATATTGCCTGAATAAGGCCCGGATCGCCCTTCAACAGACGAATAGGCGACCATGAAAGCCTGAGTCGTGATACGCTAAGGAGTGGCGTACCCTCGCCTGATATAACAAGCTCCCTGATGTCGAGTGTTCCAAATATCGACGTGCCCATGGAACTATAGCTTATATCACGTCCTATGAACTCCTCGGCTTTCTGTATGAGGCTGTCACGAAGCACTATCATACGCCCATGCATAGCTTCTTGCAGAGGTCGCAGAAGGAATGTTGTAGTAACAACCATGCACACGAAAATAAAAATTTCGATACTAATTCTAAGAAAATGGGGAATTTTTAACGAATTCATGAACTCTGGCTGTTCAGCTACTAACATATCTACAACCTATCATAAAAAGCCTGGTCAATGCTATGATGCGGTATGGATATCATCCCTAATTTTGTTGTGTTTGAAGGCGCTGACGGAAGTGGTACCTCAACTCAGCTTGAGCTACTCGAAGGATTCTTTCATGATCACCAGAATAACGAAGTTCCGCGCCTGTATCGTACGGCTGAACCCACCGGCAGCCCCATTGGGAGCCTGATTCGGCGGTCTCTGCGCGGCGAAACCCAACTGGACGCAAAAACGCTGGCCTATCTCTTTGCCGCTGACCGTAACGAACATCTTTTCACACCCAACGGTATTATTGAGCGTTGCGCTCGTGGAGAACTGGTGGTTTGCGACCGCTACGTTCTCTCATCACTAGTGTATCAAGGCCTCACCTGCGGGGAAGAACTGCCCGCAGCCCTGAACACAGCCTTCCCTCTGCCAGCGCTGCTCCTGTACTTTGATATTGACAGTGCGCTTGCCGCTAAACGCATGGAAAAGCGTCCGCTTAAAGATACATACGAATCCCTTGAGTTTCAGGTGAAGGTGCGGGAACGTTATCAGGCGCTTCTGCCCCGCTTTGCCTCAGCTGGCGTGCGCGTTGAAAGCATCGACGCCTCCGCAAGTGTAACTGAGGTCATGGCGACAGTTATACAATTAGTAACGACTCTCCTCACCTAACGTCTGGCACTCACACGTCTCTGGCACCCACGTCTGGCACCCGCACGCCTCTGGCACCAACGTCTCTGGCACCCGCGCCTCTGACATCCATACATCTCCACCCACACGTCTCTGGCACCAACGTCTCTGATACCAACGTCTGGCACCCACACATCTCTGGCACCCACGTCTGGTACCCGCGCCTCTGACACCCACGTCTGGCACCCGCACGTCTCTGGCACCAATGTCTGACACCCACGTCTCTGGCACCCGCACGTCTCTGGCACCAACGTCTGACACCCACATCTCTGGCACCCACACATCTCTGGCACCCACGTCTGGTACCCGCGCCTCTGACACCCACGTCTGACACCCACATCTCTGACACCAACGTCTGGCACCCACACGTCTCTGGCACCAACGTCTGACACCCGCACGTCTCTAGCACCAACGTCTGGCACCCACACGTCTCTCACCCACGTCTCTGACACCAACGTCTCTGGCACCAACGTCTTGACACCCGCACGTCTCTGACACCCACGTCTGACACCCACACGTCTCTGGCACCAACGTCTCTGGCACCCGCACATCTCCACCCACACGTCTCTGGCACCAACGTCTCTGATACCAACGTCTGGCACCCGCGCCTCTGACACCCACGTCTGACACCCGCACGTCTCTGGCACCAAAGTTCCAACGTTTGGGTAGGCTGATAGAAACGTTGGGGCAGGACGACCCCGCGAAGGCCAGAAAAAATGTCATTGCCTACGTGGTATTCTCCGAGCATACCGTGATAAGCTCCGAGCCTAGCGCAGTACGTTCCGAGCATACCGTGATAAGCTCCGAGCCTACCGTGGTATTCTCCAAGCATACCGTGATAAGCTCCGAGCCTAGCGCGGTATGCTCCGGGCATACCGTGGTACGTCTGAAACCGCAACGCGCTAAGTAACGGCGTGTTTATCCGTGTCATTCGCGGACTCTTCTATAAAAAAGCGCCGATATTTAAGCAGGAGTTGTACATTGAAGATTCATCGGAACATACAGGCGCTGGTCGCGCTGGCCGCGCTCTTTTTCCTCTCTGCCCCACGCCTGAACGCTTACATCGTCCAGTACAAGGAGCAGTTCTACCGCCTCTACCATCTCCATTATGTCCAGTACCCTGACGACACCATGGAAAACATCTATTGGCTTGAGCAGGCGCTCAAGGCCGACTTCGCAAACCCGCTTCACGCCGAAGCCCTGATCGAAAACGAGATTCAGTGGGAAAAGTACCGCTACCTGTTTATGATGCACCTTAACCTCAAGATGATCGAGCAATACCTCTTTCTGGGTAACAAGTGGAATAAGCGGAACGCCTACTTCTACAACGCCCCCTGGAAGGAGCAGAATCTCGACAGTCTGAATACCGCCGAAACCTGCTTCCGCACGGCGTTGGTCTACTGGAAAGACGCGCTTGAGTGGGCGGCCAAAGCGCGGGATAGCCGTTTCCGCTTCATCAGCCTTAAGCGGGCGCAAAACTGGGAGGAAGAGGCGGTTCGTATTGAGCGCAAAACGCTGGATTACGAAAAAACCATCAACCGCGAACTGACAAATCTGCAAGCCGTGCGGGAGCGGTTCATTGCTATGGATGAAAATACCTACTAATGAACTGGTTTCAACGATCAAACGCATTCTATCTGCTGACTTTTTTCATAATCGTCATTAGTATTGGCGCTTTTCTACTCAGGCTGCCTGGTGTCTGGCGCGGCGGGGGAAGTCTCAGCTTCACTGACGCAGTGTTCACCGCGTCGTCGGCAGTCTGCGTGGCCGGTCTGGGCGTGGTGAACGTATCCGGCTTTAGCCGTTTTGGGCAGACCGTGATACTGTTTCTCATTCAAACCGGCGGCTTGGGCATCATCAGCTTCAGCTCCATTCTGCTCACCATCCCCGGTAATCACCTCGCCATGATACAGCGAACCACGATTCAGAGTTTTTACATTGGCGGCGTTGAGTACCGCCCCCGAATCATCGTGCGGAACATCATGGTCTTTACTGCCTGTATCGAAGCGGTGGGAGCGATTCTGCTTGCCCTGCTGTTTCGCGCTAAGGGGGTCAGAGACTGGCTTTTCATGGGCGTCTTTCATGCGGTATCAGCCTTTTGCAACACCGGCGTTTCTTTGTTTGAGACAGGCTTAACCGCGTTCAACCGCGACATCCCGCTTATGCTGGTCATCATTCTGCTCATCACGCTGGGCGGCCTGGGATTCATTGTGTTGCAAGAGGTACTGGGTCTGGCGCGTGGGCGACGGACCCATCTGAGCTATCATAGCCGTGTTGTTCTTGGTATGAGCGCCCTGCTCGCGTTTGGCGGCGCAATTCTCTTCTATATATTAGAGCGAGGGCGGAGCTTTGAGACAATGGAAACCGGCACAGCGGTCGTAAACGCGCTCTTCCAGTCCATGAACACCCGTAGCGGCGGCTTTGAGCTTATTTCCCAGCGCGAGTTGAGTCAGCCGTCCAAGCTGCTTACCTGTCTGCTCATGCTCATGGGCGGGGCGCCCGGTTCCATTGCCGGCGGCCTCAAGATAACCATTGTCTTTGTTATTCTGGCGCTTATATTCCGCAAGCCCGACTCAAGCGGCGACATCAACGTGTTTCACCACCGTTTGAGCGGGGCAAGTATTCACAAGGCAGTAGTTTACACGCTCAAGGCGCTGGCGCTGTTGCTACTTTGCATTAGCGCCTTAACCGTGCTTGAAGGTCTTGCTGGACAAAGCCTCGGCTCGCTTGTGTTTGAGGTGTTTTCCGCCTTTGCCACAGTGGGTCTGAGTCTTGGCGCCACTGGCAATTTATCCGAAGGCGGCAAATGGGTCATCATTGCCGCCATGTTCGCGGGGCGCGTCGGGCTTGTGGCCTTAGCCTTCCCAGCCCTGCGGCAGCATAAGTACGAGATAAGCTACCCAGAAGGGACGCTCTTATTGGAATAGAGGCGCGGTTAATTTTAGACAAACGAGGTAAATATGAAACATGTTGCGATATTGGGTTTGGGACAATTCAGTAAAAGCGTGCTTACCGAACTACTGGAACTCAAGGTTGAGGTATTCATCATTGACAAGGACCGGCAGGCCATTGACGCCTATAAGGATATCTCTGCTCACGCCGCAGTGGTGGATATGCTCACGATTGATAGCCTCCGTAGAATACTGCCCGAATTCACTGACGCGGTGATCATTGACATGGGTAGCAGTATTGAGGCGTCGATACTGGCCACGAGCTACTGCGCTAAACTGGATGTCAAAACCATTATCGCTAAGGCTGAAACCAGCGCTCACGCCGAGATTCTGGAACTGGTCGGCGCGACTAAAGTCGTGTTTCCAGATCAGGAAGCGGCAAAACGAATCACGCCGATCCTGCTCTCGTCGGTACTGCTGAACTATCTTCCGGTAAGCGGCAAACTGGTCATCGCCGAGCTGCCGCTGCCAGACATGCTGATCGGCAAAACCCTGGTTAGCGCCGAACTGCGCCGGCACTACCGGCTCAACCTGCTGTCGATACGCGAAGCCGAGGGCGAATTCGCCGCCTGTGAGCCTGCGTATGTGTTCAAGCGCGGCGATATTGGCCTCTTTGCCGGTTCGGACGAGGACCTCAACCGTTTCACCACCGCGCCTGAAAAAGAAAGCTGGCGCAAGACGCTCCCTGAGCAGTTCCTTCGGTTCTTTAACCGGAAACAAAAAAAATGAGCCTCTATCGACCGCTCTGTATCGGAGGACTTTCCCTGCCCGGCAATCTCTTCCTCGCGCCAATAGCTGGCTATACCGACCGCGCCTTCAGGTCTATCTGCGTGGAACAGGGCGCGGACTTCACCTGTACCGAACTGGTTTCTTCTGAGGCGCTCGTCCGGGGCGGCGTGAAAACTCAGGCCCTTTTCCGCCGCGCCCATAACGAAAGCCGCTATGCCATTCAGCTTTTCGGCTCCGATCCAGACGTGATGTACCGCGCCACCGCCATGCTTGCCCCTCAGCGCCCTGATCTGGTGGATATAAACTGCGGCTGTCCGGTTCCTAAAGTGGTGAAGACCGGTTCTGGCGCGGCGCTGACCCGCAGCCCTGAGCGGCTGGCTCGTATTGTCGAAGCTGTAGTTCGCGCCTCACAGGAACACCTGAATAACACGCCGGTAAGCGTAAAGATTCGTTCCGGCTGGGATGCCCAGACCATCAATTACCGTGAGAGCGCCGATGCTGCCGTAGCAGCTGGCGCTTCAATGATAGCGATTCACGCCCGAACCCGCGCTCAGGGCTACGAAGGCAGAAGCGATTGGTCGCATATCGCCGACTTGGTATCCCGCGTTTCCGTACCGGTCGCTGGCAGCGGAGACCTTTTCACCCCGCAAGACGCAACAGCCATGCTCGAACAAACCGCTTGCGCCGCCGTGATGTTTGCGCGAGGCGCTCTCGGCAATCCCTTCATATTTGCTGAAACTCGTTCCCTGCTTCTCACCGGTTCCTACACAATCCCGTCCCCGCAAGACCGAATAGCGATAGCCTTCCGCCAGCTTGCATTACTGGCCAACGACGTTGGAGAAAAGAGCGCGTGTCTTGAGATGCGGAAACACTTCTGCGCTTACACCCACGGCATGTCCGGCGGCGCAGAACTCCGCAGGCGTCTGCTTCATGCCGACACTATCGACACCTGCCGCGCAATCTTCGCCTTACTGCCGCAAAGCGTTCACTAACGCCGCCCTGTCAAGCACAGGACGGGCAACAAAGGCATCAGGGTCAGTGTTAATGCCGCCGACGCGAAGCTCCCAGTGCAGGTGCGGACCGGTAACAAAGCCTGTCGCGCCGGAAAGACCCACCGGCACACCCTGCTCAATCATTGAACCTTCGGAAACAGCAATCTTGCTAAGGTGATAGTAGAGCGAATACACACCCGGATAATGCTCAATGATAACCGTATCGCCCGTGATGATGCGCGGACGGGCTAGTACCACCTTACCGGCAGCGCAGGCAAGCACCGGCGTTCCGGTTGGTACGCCGTAATCAATGCCCGCGTGAATTGAAGGTGGCCGGCGCTCGCCGTTAGGGTAAATAAACACCTGCCCAGTGCCAAACGGGTTCGTGATACGGCGTGTATTCACCGGCACGATAAACGCCTCGTCAGTATAGATGTCGCTTCCGTTGTGAGACAGAATCGCCCATAACACCTCAGCTTCCTCTGTTTTTTTAGGATCAGTCGAAGTGATAAGATCGGCGCTGCTCTGAGGCACCGAAATGTTTTCATGGAAGAACTCACGCGGCTTAATGGTGAATGATACTGCGGCGATTACACTGGACTGGTAACGTATCTGCGCTGTTGCCAGTCCCGCCAACGCAGTTGAGGGAATAGCGAGTATCGCTGCCAATACCGGAGCGCCGTCGAGGTTTTCGCCTGTATCAAAAAAAGGCGCTGTTGATAGCAGCTCTCCAGACGCGCTCACGATTCGCGCCTGCGCCCCACTTACCGCGCCAAGAAGCCCAATACTAAGCGGCTCACCCGGACGCGGATGTTCAGGGCTAACGACGACCCGAAACGCTGTTTCCGCCGGAAGCGGCACATTCAGAGACAGACGCGCCGCAGGCGCCTGCCGCGTCCCGTCCACTACCGGCTCGGCATGAACAAAGCCGCCAGCTATGAGGAAAAGCGATACAGCGGCATAACTAAAAAAGTTTATCATCTTCATATCATCAGCTTAACACAAAAAGGAGTAATGTTACCGCCATAGCTGAAAGGAACACGCCCTTGTTTACCCACGCCTCATACCGAACATAACAGCAAGGAGCTAAGAGAATGATTCTGAAACAGTACCGCATTAGCACCGGCGCGGAAGGGTTTTACGCCATCACTGAGCAGGTTCAGGCGGCGCTTACCGAAAGCGGCATACAAGACGGCCTTTGCGTGGTCTATTGCCCGCATACCACCGCCGCCATCACCATTAACGAAAACGCTGACCCGGACGTTGTTCACGATATGCTTCTTGGACTGCGTAAAGCGTTTCCCGACCGCGCCGAATTCAGACACGCCGAAGGTAACTCCAGCGCACATCTCAGGTCCTCCGCAATGGGCAGCTCAGTTACCGTGATTGTCGCGCAAGGACGCCTCGTACTGGGAACCTGGCAGGCCATCTATTTCTGTGAATTCGACGGCCCCAGAACACGGAAGTTTTGTGTGCGCGTGTCGCCGTAGCAAGCCAACAATCTCACGCCTAAAGGCTTACCATGAGCGTCTGACACCACCACACGTGGTGTATGTGTATGGAACAGAACAAACGGAGCTCGGGATAGAATAAACGGGGTTCGGAACAGAACAGTCGGGGTTCGGAACAGAACAGTCGGAGTTCGGAACAGAACAAGCGAGGTTCGGGATAGAACAGTCGAGGCTCGGGATAGAACAAACGAGGTTCGGGATAGAACGGTCGGAGTTCGGAACAGAACAAACGGAGTTCGGGATAGAATAACCGGACCAAAAAGTCCCGGTGGTTCGGTTTCAAGGCTAATTATTGGCTGCCGAAATACCAATAAGGATATTTTGACAGGACATATCAAAATTCGCAGCCTTGAGAGTTCTATGATTTGAAGATGTATTGATACGTGGGAATAAAGGGCTGGAACAGCGTTTAACATTCTGGCTGTTTACGACGTTTTGCCAGCCCGTATAAGGGCTGGCGTAGCAAGACCAGAGCCGGCAACATGTGGCGGAGGTTTGCCGTGGGAATGTTCCCCCGCCCCGAAAGGCGGTGAAGCGTAAACAGGCCTGTTATGCGAAGTGGGGCGTACACCATTATTTATATTTTTTCCCAATATAAAACACATATCCATAATACTGTTTATATTTTGAATACAACTCTGCTTCCTGCCTCATAAACGCGATAAAATCCTCAACGATTTTATTTCCCTCATATTTTTTCAAAAATTCTTCTTGCCGTGTTTTTTGCGGAATAAAATAAGTATCTATCCAACAATTCTCAGGCAACGTAAATGCGGCAACAGGAACATAACCTGCTTTTTGCATTACTGAAACATTATGCCCTACCGTGGCAATTTCAGGAACCGCGTCAACCCACCATTTTTCAATTTCCGCGGGACGTTCATCGGTAAACCACGACTCGTATGTTACGGCCAAAAACCCGCCTTTTTTGAGAAAGCCTTTCCAATAATTCAAACTTTTCTCAAACCCTGTCTGGGCAATAGCGCCCTCAGACCAAATAAGGTCAAATTCCTCATTCTGAAAAGGCAGATTGTCCATTGAACCAACAATACCTTTTACCCTATTCCGCAAACCGAGTTTTCCAGCATTTACATTGAGTTTATCAATCGAACCCGGGAAAAGGTCGAGGGCGGTAATGGTTCCTTTTGTATTTTGTGCTAAAACCATTGTTTGACCGCCTGTGCCACAACCTAAATCGACAATTTTGGACTCATTTGAAAGATTGCCGATAAAACTTAACGCCCTAATAGTTGCTTCAGGACTGCCAGGCCCTTGCCGTTCCAGCTCTACAAAATATTCATTGATAAGGGCAAAATCAAATTCATGCGTTGCCGGTTCTTCCATTTTAACTCCTTGTTTTATAAACCGTTATAATAATCCAGTATAACAAATATTTAGTCAATACCTTTTCCATTTTTTTAAACAAATTTTAGCCACCATTTCGCATAACGTTCCGGCTGTTTACGACATTGCCCGCCCCCGCAATGTGCCGGAATGAGGCGTGGGAATGAGCGAAGCGATTGACCTAGCCGCCTACTGGCGGTGAAGCGTAAACAGACCTGTTATGTGAAATAAAAACCGCTATGAAGCGCTCGTCATGGACGGCGGGCGGACTTGTTTTCCTATTTTTACATTTCACTTTTTCCATTCATGTTTTATTAATCTGTATTCTACCCTGTCCTTTAATTTATTTTCATGTAATTGATATTCTTTATATTCGGCCTCTTTTACCATTACTTTTTCAGAACCTTTATTTTCTTTTATGCAGCCTGTCGATATTCTATATACATTATCATCTTCAAATGCGTATTCTATCACTCTTTTTAACGCTTCCGTTGTATATCCTTTTCTCCAATATTTTTCTTTTATAAAATATCCCATACCAACTATTTTTCCAAACGGTGTTTCTTTTGTTACCGTGTATCCTATTTCCCCTATATATTCTTTTGTATTTCTGTTTTCGATTCTAAAAAAATATAATTTTCTGTCTTTTGAATCGGCTCCTTCTATAGATTTTATAAGATTTTCCCTTGATTCATTTAAATTCTTTGTTTTAATTTCTGGTAAATATCTCATCGATTTTTCATCTGATAATAACTCATGGTGTTCCGTTAAATCATCTAAAACATGATCCCTTATTATTAGCCTTTCTGTATATAATTGTACCATTTTCAACCTCAATTGATTTTTACACAAATATTTTATTTTACCTAACGTTCCGGCTGCGGGAATAGAGCGCAGCGGAATGACCTAGCCAGCCAGAACCATGGGGCGCCGAAGGCGCGGAATGCATACGCCTGTTTATGCGCAGGTTTGCCTTTTTATTTATATTTTCTGCGGTAATGGTTCACCTCTTGCCATTGCATTGCTATAACTTTCGAGATCACTTTCATTAAAGCCTCTGATAAAATTAAGAAATGGAAAATCTTCTGGCCCAACTTGTATTCTTGCCACAGGTTTAACTTCTACAATACTGGCCAATTGGGGAATATATATTTTATTTCCTTTTATTGTCTCATCTGACTGTGTTTGAAATGTATCTTTTGGTAAAATATATATTGTTCCTGGTTGATAGGGTCTTTGTTCTAGTGCATTTTTACTTATAGAGAAAAAATAAAACGGTCCTGTTAATATTTCATTTTCAGCTTTTATATAAATGCAACCACTACACAGTGACATCGGGTACTTTGCCCTGTTAAGTATTGCATAAAATATTGGCCAAATACCGTCCGCGGCAGCGTAAACGGCTTTTTGATTTCCAAATGTTGTTAAATCAATAGGTTGTCTTGGTTCAAATGTTTTAATATTATTATTCCCTGACCCATGCAATATATATGGGTATTGTTTTGCTATGTAAGATAAGAATTTCCATTTAGGAGTTAATGAAGAATATTTAATCATCTGATTTTTACCAGATTTTATAATATTTTCAAAAATACTGTCAAAAAATAGTTTTTCAGTATCGTTTATCTCTAAATTAGGACATTTTATCCAATACTCAGGAAGTTCCATTATGTTTATACCTCTTGAATTGATTATATACATATTTTTATCCAGTGTCAATAATTTTTAACAAACTTTTAGGCAAACTTGCACATAACGTTCCGGCTATTTACGGCGTTTTGGTGGCCGAATAAAGGCTTTGCGCAGCAAAGGGCGGACAAAATGTGGGTGGAGTGAGCCGTGGGAGCGTAGCGACCTAGACAACTGGAAACCCGGAGCCGCCGAATGGCGGCGGAATGTATACAGCCTCGTTATGTGCAGTACCAAACATTTTATACCAGAGTTATTAGGAAACTTCGATTTTCAAACAACAAACCGTTTAAAAACTAATCAAAAATTGATTGATCTATTCCTTTTTCCAAAATGCGTGGTCCATTTTCTATAAAAATATCACGTATGTTTTTAACATTCTCCAATTCTTCTTTTATATCTATCCTGTCTATATTCTTGTATTTTTCTTCTCCAAATAATAAATCTTGGTCAGTAATAGTTATTGTATAGGTTCTTAGTCCATAAGTTTCAGATCCTTCAACCTTGATAAGGGTATAATGTTTTTTTCTATCTGTCAAGTAGATTTTGTTTGGCATTGCACATAATGTCCCGGCTGTATATGACATTTTGTCAGCCCGAATAAGGGCCTTGCGAAACAGAGACCATGTCCGGCAAAATGTGGCGGAACAACGGCATGGGAATGGAGCGCAGCGGAATGATCTAGCAAAACCGCAGACCGAGCCACCTACTGGTGGCGAAGCGTAGACAGTCTTGTTATGTGCCGTTTGCTTTGCTTTTATTTATAAAACATATTTCTTTATAATCTTTATTTTCCTTGCAATTATACTAAATAGAAATGAAAATATTACCGTTGTTACCGTTATACAAATGACAACCAAAATCAATGGATATTTTTCAGGCGTAAATTTTATGAATTTGAAAAACATATTTAAAAATAACGGATGTATTAAATACATTCCAAATACCTGCTGGGAAACAAAATCATAGATCTTATTTGAAGATATGTTTTGCCGAATGAAGCAGAATACGCATAATGTTATCATTACAACTAATGGCGATATATTGCCATTCAAACCAATAATATTAGTTCCATTAATAAAATTTTTATTTAAAGAAATTAAAGCCATATACAATAAATATAACAAACTAGTCAGAAATAATAATTTGTTATTGATACGCACGTCATATTGATGGATATAATGTCCTAACAGTAGATATAATACAAAAACAGAATTTATTGGAATATAGCTCCCTAATTTATACGGAAATATATTTTGAAGGGTTGGTATTACACTTGTAAAGATAAATAATATAATTATCACATATTCTAATGCTTTTTTACCTGCAAAATTAACAAAAATTTTAAACAAGGGTAGTAAAATATATAAACCTATTATCATATATAAATACCACATATGATCCCATAATTTTCCTTGGAATACATTTATTATGGCCGTTCCAATTTGTTCAATATTGAATTGATAATGGGCATTAAAAAATAATTCCATAAAAGCAAAAGGTAAACCGAATATGACTAATGCTAAAACAATACGAAAAACATATTTTTTATATATTTTACTAACAGAAATTTCCTTTTCCTTGTCTAAAAATAAAACCCCGGAAATCATTACAAATGACGGCACATGCCAAAGCCAAATATTATTCAATATTACGCAAATATATTTTTCGAATTCTGTCAGTGATGAATCGTTGGAAAATACATGGAAAACAATTACAGCAATACAAGCATATACCCTTAAGACATTAAGATAACCTGTTGCCTGTTGCCTGTTGCCTGTTGCCTGTTGCCTGTTGCCTGTTGCCTGTTGCCTGTTGCCTGTTGCCTGTTGCCTGTTGCCTGTTGCCTGTTGCCTGTTGCCTGTTGCCTGTT
>JAISAE010000074.1 GCA_031266875.1 Treponema sp.
TTATAAGCCACTCAGCGGTTTTTATGAATCGCTTAGCGGTTTTTATAAGCCACTCAGCGGTTTTTATGAATCGCTTAGCGGTTTTTATAAGCCACTCAGCGGTTTTTATGAATCGCTTAGCGGTTTTTATAAGCCACTCAGCGGTTTTTATGAGGAGTTGTTTAGGCTGCTAGGTTGATGGAGCCGGTACATCTGTGGGATTAAGGTTTTATGAAAGATTACTTTTTAGCGGCGGCGCTGGGCAATGGCAACGCAAAACGTTTTGTTGATCTGACACGGGGGCTGAAAAAACGCTACCTTGCCCTGCATTTTCTGTTTATTACACTCGCGCTGAACTTCCCCGTGATGTTTGCTATAGCGCGGCTCGCGCCGTGGGACTTTTACTCGCGGCTCTATGGCGAGCAGTTTGCCGAAATCGCAAGCGCGGAACTGGGGCAAACAATACATCCCGCGCTTGCCGATAGCGGTCTCATCGACGAATTTAACGCCGCGCTGTACAGCGCTGGTTTTGGCACTATGCTGCCCTCGGTTTTGTTGCTGGCGTTCATACTGGTGCTGGTGTTACAACTTGTGTTTTACGCGCTCGCCGCCGTGTTTATGGGCCTGCATCGCATGAATTCGACGCGCTTTTCGTTCAGGGAACGTCTCAGCATATTTATCATGTCGTCAACCCTGCCGGTAGTCGGCTCGGCATTGATCGGGCTGTTTGTGCCGGCGCTGCACATTGTCGTGTTTTATTTCGCGGAAATCATTACTGGCTTCGCGCTTTCCCGCGCCTATGATAAGGCTGAAAAGATTGATTAACATAAGCGCGATAAAACGCGCCATCATTGGCGCTGTCATCTGTGTAACGCTCGGTTCATGCGCTGGGTTTGTTGAAATGATGGAGATTGCGGGTTCCATTGAGGCACAAGATGACAAGCATGGTAGAATCATGTTTTTTATTGATAACCAAGCTAGTGAAGTCCTGGTGTTATTTGTCAATGGATATTTCAAGGGCGCGGAATTGGCGCGGGTTCCAGTTGGAAGTATGCGAAGAATTTATATATCAAAGGGAAGGAAAATATATGTTTCAGGCGGAACTACACAAAAACAATATGGTCAATGGGAATGTAATAATGACAGCGAAATCTTCTCGATATATTAAAAACGCGGCGCTTATTGTTATTGCGCTTGTAACGCTGGGGGCGTGCGTTAAAAAAGAGACGGCAGTGGCGGCAAAAAAAGCGCTAGACGGATATGGTAATTATTACGAGATTTTTGTCGGCTCATTTTACGACAGCAACGGAGACGGCATGGGCGATCTGCGCGGCGTTATACAAAAGCTGGATTATCTTAACGATACCAAGCCTGATTCAAACACTAGTCTGCATATCAACGGACTTTGGCTCATGCCCATCATGCCGTCGCCATCGTATCATAAATACGACATCACTGATTATTACGCCATTGATCCAGCCTATGGCAACATCAGCGACTTTGACGCGCTGAGCGCCGAGTGCGACAAGCGGGGTATAAAGCTTATTATCGACCTTGTGATGAATCACACATCGTCGGAACACGAATGGTTTCAGCGGGCGTGGAACGGCGATGAGGAATATCAGCGCTATTATCATGTGGTGGATACCAGGCCGCCCGGCAATTATTACTCTTTAGGCGATACCGGCAAGTTTTATGAGGGTGATTTCTGGTCTGGAATGCCTGACCTTAATTTTGATAACAACGCGGTTCGCGCTGAATTTGAAAAAATCGCGGCGTTTTGGCTTGAAAAAGGCGTCGCTGGTTTTAGGCTTGACGCGATAAAGCATGTTGACACAGCGCGGCAGAAAAGCATTGAGGTTACGCGCTGGTTTACTGATTATTGTAAATCAATTAAAGATGACGTGTATGTCGTCGGCGAGGTCTGGTCTGATGACGCGGAAATTATCGCTTTTTACGCGAGCGGAATTCCGTCGCTGTTTAATTTTTCGCTGGCGCAGGAAAACGGCGTCATTGCCAGGGCTGTTAATACCAGCGTTGGCGCGGATTTTGCGCGGAACGTTATTCGCTGGCGCACGCTCATGGCGCGGCAGAATCCAGCGGCAATCGACGCGCCTTTTATGGCGAATCACGACACCGACCGCGCCGCCGGCTATTTTGCCAGCGACATTGTGAAGATGAAAATGGCGGCGGCGCTCTACCTTTTTATGCCCGGTAACCCGTTTATATATTATGGTGAGGAAATTGGTATGGAAGGACGCGGCATTGATGAAAATAAACGCGGCCCCATGATCTGGTCAACAAACGACAGCGCCGGCATTACACACGGGCCAGACAACATGACTCAGCGATGGGCCGCCAGCGCGGGCGTCTCTGAACAGCTCGCCGACCCCTCTTCGCTGATACGCTTTTACATTGACGCGATACGGCTGAAAAATCAATATCCCGTGATTTATAACGGCGCTCCATCGGAACTGCCATCGCAGGATCGCGCCATTGCCGCCTATATCGTGTCCGACAGCCTCACTCGCGTCGCCATTATCCACAACCTCGCCAGTGTCGCTAAAACCGTGAGCGTCGTGGACGCAGCATCCATCGCCGGTTTTCTGAGCGCCGCTGCTTCAGCAGTCGCGCCTTCGTTACAAGACGCCGCGCTGGAACTGCCGCCGTATTCAACAGCGCTGCTGCTTTTGTCAGACCAGTAATGGCCGCTTGACAATTTTTATACTGGTACACTGCGTTATGATTTATGCGTCTTGTAAAGCCATGCTCAAACACAAAAACCCTGACTGGCACCCGGAACAGCCGGACAGAATCGCGTATATCTGGGAAGCTGTTAAAAACATTTTTGGGAAAAACGCTATAACAATCATCGAAAGAAAGGCTAAAAAAGAAGAATTGTATCTGGCTCATTCACGTGAGTATATTAACTATTTATTTTCTATTAAAGGTTCTGTGGATTTGGATTATGAAACATTCTTTTCAGAACATACTCTTGACGCAGTGCTATCAGCGGCGGGGATTTGCCTTGAGCTTATTGAACATATCATACAGGGAACGTATACAAAGGGTTTCGCCCTTGTCAGACCGCCAGGGCATCACGCCGCTTACGGCAGGGCAATGGGCTACTGCATTGTAAATAACATGGCTGTCGCTGTACATAAAGCGCTGGCTATGGGGCTGGAAAGAATCGCCGTCATTGATTGGGATGTCCATCATGGCAATGGAACGCAGGAAATATTCTTTGAAACGGACGCGGTATACTTTATCGATATACATCAAGCGAATCTATTTCCTGAAAATAGCGGCAATACTGACGAAACTGGTCGTAATAAGGGAAAGGGATTTACGTTAAACATTCCCGTTCCCGCCGATAAAGATGGAAACTATTATCTTGACATTATGGATACCGTGGTGTATCCTATTCTCAGGCGCTTTTCTCCACACTTGCTCTGTATTTCATCAGGATTCGACGCGCTCAAAGGGGATTCCGAAGGAGCCATGCGCCTTACGCCAACAGATTACCGTGAGCTGACGCGGAAAGTCTGTCTCTGGGCTGATGAATTGTGTGAAGGAAAACTGCTGATGATACTTGAAGGCGGGTATTATATTCCCTCGGTATCAGAAGCGCTTTGCGCTATTTTTAAAAATAGAAAGGAAGGATTATGATTACCGTGAAACCGTATCTCGATGATTTTCTCAGCGGCGATATAGACAGCAAGGCGGAAAGGCTGATAAGCGATTTTAACGCGGTTGTGGATTTTCAGGCGCAGAATTTTTTCAAAGTAAAGTTTGACGCGAACCAGAATAAGAGCCGGTATTTTGATTATATAAGCAATTCTGATTGGAGAGCTTTTCTTCTTTCGGTATATTATGCTGATTTATTGTCATATACCAAAAAGGAAGATCAGGTTGATTTTCCTCGCCTGCTTTATATTGTGAACTCGTTCCCTGAAGGATTTACGGTCTGGTGGGCGCTGATGAATAACAAAGCATATCCGGTGGGATATACCGGCTGGTATTATGTTGAAAAAAACGTATTCACTCATATCGCCATGATGCGCCATGATAAAACAATTGAAATAAGCAACCGGTTTTTCCTTCCCGCGAAGGAAAAAACTCCCTATATCTACCTGTTTAATTACAGCATAGCGCCGCCGTTAACTCATTCCGCGTATTCCCGCGTGTTAATTAAAAATTACGCGGATGAACTATCCACGCTTCAATACGACGGCTTATTCTGCGCCACGGTTTCTGACGACGGAAGGCGGGTAGCTGAACAGTTTAACATGAAAAAAATCGGCGTAATCACTGCCCATGAAAACGCGGCCCCTGACAGCGTCTATTTTTATGTAAAGGAACATTAAGTGGCGTATTATTCATCAGATAAAACACGCTGGCTGGAAAAAGATAAAAACGGACTGACACGCAAAGACAAACTCTTCAAAAGACAGCGTATAATCGAGCTGATTCGCTCGTATTACAAAGCCTGTCAATTCTTTGAAGCTGAAATACCCCTGCTTGTTTCTGGAACAAGCCCTGATATAGCCATTCAGTCTTTTGAGGTAAAAGATAAATATCTGACCACATCAACCGAGTATCATATAAAAAGAATGATTGCTGGCGGTTTTGATAAAGTCTTTACCCTGACAAAAAATTTCAGGGAATACGAGTTTGACAACTATCATAACCCTGAATTTACCATGCTTGAATGGGGACGCGCTCACGCTACGCTGGAAACCATTGAACATGACGTGGTGAATATCATTACCGCTTTATGCGCTGAATTTTATCAGAACACCGATTATTTTGAATACCAGAATTCAAACATAAGCATAAAAACACCCTGGCAGACAATGAGCTTTCAAAGCGTTTTTTACGATTATTATGGCATCGTGATTCCTGATGATTATGACATTTCAGAAACAGTCTTACTGGCGCAAAAGGCTGGAATTGAACCGGATGAAATAGCTCTGAACAATCCCGGCCTGCTCTTGTCCGTGTTATTAGATGAAGCAATAAAAAAAATGGGATTCAGCGCGCCGGTACTGATAAAGAAATGGCCTTCAACAATGACCAGTTCAGCCGGAACCGGGGCGGATTCACGGTGGACGGAAAGAACGGAAATAATTATCGCCGGCATTGAAATCGCCGATGGGTTTCCGTTTCTCCAGGACCAAGCGCGGCAAAAACTGTTTTTTGAACGGGCAAACATGAACCGCGTGAATAATAACCTGCCCGCCGTAGTATATGACGAAAAATATCTTGCCATGCTGAAAAGCGGTTTATGCGACGGCGCAGGCATGGCGCTGGGCATTGACCGCTTATGTATGCTGTTTACCGGCGCCGTTGATATAAAAGACGTACTCTGCTTTGCCTGGGATGAATTGTAATTCACCGCTCACTTCACAACGATATTAACCAACTTATCCTGCACAGTGATAACCCTGACAATGGCCTTGCCTTCCAGCCACTTGGCAACAGCGGGCATGGCCAGCGCCGTCTTTTCCAGCACAGCCGTATCCGTGCCTACAGCCACAGTGAACCGCTCGCGTATCTTGCCATTCACCTGCGTTACAATGGTCGCCTCGCTGTCAGCGCAGAGGGCCTCGTCCCAGACCGGCCAGGTGGATTTGGACACTGATTCGTCATGCCCGCAGTTCCGCCAGAGTTCCTCGCCCAGGTGCGGGGCATAGGCGCTTAAAAGCTGTATGAACGGCTCCCAAAGCACGCGGGGGATACGCTCAAGCTTCGCAAGCTCGCTGGAGAACACCATCATCGCGCTGATGGCAGTGTTGAAATTCAGGGTCTCGGTGTCGTGGCTCACCTTCTTGATGGTCTTGTGTAAAAGCCGCGTCAGTTCGCTTACCGCGTTATCGCCGGTCAGCGGCTTCTCCCCAATAGCCCAGACGCGCTCAAGAAAACGCGACACGCCCACAAGACCAGCGGTCAGCCAGGGCTTCGTTACCTCCAGCGGCCCCATAAACATTTCGTAAACCCGCATGGCGTCAGCGCCGTAGTTCTTTATGATGACGTCGGGGTTGATGACATTGCCACGGCTCTTGCTCATCTTCTGGTTATCTTCGCCTAGAATCATGCCCTGGTTCAGGAGGCGCTGAAACGGCTCTTTCGTGTTCACGAGACCGAGGTCGTAGAGTACCTTATGCCAGAAGCGGCTGTACAGGAGGTGCAGAACAGCGTGTTCATTGCCGCCGACGTAAAGATCAACCGGCAGCCAGTATTCGAGTTTGTCTTTGGCGGCAAAGGCAGTGTCGTTGTGGGGATCGAGATAGCGCAGATAGTACCAGCAGGAGCCGGCCCATTGAGGCATGGTGTTGGTTTCGCGCCTTGCCGGAGCGCCGCACACGGGGCAGCTGGTGGTAACCCAGTCCTCAATAGCGGCAAGCGGCGATTCGCCGGTGCCGGTTGGCGCGTAGGACTGCACTTCAGGCAGTTTCAGCGGAAGCTCGCTTTCCGGCAGAGGCACTATGCCGCAGTGTGGACAGTGTACAAGCGGAATCGGCTCGCCCCAGTAGCGCTGACGGCTGAATATCCAGTCGCGCAGTTTGTAGTTTACCGCTTTCTTACCAAGGCCCTGTTCCTCAATCCACGCGGTAAGCTGCCTGATGGCCTCGGGTGTAGGCAAGCCGCTGAAGCGACCGGAGTTGACCGCCCAGCCATCGGCGGCGCTGCACTCGGCGGGTTCCGCGCTGTAGTCAGCGCCGCTGTCCGGCTTTTCAGCGGCAACAACGAGCTTAATCGGCAGGCCAAAGGTTTTGGCAAAGTCCCAGTCGCGTTCATCATGCGCGGGAACCGCCATGATTGCGCCGGTTCCGTAAGAGACAAGTACATAGTCAGCGATCCAGATAGGTATCCGCTCTTTATTCACCGGATTGATGGCGTAAGCGCCGGTAAACACGCCGGTCTTCACCTTGGCAAGGTCGGTACGCTCAAGGTCGCTCTTCTTTGCCGCCGCGTCCAGATAGGCGCTCACAACGCTTTGCTGTTCCGCTGTGGTGAGCCTGCCTACAAGCGGATGCTCCGGCGACAACACCATGTAGGTAGCGCCAAAGAGCGTATCCGGGCGTGTGGTGTAGATTTCAAGCTTGTCATCAAAACCTTCTATATTAAAGAACACATTCGCGCCCTCTGAGCGCCCAATCCAGTTCCTCTGCATGAGCTTCACCGGCTCCGGCCAGTCAAGCCCGTCGAGGTCTTCGAGCAGCCGCTCCGCATACGCCGTAATCTTGAGTATCCACTGTCGAATCCGCCTGCGGGTAACCTTGGTCCCGCAGCGTTCACAGCACCCCTCCTTTACTTCCTCATTAGCAAGGCCGGTCTTGCACGAGGGACACCAGTTGATAGGGCTTTCCGCCTCATAAGCCAACCCGTTTTTGAATAGCTTGAGAAAAATCCACTGGGTCCATCGGTAATACTCCGCGCTTGAGGTATCTACCTCCCGATCCCAGTCGTAGGAAAAGCCCAGGGCCTTGATCTGTGAGCGGAACTTGTTGATATTGGCGGCGGTTGTTACCGAAGGGTGAGTGCCGGTCTTGATGGCAAAGTTTTCGGCGGGCAAGCCAAAAGCGTCAAAGCCCATTGGGTGCAGGACATTATAGCCGTTCATACGCAGGAAGCGGCAGTAGATATCCGTAGCGGTGTAGCCTTCTGGATGCCCGACGTGCAGTCCCTGAGCAGAGGGATAGGGAAACATATCGAGTACATAGCGCCGTTTTTCGCGGGGCGCGTCAGTCTCGTGCGTCTTAAAGGTCTTGTGTTCATCCCAGTAGCGCTGCCACTTGGGTTCTATACTGTCGAATGGGTACTTGGCCATGTAATCACTCCTTAGCTGTGAGCATACTCAGTGCGCAAAACTCTGGCAAGTGCCGCGAGGACCGGCGCGCCAAGTCAGTATCATGAGTATCATGATAGATAAGAATGAAAAGCCTTTTGTCCGCGTGCCAGAAACCTTCGCCTTGGGATTGTCATACAACCGCTTGGAGTGTCAAGCGCGTGCTTTCTCGCATGGAGCTTTTGCCTACAGGAAGAGTCCTTACTGGCAATGAGGGAAACGGTTACGGGCGGCCTGGGGATAAGTCCCTTTCAAGCGGATATGTCCAAAGCTACGTGCGGCGGACTCTGCGCTGAGGGCGGCGGCCTCTGCGCTAAGGGCGGCGGACTCTGCGCTCAGGGCGGCGAAGGCTGCGCTACGTGCGGCGGAGTCTGCGCTACGTGCGGCGAAGGCTGCGCTGAGGGCGGCGGAGTCTGCGCTAGGGGCGGCGGAGGCTGCGCACAATCCTCAATCCTTAACTTGTTGACAGCGCAAAAGAATCTACATAAAGTAGAATCAATTAGCTCAAGATGTATATGTTATTGAAGACACCGGTATTAAAGGTATGCTGATTGTACAGAATAAAAATGGAAAGATATTTGAGCGGCAAAACAGGATGGTATTCTTTCGGACTATCTTAAATGTATAGGGGTATTATATGGAGCTTGATAAATCGGGAAAAACAACGGGGAGAATAGTGTTATCGCTTCTGTTGATTGCGCTATCTTTGGGAGTTTCGTTCTATGCTTCATCATTTCAATATACCGCCGGTAAGGACAGCGGCGGGCTTCAAGGGCAATTAACCAGAAAACAGACGCAGGTCGCGGGGGTTTGGGCTCAGGTAAAAATTGTCAGCGGCGTTATTTCCATTCTGGAGACTATTCAGGTGGAAGGCTCTATACCCGTTGTCGGCGGTTTGGCAATATCTGCCGAGCCGTTGGGCTGGACAGATGTTGTAGATAATACGCTGGATAAAATCTCGGATATATGCCTGTGGGCCATAGGAGCTATTGCCATAGAAAAAATGTTACTGGCTATATCAATGTGGTTTTCGTTAAAAATAGTTGTTCCTGTTTGCGCGATTTTTATTGTCATTGCACTATGGATTAAGAAATACGCTGAACATCTGAAAAGAATAATAGCCGGTCTTATCATAGTTTTCGCGGGAATATGTTCAGCTGTTCCTCTGTCTTTGGAATTATCCAATGTAATAGAGGCGTCTATTCTGTCAAGCCAAATACATGAAACAATACATGAAATAGAAGGCAGCTCTGAGGAAGCTGAAAAAATTGGAGACGATGTAAATAATTCTTCATTTATAAACCGCCTGAGGCAAATTGGCTCTGGCATTGCCAGTTTTTTTGACGACATAAAACAAACATTTGATACCTTTATAGACAGTATGATAAACTATATCATGTGTTTCGTCGTAACGAATATTATAATCCCTATTGCGACAATTGTGTGCCTGAAATATCTGGTCGGCATTGTTTTGAGATTGATGGGGTTTTCCAGGAAAATATAATGGAGAAAATGCCGTGAAGCTGATGAATCGGCAAGGCGCGGAATTATAGCGCCCTTGTACCACACAGCCGCCGTAACAGGACGCACGATCCTGTATACCGCAAAGCGGGCAGTCAGTGTGATGATGCCTGACAAGGCAGGGCGAGTAGAACCATTGGCAATCGCCTTTAGCTTCACCTGCCGCGCAGCCAGAACGTACGCCAAACAGGGCGCGACGAATACGGCGCCAGACACCTTTTTTGAGAAGGTGTACGAATTCAACGTACTGCTCAAGCGCTTCACGCTCGTTCCTTCCGTGATGCTTCTTATCGCAGCTAGGGTGTCTGGCTATTGAAGATTTCTCCTTGAAAGCGTATTGTATGCAGGGGGAATAATCCCCCGTAACCCTGCTTACGCTCCAACGTTGCGAGAAAGGGGTTGGGTCGCGCTTCATGCGGCGGTGGTGTCAGACACTATAACAGGCGAAACAAACAACCAGGAGGTCTTTATAATGAAAATAACGCGGGAAAAATTCGGAACCCTTTCTTCCGGGAAAAAAGTATTTCTGTATACTTTGAAAGCCGGAGAACTCAGGCTATCTATCACTTCTTTGGGGGCGGCGTGGACTTCCCTGCGCGTGCCTTCGCGTAAAACCGGCCGCGTGGACGACGTACTTTTGGGCTTTGACACGCTGGACGGGTATGCCCACAACCAGGCCGCTGTTGGGGTTACGGTTGGGCGCTTTGCCAACCGAATTGGTGGCGCGTGCTTTTCCATGAATGGCAAGCAGTATTCCCTGTTCAAGAATGACGGGGCGCACAGTCTCCACGGGGGACGACGGGGTTTCAGCAAGTTGCTCTGGAAGTCTGAGGCTTACGAGGAAAAGGACGGGGTCTTTGTCCGCTTTGAGCTTAACAGTCCTGACGGGGATGAAGGCTATCCGGGCAGGCTCAAGGCTGCGGTGAGCTACGGGCTTACCAAGTCCAATGAGCTGGTTGTTGATTATCAGGCTAAACTTGACGCGCCCTGCCCGGTGAACCTCACGAACCACGCTTACTTTAACCTTGCCGGTGAGGGCGAGGGGGATATTCTATCCCACGAGCTTATGCTGCACGCTTCTTCGTTTCTTGAGGTTGACCAGACCCTTATTCCCACTGGAAAGATAGTACCGGTTGCGGGAACGCCTTTTGATTTCAAGCGTCGCAAGCCCATAAAGAGGGATTTTGACGCGGTAGCGGGCGGCTATGACCACTGCTTTGTGGTTGACGGGGAAGCCGGCACGCTGCGGCCCTGCGCCGAGGTGTTTGAAGAGACCAGCGGCAGAACCATGCGAGTATTCACCACTCAGCCGGGGGTTCAGTTCTACAGCGGGAACCACATCATTGAGCTTCAGGGCAAGGCCGGATCAGTCTACCGGATACACGACGGTTTCTGCCTTGAAACCCAGCATTTCCCGGACGCTCCCAACAAGGCAGCCTTCCCCTCGGCAATCTTTGGGCCGGAACGGGATTACCACGAAAAGGCTCTGTTCGCGTTTATGTGGTAGATACCTGCTTGGCAGAAAACAGCCTTACCAGCATACGCGCAAGGGCAAAAAGATAGGATTGCAAATCTTGCGGCGAAAGACCAAAAGCCCAATATGCCCTTGGGGAAAAATACCTCAAAACAATGGAAGACGCAAAGACTGCCATTAAAAAGCAATATAAGCAGCCTGAAGACTCAAAAGTAGTAACGCTTAGTGAGTTTTCAGTATAGCTTCCGCGTAGAAACGCCACAGCAAAGAACATAACGCATTGTATACACCGTGTAATATGCTCCTTTGACGCGGCTTTTGAGAAGGGAACGAGACGAGGAAACAGGTTCACGAATCGTGGACTTTTTATATGAGGAGGTCATTATGACTATGATGACAAAGGAAAGTCGGAAATGGCTTGGGTTTAGCGTGTGCTTCATCGCGCTGACGCTGGTCATAGGAGTTGGTACGGTGGGCGCGTCGCCGCAGGTTCAGGCGCAGTATGCGCCGTCCCAGGGTTCTGGTAATGGGGAGGTAACATTCTATGTTACTCGGCATGGGCGGACAATGTTCAACACAGTACACCGCGCACAGGGCTGGGCGGATACGCCGCTCACTGAACCGGGCGTGGAAGTCGCTGAACAGCTGGGTAAAGGCTTGCGCGACGTGTGGTTTGTCGCGGCATGGTCGAGCGATTCGGGGCGGGCGCGTGAGACAGCGCGTCTCATACTCGCTAACAACGGGCAACAGAGTCTGCCACTCAATGAGAGCAAGAATTTCCGTGAAAGCGGCTTCGGCATCTACGAAGGAGCGTACGACGAGGAAATGTGGGGAGACGCGGGTAAGACACTGGACTATGAAACGTATGAAGCGACCATGCAGGCGGTTATATCCGGTGAAATTGGTATCACTGAGATACTTGGCGCGGTTAAAGGGCTTGATACCACTGGTTTGGCAGAGGATTATGACATGGTTCGTATCCGTATGCGTAAGCAGCTTGATGAGATAGCGACCGCGACAGCGGCACGGGGCGGCGGCAATGTACTTGTGGTTGCTCACGGCATCTCCATACTGGCGCTTATTTCCGACATGACTGACAAGCGTCCAGCCGGTGGGCAGCTTGAAAACGCCAGCGTTACCAAAATCATCTATAAAGATGGCGGCTACGAGGTAACAGAGATTGGCAACATGGATTATGTAAACAAAGGGAAGTAACTGTTTGCGGAGGTAAGGCTCCTTGATCGTTGAACCCACCGCCAATCTACCGTGTGGGTGTGAGCAAGGAGCCTTCTTAATGTCCTTAACATACCCGGACAGGGCGCAGTCATGGATACGCGCATACTCGCCACTATGTCCAGTACCCTGTCTATCACCATGTTCTCTAAACCTTCCTTCCGAATAATGCCAGAATTGATATAGAGCGAGAACTCTTCTGTCAGAAAAATTACAGCGGGGTCTGGATCGCAGCCCCGCCAGTGTTGTATGCCTCATGTTTCCTCATTAGGGAATGGATGCATTATATGAGTAAAGCAGCATTGCAGCCTTCACTCGCTCTACCGGGACAAAGCCATGTGTTCTCAGATCGGATCAGGTTAGACCGAATCAGATTAGATAGGTGATTCCCAGTTTTCCTGTTACGGGGTTGGTGTATATCTCACAGGCCACATCGTAAACCTCCTCGATTACCTCTTTGGTCAGCACCTCCCCGGGGACACCGGAGGCGACGATCCTGCCGTGGGACATGAGGTACAGATAGTCGCAGAACTCTGAAACCAGTACCAGATCGTGCAGTGCCGCTAAAGCGCCGATGCCGAGTTTTTTCACCACCGACAGGACTTGAAGCTGGTATTTTATGTCAAGGTGGTTTGTCGGCTCGTCGAGGATCATCACTTCCGGCTTTTGGGCAATGGTCCGGGCAAGGATCACCCGCTGCCGTTCTCCGCCGGAGAGGGAGAGGAATTTTCGGCGGGCGTATTCCGCCATGTCCACCCGCCCCAGGGCTTCCTCCATTATCCGGTAGTCATCGGCATTGTCCGCTTCCATCAGCTTTTTGTGGGGAGTTCGCCCCATGAGTACCATCTCAGCCACCGTGAAGTCGAAGCTCATGTCATTGAACTGTCCCACCACTCCCAGTAGTTTTGCGATCTGCCGGGGCGAGGAGCTTAACACATCAATATTGTCCAGAAAGACACTCCCGTTTTTCGGCTTGAGAACCTTGTAGACACTCTTCAGCAGTGTTGATTTACCGCACCCGTTCGGCCCGATGAGTCCCACGAAACGGCCTGCTTCAACCCGTACAGAAACATCCCGTACAATATGGGCGTCGGCGATACTCACCCGTATATGTTCAGCCTTCAGCACCATCATTGTCCCCCGAAACCATAGCCGCGCCGTACCACCATGTACATGAAGAGGGGTGCGCCAACAAGGGCAGTGATGATGCCGATGGGCAGCTCGCTCCCTGCTACAATCGTCCGGGCAAAAATATCCGCGCACACCAGAAACAGAGCGCCGCAGAGAATGGCCAAAGGTAACAGCCGCTTGTGGTCTGAACCAACGGCTCCCCGTACAATGTGGGGAACAATGAGTCCCACAAAGCCTATGGTCCCGCAGCTCGACACGAGAATTCCTGTCGCAAGGGCCGACACCAGGAGATAGAGCCGCCGGTAAAAGGTAAGGCTGACCCCAAGGGTTACGGCAGCTTCGTCTCCAAGCAGCATGGTGTTCAAAATCCGGGTCTGGGTGAGGAAGAAGGTAATGGACAGCAGCGTTACGATGGCGACCGGAGGCAGGATTTTCCAGTTCGCAGTGGCCAGACTTCCCATAGACCAGAAGGCCACGCTGCGAATGCCTTGGGCGTTGTTGGCAGTGTACACAATGAAATTGGTTATCGCGCCGCAAAGGGCGTTGATGATCATCCCCGCCAGAACAAGCTTGGCCGAAGAGGGCTTGCCTCCCATCCCGGCCAAGGTCATGACAAGCATGGACGCGCCAAACGCCCCCGCAAAGGCCCAGAAAGCAACCCCAGTCCGGGCGAGCAGTCCTGTCGCGCCCCAGCCAATGAGGATGGCAAAGGTCGCTCCCAGGGATGCCCCGGAGGATACGCCCAGTATATAGGGGTCGGCCAGAGGGTTTTGTACTGCGGCTTGCATGGCTGTTCCGCACATTGATAAGCCCGCGCCCACGACACAGGCAAGCAGCGCACGTGGGAACCGTATGTGCCAGATGACATTGACATAGGTCCCTTGTATTTCTCCGCCTGAGACGCCGAAGAGCTTCCCCGCGAGAATCCTAAAGGTGTCCCGCAGAGGCACATCCACTTGGCCAAGGGACACGGAAACTCCGATGAACAGCACGAGGCCGAGCAGGAGTATCGTGAAAAGGCCAACATAAGCCGTCCGGTTCACGCCCCGGTCACGGGCAGCCGCTGCGCCCGTGACTACGGCGCCCGTCGGCAAACCACGTAATGCCGGGTCATCCACCAAACACCTCAGCCGCCAGCTTTTCCATACCCCTGAAGGTCTGATAGCCATAGCCCCATAGCTCGTTGTAATCCACGATATAGAGCTGCCGGTTCTTGATGGCATTCACATTCTCAAGCGCCGGGATGGAGTACAGCGCCTCTAAAGCATCTCCGGTGAGCGAGGCATCCACTGAAATCAGTATGTCTGGATTTGCGGCAACGATCTGTTCCATGCCCACATCGCCTGAGACATCAGCAAAAGCATTGACGAGCTTTATGTGTTCCAACGCCCCGTTGATAAAATTCTCAGTGTTGGCCGAGTAGATGGCAATTGCGCCATTGTCAACGCCCCAGACCCAGCCGTACGTCTTGGGAGACTCGTCCGCAAGCTTTTCTTTTACAGCAGCGAATTTCGCCTGAGTTTCGCGTATCATTGCCGCGGCGTTTTCCCGTACATCGAATATCTCGCCCAATTCCTCAATATCGCGGTAAAGGTCGTCGATATCCGCGTCAGGCCGGGAGGCATTGAGCGCAAAAGTCTTTATGCCCATGTCGTTGAGGTCTTCCACAGTCCCACAGCCCCAGTCCGCGTTGGCAAACAGTCCCCCGCGACCGATCACTATGTCCGGGTTAGCGCCAATGACAAGCTCCTTGCTGGCGTAACTCTCGGTAATGATGGTCAGCTTCGCAAACTCCGCCTCTAAGCCTTCTTCAACAGCATCAAAAACACCGCAGACTCCAGCGACCCTGTCCGCGAGGTCCAAGTGGAGCAGGAGTTCCGCCACAGTCTGAGTCGTAACAACGGCACGGGACGGGGACTTCTCGAAAACCTGTGTCTTCTCAGACCACGGCTCGCCGTACTGCTCGGAAGGAGCGTAATTTTTGATGACCAGCGGGTAAGCCGTCCCCTCACGTTGCGCCACTGCTTCAGCTAACGGCGCCTGCTTCTCGTCACGTTGCGCCACTGCTTCGGCCAACGGCGCCTGCTTCTCGCGGTTGCAAGCGGACAAGGTTAGCAGGGCTAACGCAAATACTACTTTATACCAGCATGAACCAGTCCTTAGAGCAAGAAACGTATGCTCTCTTTTTATCATACAAAACCTCCAAAATTTTTAGTTAGATTCAGCTAACTAAAAATTATACTGGGCTAACTTAAACTGGTCAAGCGTTTTTTCTTGTACCTGTATAGTGTGGGGAATCAAGGTCTGTGGATATGATGGCGCTGAAACTATCGTGAAAAATCTAGTATATGGAAGGAACCAGAAATCTTGCGGGGCATACTGGGTAATCAGTCCAAGCTACAAGCCCCTGCCTTTAGGCATGGGGTTATTGATGGTTTAAGGATAGGCGGGCAAAAAAAACGACGGCGGGGTCTGGATTGCAGCGCCCGCCGCTGTTGTATGCCGTATGGTTCTCCGCTAGGGAATGATCGTTGAAAGCATTTCGCTTGGGCTGCCCTTTTTCCCATTCTCGTTCTGCCACTGTAGGACGATGTAGACGGTCTTGCCCCGATCCTCTTCGGTGAATTCCAGTATAAAGGGCGTCCGTGTGGCCAACACCGCTTTAGTCAGCGCCTCAGGATTCGCCGGAGGCTCGTCAAAGATTCCCCATGAAATGACAGCCCCGCTTATACCGTAGGGCTTGGCTTTGCTCGTACTGCCTTGATCCCAGAACTCCACAATAATCTGCCTTATGTCCTTCACCTTGAGGCTGAATTCGGGCCTTGTTGTGGGTACGCCGATGGGCGTGCGCGTATGATCCTTTGGAGACAATCCGCATTGCACCCTGATTGCGTCAGTGATAATGGGATTGGCGAACCGGAACTTCACCATTTGCCGAATATCAGCGCAAAGGCTGTCTTTGGCTTCATTTTTTTCCACGACCAGCGCCTTTGTCCGGTTAGCTCCAGTGCATTGCGTGTGCAGGGCCTTGAATGTGGCCAGCTTTGTTTTCACATTGGTTACCTCAGCCTGCGGTATCTCCCATGCGGCGGCATTTTGCTCCACCTGCCCAATGAAAATCTCCACCCAATCAGCCAATCCCGCCTCTTTTTTCGGAAAAATCCCCTGATGTTCACCCATACCTTACTCCTCTTGATAGTTTTTCAGTTTTTACTGCCTTGTGCTATAAACGGCGTTTCTTGGCAAAACGAATGTTTAGCAAGCCCAATTCACCCTATCCACGCCGTTCCCGTCCTGTAATAAAGTCTTAGTCAACCCGTCCCGAACTTCGGGCAACCCGTCCCAAGTCTTGAGTAACCCGTCCCGAACTCTGAGTAGCCCGTCCCGAACTTCGGGCAACCCGTCCCAGACTCTGAGTAACCCGTCCCGAACTCTGAGTAACCCGTCCCGAACTTCGGGCAACCCGTCCCGAACTCTGAGTAACCCGTCCCGAACTTCGGGCAACCCGTCCCGAACTCTGAGTAGCCCGTCCCGAACTCTGAGTAGCCCGTCCCGAACTTCGGGCAGCCTGTCCTAAGTTGTAAAAAACCTGCTCAAACTTAGGCTGTCTTTGTTTTTTTGTCAATACTACTTTTATCTAAAAGCAAAAGGCTTGTGGCGGTTTTGAAAGATTCTTGTTGACAGCTCGCTGAGGCGACTTTACCATGTACCTCACGGACAAACACATTTCTGTCCGGCAATCCTGATTTGACCATTATTTGCGCTACCTTGCGCTGTAGTGTTGTGATGATCGCCTACGGCAAGGAGTTTTCCTTCGGCTCTATCTTGAGTGCGGTGATACGGTGAAAAAAAGTAATAATGCAGTGATACTGGAAAAAAAAGTAATAAAGAGAAGAGGGTGAGGGATGCCTCTATGAGGCGTGTATAAACCGTGCAATATAGGCGTATGCCTGTATTAATAAATTTTTTTCATGGAGGATAATAACATGAAACGTTTTTTTAGTATGGCGGCGCTTTTGGCGCTGGTGATCTCTTTCGCCTTTGCCGGCGGGGGACAGCAGAGCGGCGGTTCTAGCGGAGGAAGCTCCGGGGGCTTTGTGTCAACAGCAACAAGCAATGCGGAACGGCTCAAGGAAAAGTATCCAACGCCGGTTACTATCACCACAGTATTGGGATACCGGGAATCAGAGAACCCTGACACGCCGAAGAACATCACTCCCGAAACCCAGCCCAAAATCAAGCTATTTAAGGACCTTTTCAACATTGATTTTAAGTACGGCTGGATTGTCAACGGCGATCAATACGATCAAAAATTCGCCGCTGAGCTGGCCGCCGGAAATCTGCCCGACATTATGATGCTCTCCCCGAATCAATTTGAGGACCTCTATTCTCAGGGCGGCCTGGCGGATCTGACCGATATGTGGGCAAAGTACAGTACCCCGGACATGGAACGCATATACAACGCCTACAACGTGGGCCTGGGCGCCGCCACCAGGGAGGGAAAGCTCTACGGCCTTCCGAATCTCACCTTTAATGGTCAGGAAACAAGTCAGACCTATTACAATATGACCGAGCTTAAAGCCTATGGGATCAATTCCTACGCTGATCTGCCCAAAACCATTGCTGAATTTGAAGCGCTCTGCGATAAAATTTTGGCTGCCAATCCGGGACAGCCCGTACTCCCTGCCTGCAAGCAGATTAGCGGTCAGGGCCTTGCGGACTTTCAGCCTATCCTCGACGCCTATGGCGCCAGTATCTCAGGCTATGTTGACTATGGTACGGGAAACCTAGAATACGCCGGGACTCACCCGAACCTTAAAAAGGCGCTGACCAAACTCAACGAGTGGTACCGGAAGGGGTATTTTGTCCGGGACTTTGCTGGCATTGATGTATGGGCCGCCAATTCACCAGTGGTGAACGATATTGTGGCTGGTAAGTACGCCATTGTCTTTGGTTCATGGTGGATTCCAAACTGGCCTCTCAATATGAGCAAAAACCTCGATCCTTCGGTGGACTGGGTGGTAGGCCCCACGCTGACGGAAAACGGCGGACAGCCTGTCATCACCATAAACCGGTATGCTGTTAATAACTTCATTGTTGTAAGCAGGAACTGCAAAAACCCCGAAGCGATTTTTAAGCTACTCAACTATGATATTGAAGACGGTAAGAAGCTGCTCGATCCTGATTACCTTACCATGAGGACCGCTGAACAAAAACGTATTGACGACTCTAATGTGTATATCTGGTTCCCTTGGAGGATCTATGATCCTACGTCGCTGGAAGCCAATTATACGTTCTTCCACAGCCTTGAAGAGCGGAGGATAACTAGTCAGGACCGGTTTCCCTTTAGCGATATTCCCAACAACAATGAAGCTTCGGGGACCACGCAGGCATTCCTGAATTACCACGGGGGCAAGGCAGCGGACGGCGCGGTATGGGGTCTTTATACCAGCCGCATTGCGGCACAAGGAGGAGTCGCTAAAATGCTGGAACTCTACAACAGCGCGAAACGGTATTATAAAGAGGTGTACATCACTACCCCTTCAATGGTTACCAAGTCTGGGCAGTTGAATGAGTACCGAAGCGCTCAGCTTCTCCGTATGATCATGGGCGAAGTCCCTATCAGCGACTTTGAGCGGTATGTTGCCCAGTACAATACCCTCGGCGGGAACGACATACTCAAAGAAGTGAACAACTGGTATCACAGCAAATAAACGGCCTGTGGAGGCTGCCGGCGTTTTCCGGCGGCCTTCGCGTTTTTTTGAGGAGTAACGTATGACGAACATTGATATGAACCGGAGTGTGTACCGCCGGTTAAAAAGGGAACGGCGGCAAAAACGTGCGCTCCTGAGCGATTCCCGTCCGCTGCACATTATGCTGCTTCCTGCGGTGATCTGTGTTTTCATTTTCGCCTACCTCCCTTTGGCCGGGTTGGTTATGGCTTTTCAGAACTACAAGAGCCTCCTGGGGTTTTTCAAGTCTGATTTTGTCGGCATGGAGCAGTTCAAATACATTTTTACCATACCGGGGTTCTGGAATGCTATTCGGAATACCATTATCATTGCCTTTTTCAAAATCGCCCTGGGTATCATGGTTCCTCTTACCATATCCCTCTTGCTGAACGAATTGTCGGGGCGGTTTTTCAAGCGCTATGTCCAGACAGTGATCTTCATTCCCTTTTTCTTTTCCTGGGCCATACTGGGAGGCATTGTGCTTGAGGTGCTGGGTTACGATGGCATCATCAACAACGCTATTGTGTCCCTGGGAGGCGAGCGTACGCCTTTCCTCATCATGAATAAATACTTCAGGGCCATCGTCATCAGCACCGATGTGTGGAAGGGTATGGGGTATAACACGGTCATCTTCCTTGCGGCCATTACCAACATTGATCCCACTCTCTACGAGGCGGCTATGGTTGACGGTTCCGGGAGGGTTGGCCAGCTCCGGCATATCACCCTGCCGTGCATTGCGCCGATGATCATGCTCCTGACCATTCTCGGTCTGGGAGGCATCCTGAACGCTGGGTTTGATCAGATATTTATTTTAAGCAACCCCATTGTCAATGAGACTGTGGATATTATTGACACCTTTGTCTACCGGCTGGGTATTGTAAGCGCCCAGTATTCTCCGGCGGCGGCGGCTGGGCTTTTCAAATCTGCGGTGTCTATCTTTATCGTGGGCGGCTCGTACCTGCTGGCCTATAAGTTCACCGATTACCGGGTTTTTTAAGGGGGAGACTGAACCATGAGTATAAAAAAATCGCCTTCGCGCATTGCCTTTCTGGTTGTCAATTATTGTATCCTTACGCTGATTACCCTGAGCTGCATATTGCCGATTCTGCATATTTTTGCCATTTCCCTGAGTTCCGCGACGGCGGCATCCTCTGGTATAGTTGTGATATGGCCGGTGGACCCCGTGCTTACCGCTTATTCCTACCTAGTTTCCAAAAAAGATTTCTTTCATTCTGTATGGATTTCTTTTTTGCGGGTGATTGCCGGTACTTCGGTCAATATGTTTATGATATTCATCACTGCCTATCCCCTTTCGCGGTCCAGCGCGGATTTTCGCCGCCGCAACGCCTATATGGTCTATTTTGCGGTTACCATGTTCATTGGCGGCGGCCTCATCCCGACGTACATGGTTATCCGTTACTTAGGTCTGCTGGACAACTTCTGGGTATTCATCCTTCCCGGCGCGGTGAATATCTGGTCGGTTATTGTGATGATGAACTTCATGCGGGGCATACCTCATTCCCTTGAAGAGGCTGCTGCGTGCGACGGCGCTGGGCATTGGCGTATCCTGTTCCAGGTGATACTCCCGGTGTCCCTGCCGAGTATTGCTTCCTTGACGTTGTTTGCGATGATAGGCCACTGGAATTCCTGGTTTGACGGCATTTTCTACATGAACAATGTCAACAAATACCCCTTAGCAACATACCTTGCCACCCAAATCCTGAGTAACAACCGGAACATGACGAATATGACGCCGGAACTCCTTGCGGTGCTGAACCGGCTGAGTGACAAGACGGTGCGTTCGGCGGAGCTGTTTATCTCGATTATCCCGATACTGGTGGTGTATCCATTCCTTCAGCGGTACTTTGTGAAGGGGATCGTGGTAGGCTCGGTGAAGGAATGAGGTGTTTGAGTTACGCGGAGACGCGAAGCGGCGCGGCGAGGTATACTGCCTATGGTGATGATGCCTGCCAGTACAGTAAGGACTTGCCCGCTGCTGTCCGCGTAGAAGCCACTCAAACGGCGGAACAGGGTTTTGATAAGAATACTTGTGGGAAACGAAATCTTTGTATAGTTACTTTCTATAAATAGCGAATTAAAGCTCTTAAAAAAATGCTTGACAAGAAGATGTGTTATGTACTAGTCTTAATTATTCCCTTTTTGGGAGCAAAACTTGAATATACCGAAAGACAGATATGATGGTGCAAGTATGATGATTCTTTCCTTATATTCACCCTGCAAGCAGGGTGAACTCGCATCTTCGCATCTTCGCATCTTCGCATCTTCGCATCTTCGCATCTTCGCATCTTCGCATCTTCGCATCTTCGCATCTTCGCATCTTCGCATCTTCGCATCTTCGCATCTTCGCAT
>JAISAE010000077.1 GCA_031266875.1 Treponema sp.
CGTTGCGGTTAACTTCCGAGGTAACGTGATAGGTTGATCCGTCTATGAATTGTCTTGAGGGTCTCATGGCTATGATAGGGAGCTGGGATGGTCTTTTGCTTCAGTCTGGTGTCTGGCACCATGTCTCTGGTACTAGCAAAACATCGGTCTTGGTTGAAACAAAGAACACTTGACCGAGGTATTGGTGACTCTTATCATACGAACATGACTTTAGCAGATGCCAACGACAGCTTGTCGCAAGCCACCACTGAACAGCGGAACGCATCGTCGCAGGACATTGACCGCAAGACCACACTCGAAATCGTAACAATTATCAACAGCGAAGATCAAAAAGTCGCGCCAGCGATTCAGAAGATACTGCCAGAGATTGCGGCGCTGGTCGATGACATTGTTGTCGCGTTCAAAAACAATGGCAGACTCATCTACATTGGCGCCGGTACTTCCGGTCGCCTCGGTGTGCTGGACGCCTCTGAATGTCCGCCCACCTACGGCGTTGACCCCAGCATGGTGCAAGGCCTCATCGCTGGTGGTAATGACGCGCTCACCCGCTCAATTGAGTCCGCCGAAGACCGCGCCGAGGCTGGTGTCGCCGATCTCAAGGGTATCAGCTTCACTGCCGCTGATGTGCTTGTCGGCATAACAGCGTCAGGAAGCGCCCTCTACGTTCTCGGCGCACTCAATTACGCCGCTGGCATTGGCGCTGTAACCGCCGCTATAAGCTGTAATGCCTCCTCCAAGACCTTCGCCATTGCCAGACACCAGCTTTATGCCGATGTTGGCCCCGAAGTAGTTACTGGTTCTACGCGCATGAAGAGCGGCACAGCACAGAAGCTCATCCTTAACACACTGTCCACAGCCAGCATGATTCGCGTCGGCAAGGTCTACAAGAACCTGATGGTCGATCTTCGCCCTGTCAACCAGAAGCTGGTGCAGCGCTCCCTGCGTCTCATCCGCGAAGTTACCGGCTGTTCGGAGGATATAGCGGTGTGCGCCCTTGCCGCCGCGAACAAAGCGCCGAAGACCGCCATCGTGATGGTACTCTGTGGTGTTGACTGCGCCACTGCCGAGCGTCTGCTTACCGCTGCCGACGGGTATATTGGCGGAGTGAAGCAGGTCCAATAGCTGTTGATAATCAGATACACCGCCCAATGCCGGATGGCCGATAAAATAACGTGAGGTCAACTGTAGAGGAAAAATCCCGTTGAGGTGAGAGGATCGCTCCAGCGTAGCTTAGGCTATCTCTGACCCCTAGTGTGGAAGGTCTCCACCGTGGACGCTCACGTATAGCTTAGTTGGAAAGCGTCTTTCCTGTTTTAGGAACTCGTCGAACTCAGGTTAAAATAGGAGGATCATTTGGCTAAACAGCTTAAAGCTTCGAGAACCAAGATACTGTTCCCTATTGGGGGTAAACTGGTACTAATCATCTCTTTGCTTCTGCTCGCATCTCTCTCCACTATCACGATACTGGTGTCGGTACTCATGAGCGCGGACATACGCGCTACAGCGGAAAAAAATAACTTCATGGTGAATCAGCGTTCCGCGACTGAGGTGGAAAATATCATCAAGATGATTCGCGCCGATACCTTGACCCTTCTCAATATACTCTCAGCCATCCCCGATGAGGCGCTTATACAAGAAGCCGCGCATTTCTTCTTTGAGCAGAATACGCATATCGCCGCTATTGTTACTTCGGAACCATCAGACAACTGGGAACTTATTAACAGTAATTTCTTCTCATCAAATGGGGTTCAGCCTGAGCGTGTGCCTGCTTTTATAGAACAGAACATTGACGCGGTAAGACGAGCTGAGTTTGGTACGGAGTTACTCAAAAATGGAACGCCGATTTTTGGGATGCCGATACTCGTACTGCTCGGCCCGTGGCGAAATGGAGTGGCGGTGATGGTATTCTTCTCGGCTGAGAACATCACCGAGAATTTCGGTACTGGCACGAATGCTTCGTTCATGGTCAACGAAACAGGCGACGTGCTTGTACATCCTGATCAGGAACTGATCAGAAACGGTGCGAACCTGAGTAACGATGCCTTTGTGCAGATAGCCATCAGAAGCATGGAACAGCAGGTTCAGACTCAGTACACGGACGCAGACGGGGTCACGTATTTTGGCGCGTTTCAGAAACTCAGTGCGGCTAACCTTACCGTACTCACCCATATCCAGTTCAATGTGGTTTTCGAGGGAATCTTGGCCACCACGCGGCGGAATATCTACCTGACTGTGGCGGTGCTTTTTCTTTCGATTCTGCTCATCTGGTTTTTCGCAAAGACCATCAGCACGCCCCTTGAGCTCCTGACCGTGGCGGCAAAGCGCATCGAAGAAGGGGATTATCACCTTGAACTTAAGAATAAAAATCAGGATGAAACCGGCGTGCTTATGCAGAGCTTTATCAACATGAGTCATGGGCTTGCAAACTTTGAGCGTTTTACCAACAAGGCAATAGTCCGTGTAGCGCGAAGCGGCAAATTACCGCTCGGTGGTGTTGTCAAAACAGCTACGATTGCCTTCATATTCATCCGGGACTTCAATGAAATGGCTGAAGGGCTTAGTGCCGATGAAATTGTGCAATTTATCAATGAGTATATGTTCAGAATGGTACCCTGTATCGTGAATACCGGCGGTGCGGTGGATAAGTTCCTCACCCATGGCGGTATTATCATAATGGCGCTCTGGGGTACGGTTGAGTCGGCTGGCAGTCCAGAGGGTGACGCGCTCAACTGTATACGGGCTGTCCTCATGATGCGGGCTTCTTTGAGGAGCCTTAATCAGGAGTGGAAGGGAAATTCGCGGAAAGACGTATCGCGTATCAAGTTTGGTTGCGGTATCAACGTAGGGGAAATGGTTGCGGGGCAGATGGGATCGGACGATAGGATTGAGTACACGGTCATTGGGGATACGGTTAACCTTGCGGCGCGTTTTGAGGGGCCGAACGATCTCTTTGATACGGATATTCTTATTACTGAAAACGTTTATAAGCTTATAGGCGAGTATCTTCTTATCGAAGAAATGCCCAGTATCGAGGTAAAGGGGAAGATAGAGCCGCTCAAAGTTTTCTCGGTGGTAAATATGCGCGACGAGGATCAGGCCACGCGAATTCTGAAAGACCTTGAAAGTATCCCGAAAACCTCGCCGCTCATAAGTCGGCGCTGCGTGGGACCGAGCGGCCCACACACCATGGCGGAAGTGCGGGAATGTTGGTGACTACTTAATGGCGAATTCCAGCGCCGAGTCCGGCCTGAGATCAATGCCCTCAAAGTCTTTGGGGCCAAGGGTCAGGTTAATCATCTCTGAAGGCTGAACATGAGTTTTCTTCACACTCTTTATCACGCGGTTATCAATACGCAGCTCCAGAAGCGCGCCGGTTTTCACGATGAGGGAACGCAGATACACCTTGTTCTCCACGTGGGGGTTGAGCTTGCTCGGGTTCACATAGCGCGTGTTGGACCCAGCCTTGACTCGTATCTGTGCCAAAGGACGTGCGCCTTTGAGCCATTCAGCGGCAAAACGTCCGGCGCGGCGGGCTTCTTCCGTAACCCAGTCAACAAGGTCGTGTACATGCAGTACATTGCCGCAGGCAAAGATTCCGTCCACGTTGGTCATAAGGAACGAATCCACCAGAGGGCCGCCGGTTGTGCTATTGAGTTCAACACCAGCGTCCCGCGATAACTCGTTCTCTGGCACCAGCCCCACTGAAAGCAGAACCGTATCGCAGTCAATGCGAAAACGCTTTTCCGGCAGAAGGCTGCCGTTTTTCATTGGCGTTACTTCCACACCCTCAACACGGTCATTACCAAAGATATTAGTGGTCTGAGTTGAAAGATAGAGGGGTATCTTGAAGTCATTGAGACACTGAACGATGTTCCGCGTGAGTCCTGCTGGATACGGCATGATCTCGACCACAGCCTTCACTTGACAGCCGACCCAGCTCATGCGCCGCGCCATGATGAGGCCGATGTCGCCGGACCCGATGATCACAACGTTTTTGCCGGGAATATAGCCCTCGATGTTCACCAGACGCTGGGCAAGGCCGGCGGTATACACGCCTGCCGGACGGGAACCGGGAATTCGCACATTGCCGCGATTGCGCTCACGGCACCCCATCGCCAATACCACTGCACGCGCCCTGATACGCAGAACGCCCACATTTGATACGCAGATCAGGTTTTTGCTAACACCCTTGATGTGGAATTCGGTAACAGTTGTGTTAAGGTAGACAGCAACACGGGACTTGAGCGTTTGCTTGATGAAACGTCCGGCAAATTCCGGGCCGGTAAGTTCTTCGTTAAACTCATGGAGCCCAAAGCCATTGTGGATACACTGCATGAGGATGCCGCCCAGGTGATCCTCGCGCTCAAGCATGGCGCAGGAAAAGCCGGCCTTATCCAGTTCCAGCGCCGCGGCCATGCCAGCCGCGCCCGCGCCTATCACCACCACGTCGTATTGTAACTCTTTCACAGTTCCGCCTCCAGTAAACGGCTCTCCCCTCCATGTTTCGTAATGTCATGCCAGGACAGGCCGGTTTCACGCATGATGATCTTGATTATCTTGTAGGCGCAAAAGCCGCCCTGACAACGCCCCATCTGTGCGCGGGTGAAATACTTCACGCCGTCCAGCGTAGTATGCCCTATGTGTATGGCCTCAATGATTTCAGCCTCGCTCACCTTCTCGCAGCGGCATACAATAGTCCCCCATGCCGGGTCTTTGGCGATAAGCGCGTCCAGCTCAAAAGGCGAGATTTCCCGCGCACGCTTTCGTTCACCTATCAACGGGTCAAAGTCACTTTTTTCAGTGAGATCAAGCCCCATACCCTTGAGCAGGTCTTTCACATACTCCCCAATGGCCGGAGACGCGGTAAGCCCAGGCGACTGAATCCCGGCCACCTGCACGAGGGCCGGCGTTTTCTTTGACGGCTCAATATAAAAATCGTTCTCAAGAAACGGGCGCAGCCCCGCGAAGTTCGTAATCACGTCATTCCGGCTGAGAGACGGAACCATCTTCTTACCTGAATCAAGAACCTGTTCAAGCCGTTCCGTGCTGGTGGCGTAATCGGTTTTGCTTTCCGTGTCATCAGCCGTTGGACCCACCAGCACGGTTCCTTCAACAGTGGGAATCACGAGTATGCCCTTTGATACTGGCGTTGGTGCCGGAAAGATGACTCGTTCAGGCCGCGCTTTGCTGAGCTTATCCATGAGGAAGTATTCGCCCTTCCGCGCCTTGATGCTGAACTCCTCGCCGCCAAAAATCCGCGACACCTCATCCGCGAAAAGCCCCGCCGCGTTAATCGCGTAACGGGCGCGTACTTCCCGCCCATCATCCGCGCTGATACGCCAGAACGCCGCCTCATAGCGCGCCGCCGCCACCTTATACGTGGTGTAAAGCTGAACCCCATTCTTTACAGCCGATTCAAGCAGGGCAAACACAAAGCGGTATGGTTCGACTATGCCACCGCCCGGGGCGTAAAGCCCGCCAACCACGTCGTTGGTGAGCTTAGGCTCCAGTTCGAGGAGCCGTTCCCGTGAACAAAGCTCAATGTCTCTGGCACCATTGTCAACGCCCTGCGTGTAGAGTTGTTCCACGCTCTTCATCTCATCTTCATGCATAGCCGCGACAACAATGCCGCAGCGCTTGAAGGGGAAATCAAGCTCACGCCTCAGCTGGTCAAACATGAGGTTACCGCGCAGCTCAAGCCGCGCCTTGAGATACTTTTTGTTATGGTGAAACCCTCCATGTACGATCCCTGAATTGGCCTTTGATGTTCCGAAAGACACATCAGCCGCCTTTTCAAGGATTGCCACACGGATTCGGTACATAGCAAGCCGCCGCGCAATGTTGGCTCCAGAGACTCCGCACCCGATGATCGCCACATCGTAAGGCTCATCGTTTATAGGCTGTTTCTGCACGTTTGGAGTATTCATAGCCATAGTATAGCCGGTGTTTTGTTCGTGGGTAAAGAGGGCGGCGTGAAGCATAGAGGCGCCTGCCAAACCGCTCTTTCCGGTCTGAACATAGGCGGCGTGTATACAGCTTTTTCTCATTTTCTTTATAGTTATAACCTTTCTCTTGACTCTTGTAAGAGTTGCCGACGTTCCGGCAAACTTTTTTTACATGTAGGCAACTTTTTTTTACATGTAGGCAAAACTTTTTATCATGTAGGCAACTTTTTTTTACATGATGGCAAGAATTTTCCTCATGAGGGCAAAAGTTTTTTACATGATGGCAAGAATTTTCCTCATGAGGGCAAAAGTTTTCTTCATGAGGGCAAGAATTTTCCTCATGTCGGCAAAAGTTTTTTACATGAGGGCAAAAGTTTTCCTCATAAGGGCAAGAATTTTCTTCATGAGGGCAAAAGTTTTCTTCATGAGTAAAAAGATTTTACTCATAATGGTAAGAATTTTACTCATGAAGAAAAAGTCTCTTTTTATACAATATGAAAAGGGGATTGCCATAAATGTTGTGTATATCAAGAATTCTCATAACGTTCTCAAGTGAATGGAGTATATCCATTGCCTTTCACTGCCATTGTACCTATACTTTGTACCGTGATTAAGAAAAAAGGATCGTTTTATGCACGTTATGCAAAGATTTTTTAAGCATCCCTGTTTGGTGGTGGCCGTTATAGCTGCTATCACGGTGTTTTTCGCCGCGCAACTGCCGAGGGCGGAGCTGGATAACAACAACTACCGCTTTGTGCCAGAGGCTGACCCAGCGCGCCTTGCCTCGGTGAAGATCGATGAAACCTTCGGAAACTCTCTTGCTATCATCGTGGGACTTGAGCGCGAGTACGGAACCGTGCTTGATCCAGAGTTTCTTGAGCGGCTCAGGGAATATGCCGGACGCATGGACGAAATCGAAGCTACCGGTACGATCAATTCTATTATGACAACGGATTACATCACGGCGGAAGGCGACACTATCACCGTAGAAAACCTTGTACCCGATGACTTTACGGGAACGCCGGAGGAAGTCGTGGGGCTGCGTAAGAAGCTGCTTTCATGGGACCTGTATGAACGCGCCCTGTTTTCTGATGACTTTACCGCAACGCAAATCCTCATTCCCCTGGAGATCGACAGCGAAGAAGCGGGAAGTCAGGTAGCGCGGAACGTGTTTCATACTGTACGCGACACGGCTTACGAAATGTTTGACGGAATGGCAAAGGTGTATATAGCGGGTCTTCCGGTAATCAGTTCTGAGATAAATGAATCGGTTAAGACAGACCTCACGTACCTCATTCCGTTGGTGGTGATCGTGGTGCTGGTGATCCTTTTCCTGTCATTTCACGGGTTTGCGGCGCTTGCGCTGCCTCTCATCACCGTGATTGTGGCAGTCATCTGGTCTATCGGGGCTATGCCGCTGTTCGGCGTCAAACTTTCGATACTTTCAACAGTGCTTCCCGTGATTCTCGTGGCAGTGGGCAGCGCCTATGGAATCCATGTTGTTACGCACTATATGGGAGATGTGGGTGCACGTGGCGCGGGAGGGAAAAAGCTTTCAGACGCGGAACACCGCGAGCTGGTCTTTGCGCTTTTACGGAAGATTGGTAAGCCGGTAATGCTTGCCGCGCTCACTACCTTTGCCGGTTTCTTCTCGTTCTGTTTCACAGCAGTGCTTCCCATCCGGGAGTTTGGTTATTTTGCCAGCTTTGGCGTTATCTCAAGTTTTGTAGTGGCTATCACGCTGATACCCGCGCTGCTCATCATTCGCGGCCCAAAGCCAATGGTCAAGGCGCGGAAGCATGAAGGTGCCAGAGACCCATTAGCGGCCACGGCGCGGAAGCATGAAGGTGCCAGAGACCCTTTAACGGCCACGGCGCGAAGGAACGAAGGTGCCAGAGACCCCTTAGCGGTCAAGGCGCGAGAGAACGAAGGTGCCAGAGACCCTTTGAGCGAGGCTATAGCCGACAGCTTTTTGAGTGTGGCGCGGAAAAAACGCTTTGTGCTGGTTGTTACCGGTATCGTAACGGCGTTCTCCCTCTATGGCGTATCAAAGCTCATTATTGACAATGCGTTCATTGAGTATTTCAAACCAAATACCGATGTCAGACAGTCTGATGTTTTTATCCGTGAAAAGTTCGGTGGGACCAAAGTGGTGAATGTTGTGGTTGAGGCTGAGGATTCGGCGACACTGCTTATGCCCGAAGTCTTGAGTGCGCTTGACAATATGAAGGCATACCTTGAGGAACGTGTCCCGAATGTGGGTAAGCTCATAGGCTTTACCGATATGGTGAAACGGACAAACCAGGTGTTTAACGCCGATGAGTCGCCTGAAGGTCTTGCGCCAGTATCAGCGAGCAACAGGGACGCTGATTTTGGTTTTGGCGATGACGCGGGAGATGACGGGTTTGGTTTCGGCTTTGGCGATGAGGAAACAGACAGCGGGTTTGGTTTTTGGGATGAAGGCGGGGGCATTGCGGGGGCGCTGGCCTCTGAGGAGGGAGACGCGCCAATGAACGTGGTCTCCCCGCAAAAGCTTGCCGTTGATATTGCTTTGCTTGGCAAAGCGGTGGCTTCGCCTGAGATGAGCGCGGCGGATTTGGTGTGGGAAGCGAAGAAACTCGTGAACTACGAGGGCGCGGCCTACTACGAGATACCCGCAGACGCGGCGCGCTACGGCAAAACGAACAGCGCGGAACTGTCAATGCTTGTGTCCAATTACCTTGCGCTGCTTTCCGGCAATATCAGCGATTATGCCAACAATCCGCTGGAGCCAACGGCAATCAGAACAACGATACAACTGCGAACAACCGGCGACGCGGACACGAAGGCGGTCATAGCGCGGATACGGTCGTATATTGACGCGAACTTTCCTAAGACAGTAAAGGTGAGCATAGGCGGGCCGGCTCTGGTGGAAAGCGCCCTGAGCGGACTTGTGGTGCAGTCTCAGATAGTATCAGTGGCGGTCTCGGTGGTGATGGTGTTCATCATCATTGCTGTTTCCAATAAGTCTTTGATTGCGGGACTTATAGGGAGCCTGCCGCTGCTCATTTCGATTCTGGTCAATTTCGCGGTGATGGGCTTTCTGGGGATAAAGCTCAATCTCGGAACTTCGCTAGTGGCGAGTGTCTCGGTGGGCATTGGCATTGATTACACGATTCACTTCATCGACGCTTACAAGCGGGAGTACCGGGCTTCGGGCGGTGGCGGCGACTTCCTGCGCCGTGCCTTCGCGTGGTCAGGCAAGGCGATCATCATCAACGCGGCTTCTGTGGGCGCGGGTTTCGCGGTGCTGGCCTTTTCCCAGTTCGTGATCCTTTCCGATTTGGGGCTGCTTATCGCCCTTACCATGTTCACAAGCGCCCTTATCAGCCTCACGGTTATACCGGCGCTGCTTTCGGTGATCAACCCGCGCTTTGTTAAAGGAGTGTAACCACGGCGCAAACAGGCGCAATCCCGCCCGCAGCCCATGATGGCATGGTATATGCTGACATTTGACGCGGGGCTTAGAGGCTCCGAGCCTACCGTGGTACGTTCCGAGCCTACCGTGGTATGCCCAAAGCGTACCGTGGTACGTTCCGAGCCTACCGTGGTATGCCCAAAGCGTACCGTGGTACGTTCCGAGCCTACCGCGCTTAGTTCCGAGCGTACCGTGGTACGTTCCGAGCCTACCGTGGTACGTTCCGAGCCTACCGTGGTATGCCCAAAGCGTACCGTGGTAATTTTTGCTTATATTCTTCCACCGGTTACTATGCCATATACTTTTGGCAGTAATCGCTTAAACAGTATTCCAAATAGCAATGAAACAAAAATACCGAAGATTATCATTATGAAATAGCCAACTAATATAAATACGCCATTTAATGGGATTAGTTTTATATATATTTTGAGTACCTGCGGTATTATTACCCCATGAACCGCATATACAATAAATTGATATTTTTCAAGCCATGCCAGTATTTTATACAACTGGGTATTTTCTATAAAATACCGTGATATTTTTAGGAAAAATGCGCAACCCATTAATATATTTATCTTATGCAACATAGGCATATCGTTAATGAAAACATATTCAAGCCCTATGGTTATGGCATAGGCAACCGATATATCCAGCATTTTTATCCGGTCAATGGTTTTTATTCCGAGGTTATATTTTATAACATAATAGCCCAATGTAAAAAACAAAAGAGCTTCCGGTGAAACAATATATATTTTAACATTGTTTGTCCAGAGAATAAAAAACAAAACAAATATCCCCAGTGGAAATGTGTCTACGATTTTCTTTATAAAAGTAAAGAAAATATTTAATATAAACAAATCCCGTAAAAACCAAAACTGGTAAATAAATGGAAGTCCCTCCCGTCTTTCCGTGAATTTCCCAACAAAAACATCAATCCAGTCAATAACTTCATAATTTCTTATTAAAAGGTCTGGGTCGGTAGTCGTAAAAAATGCCTTTGTAAAAGGCAACGTTTGCATTAAAAAATAGAACAATACTAATAATAAATTCCACAAAATATAAGGCAACAAAATTGTCCGGCATTTCTTTTTCATTGCTGGAATATATTTTTGTTCCTTGAAGTATAAGAAATAAGCGGAGAATAGAAAAAACATAAGGACTGCTATTGCCGTAATAATTCCCACCAGCCTTTGAACATTTTCCACGTAATCAGGAATTATTACCATTACATTTCTTCGGAAAAATGTTTCTTTGGAAATTCCATTGTGAATGATAACCACAAAAACGATTAACAAAAAGCGCAGCGAATTTACTCTTTTAGATAATGAAGGGTCTACTACTGTGTCTGGTGTCTTTATTATTATACATGAAAAATCTCCTTTTGTCAAGCACTTTTTTATTGGACTTGTGAAAGAGAATCGATAGATTCACTGGTATAGGTCAAAGCGAATACTGCACCGGTGGCGTAGTTCCTGGGCCTATCATCTTGCTGGCCCAGGATGAAGAGAGCGGCAGCTTGCCGCGCATGAAAGGCCAGTTCATGCGCGGGCTAAGGTTGCCGCTCTTTTTTTAGTCTAC
>JAISAE010000086.1 GCA_031266875.1 Treponema sp.
GGGGCGCTGGGGCGCTGGGGCGCTGGGGCGCTGGGGCGCTGGGGCGCTGGGGCGCTGGGGCGCTGGGGCGCTGGGGCGCTGGGGCGCTGGGGCGCTGGGGCGAGGTATGTGTACTGGTGGGGAACCGTCTGTCGCTCATAGCGGTATATTTATACCATAAAGCGAAAGAACACGCAAGGGTCAAAACACCGCGTTATCAGCGTCTCTGAACACCCTTGAAATGGAATTGTTGTGGCTATTCGCTACAGCGAATGAGTTGTTAGCTATAGCGAATGAGGCGTTGGCTATAGCGAATGAGGCGTTGGCTATAGCGAATGAGGCGTTAGCTATAGCGAATGAGGCGTTGGCTATAGCGAATGAGGCGTTAGCTATAGCGAATGAGTTGTTAGCTATAGCGAATGGAGCGTTGGCTATAGCGAATCCCTCATTTTAAGCACTCTGCACCAGTTGGTGAAAGCGCCTTTCACAGAGCGGCTCAAACACTTTTCATAGGACGGTGAAAGCATCTGAAATATGCAAGGAATCAAATAGTACAAAAAAAGCGGAGCGAGAGGACCTGTCTTCTGGCGAGGATACGGCGGGCATGATGGCGTCTTGCGCCGTTGTTATGACGTCTGGCAGTATTTTTACGCGCCAGTTAGAGCATCTCTAACACATAGGTGAGTTGGAAAGCGCCTTTCCCTGTTTTAACTCGGCGAACTCACGTTAAACTATGTTAGCGAAAGACCCGTTATTTGACTCGGCGAGTCTTTTACTCAGTCATTCCGTACAAGTCAGGCTTTTTACAGGGTATCGGGCGATTCCAGGGCAGCGGGGAGTTGCATGAAGGTTTCGATATAGCCCATGCGACGCTTCTTTACGTTGATGTTCATCAGGGCATAACCATCATCCTCATAAATACGGAAGCTCCTGATGGAGATTGGGTCTTGGGCGGAAAGGCCGGCTTCATCGGCTATGGAACCACGAATAACTTTTTGCACAAGATAGGGTGAGAATACGGAGTTGCTGACTGTGGAGGTGAGGATAAGGCCGAAAAGCGGGGCGGCCATGCGTTCACGGCTATCCTGTTTGGCCGCTTCCGCAAGCGGGACATCAGGACGCGCTACGGATCGAATGACGCGGCGCACGCCGTCCGCTGTCTCAAGCGCCACCAGTTCACCGGGGCGTGTGGGGTACAGGATGTTTTGAAGCGTGGAAATAAGCATTCCCTGAGAGGTGTTTATTGATTCGCCATTGACGCTGACAATCACACCGTTTTCAGGAACCTGTTGCTCTGCGGCAGGGGTGTTGGGAGCGATGTAGATGATTTCCGCACCGGAACTGGTTTCCGCGAGGCTAAGGCCAAGCCAGGGACGCTCGGCTTTGCCGCCCTTGAGCATGGCGGGAAGCGCGTCAAACAGCCGCGATGCTGGAATAGCGAAGTTAAGGCCCTGATACCGCTCTATGCCGGCAAAAACAACACCGACTAGACGGCCGCCCGGATCAAGCAGGGGGCCGCCGGAATTGCCTGCGTTCACCGCCGCGTCTATCTGAATCACGTCGCCGATCTGGAGCAGACGTCTGCCAAGCGCGGACACAATGCCGGAAGTAACGGTTTTTTCAAGGCCCAATGGCGAACCAATAGCGCGAACCGCGTCTCCTATATCCGGTACAATCCAGTCAATAACTGAAAACACATACTCAGGGTCTATCTCAGCCTTGAGAAGGGCAAGGTCCATGGCCTTGTCCCAACCCACAACCCTCGCAGGGATACGGACGCTGGAAGAATCTCCCATACGGATATACATACGGGAAGACCCCTCATACTTCGGATCAACCTCGCTGGCGATCACATGGTAATTGGTGATGAGAAGGCCGGAGTCGTCCACAAAAAAGGCTGAACCAAGCACCCAATCCGCCATACCCATGCCATGTTCAATGCGGGTGCCGCGATCAACAAGCACAGTGGCAACGCCTTTGATCATAGTGCTAACGCTGTCCTGGCCTTCGGCATAGGCGCGGTCTTCCGCTGAAACCTGAACAGTATCAGAGGTATCTTTATCGATAATATCAAGAAAAAACGCGGCAGTACGGCGCTGTCTCACCTGAACGGCTCGCTCAAGAAAGGGCAGGGCGTCTTCAGCGGAAAGCGGCGCGTATTCATGGGAACGACCTGCCGCAAGAAACGCGGAAAGGCTGTTACCGTCGAAGAGTTCCTGTTTCGCGCCAGTAAGCAGAACTTCCGGCTCATTGCCCGCGCTCTCAACCTGTACCCCAACGCTGGCAAGGGAGCGGGCAAGCGAGGCCGCGTCGTCCCAACGTTTTTCACTGATGGCCAGCGATTGCGCGGTTTTAAGCTGTTCAACAGCTTCCATATAAAAAGCGTTTAGTTGTCCTTGAGTTTCAGGAACGATTTCAGCAGCATAACGGCTTTCATAGACGCCGATAAGGTGAATCGCCAGAGCCGGATCCTCGCGGACAGCGCTTTTAATGTCGTCAAGCCGGAAAACATTAGCCGACTTTGGCGGGGTAAGCCTCGCTGTTCGCTCGTCCAGTGAGAGGCAGGAGCATAATGACAGAACAGCTATACCCATTAATACGCTTTTTTTTATAACCATAGTTTAATTAACCTGTTCCCGTATTCCATCCTGATTGAAGTCCCAGAAGCGCAGTATTACACCGGCGCTATGCTGTTCAGCATATTCACATATACCATCGCCGTCCCAATCGCTTTCAATGAACTCCACATTTTTCTCCAGCGCATCAAGGTCAATGCTTACCGGCGCTGAGCCAGCCTGCCTGAAACGCCGCGTGGTTTCCAGATGGCCATTGAGGTCAAGATCGACGCGCTGGCTTATGGGGCGGCCTAAGCTAAAGCTGGTTTCGGATATGAGCTGGTTATTCAGCCACTCGGCGGCGCTCTGAGGCACACCATTCTCAAGCTCAATCCGCTCAATCGCGCCCGCAAACTCAGTGCTGGGTCGTTCGATAAAGGCAGCGGAGCTGATCATGGCGCGTTTTGAGAGGGAAGAACTTAAAGAGTCTTGTTCAGGGTACAGAAATTCATCAGGCTGGCCGTCGAAAAGGTTTATAAAATGTACTGGGGCAAAGAAAAAATCAAGCAGTCTGGGGACATAGCGCGTGTTTTCAAAGCAAATGTCCAATATGGCTGGATATTGCTGCCATTCAAGAACAGCCCGTTCCGGCGCAGGGTATGCGAAAAGCGTGTTGTTGTTGCTTGGCACAGCGAAGTCTGCCCGCACCGGGGCGCCTGCGTCAAAAGCAAGCGTGAGTTCCTTGTAGCCGTCCTGGTTCCTGTCATAGGAATAGGCGACTATGACGCCATCCCGATACTCAACTAGTGTCTCAACAAAGCCGTCGCTATCAATGTCTTCGCTAATGGCGCCAGAGTAGCGCGTGATGTTTTGCTTAAACCACTCTTGCGCTGTGTTGCTTTTGAGCGTGTCCCACACGGCGAGCAGGAGCTTTTTGTCTATGGTCTTTACCGAAAAAAGCTCATCCACTGCCTGAATTTCGGTGATAAGCCCGATACTCAGGGCTGCTGGGATGGACGCGGGCGCTGGCGTGTTGATTGCGCGGTATGCGGCAAGGACACGGCGACTTTCATCAAGGTCTGTGATAAATGGCATGGCAAGCCAGGCGAGATCAGGGTCAGCCTCAAGCAGAAATGGCAAGCGCCGTAGGGCAATAGCCATAAGGTCCCGCTCATTGGCCTCCGGTAGCCGGTCAGCGGCGTATTCAAGGAAGATATGAACCGGACGGGGATCGCGGGGATAAGCAGTAAGGGCTTTGGCGAACATGGCGCGAAACGCCTGCCGCTCATCAAGGTGTTCCAGAATCGTGAGTTGGAGACAGATCGTGTCGGCGCTCTGGGTCAATGTTGAGAGAACGCCCAAGGCTTCGGAAAATGCGTGCAACTGGGTCAGCGTTTCAACCTCAAGGAAGCGCGCCGCAGTAAGGGTATAAGTATCCCAGCGATTAGTTGCCTTGGCATAGCGTATAGCCTCAAGTACCGCACCGGCATTCTGGCGCTCGTGAAGGCGGGTGCGGGCAAGCAGGTACGACATATCTGAGGACACATCGACAAAATCCATGCCTCGCTCCAGTACCGCCAGCGCCTCGGTCCAGTGGCCTTCTGCAATGGCTGTTTCAGCCCACGCGACATATCTTTTTGCCATAGCCGTGTCTCCACGCTCATCATCGACCGCGAACACCGAAACCGCATATACACAACCCAAAACAACCATGAACCGTAAACGCTTCATTGATACCTCTCTTGCTTGCTTACATTATAAAGAAAGTAAAACTACAAAGTTTAGCTCTGGGTCGCAAGTAGATTAGCCGCGTTTTCCCGTGGAGGCAGGCCCAGAATCTCCCGTACTTCATCATCGACCAGGGTTTCCCGTATTATGAGCGCCTCGGCCAGCTTTTCAAGCTCGGCTTTGTGAGCCTCAATGATTTGGCGGGCCATGTCTTTGGCAGCGTCGAGTATTTTTTTCACTGCCGCATCGATCCGCTTGGCCGTATCCTCAGAATAGTCCTTATGGCGGGCGATCTCCTTGCCCAGAAAGATTGGCTCTTCCTCCTGGCCATAGGCGACTGGCCCCAGTTCATCCGCCATACCCCACTCGCAGACCATGTGCCGCGCCATATCAGTGGCCTGCTGAATATCCTGCTTGGTTCCGGTGGTCGTTTCATCGTAAAAGAGCTTTTCCGCGATCCAGCCGCCATAGCAGATGACAATGCGATCCTGAATCCAGCCTTTGGTGCGGCTATAGCTGTCTTCTTCTGGAAGCGACATGGCCATGCCCAGCGCCCGTCCGTGTGGAACTATGGTAACTTTGTGCAAAGGGTCAGCGTTCTTGAGGAAGTAGTGCAAGAGGGTATGGCCGGCCTCGTGGAAGGCAGTCATGCGCCGTTCTTTGTCGGATATGACGAGGGTTTTTCGCGCCACACCCATGAGAATCTTGTCCCGCGCTTCCTCAAAGTCGCTCATCTCAACCTTGGGCTTATCTTTACGGGCTGCGAACAGCGCCGCCTCATTCACGAGGTTGGCGATTTCCGCGCCGCTCATGCCCGGTGTTGCCCGCGCAATGCGGGGCAGGTCGATATTGACGGCCAGCGGAATCTTTGCCGAGTGAATCTGCAAAATGGCTTCCCGTTCCTTGATGTCAGGCATGGCAACCACCACCTGCCGGTCAAAGCGTCCGGGACGTAAGAGCGCTGGATCAAGCACGTCAGGCCGGTTCGTTGCCGCCAGCATGATAACCCCGTCTTTGGAATCAAAACCGTCCATCTCAACCAGCAATTGGTTAAGGGTCTGCTCCCGCTCATCATGGCCGCCGCCATAACCTGCGCCCCGTGTGCGTCCCACCGCGTCAAGCTCGTCGATGAAGATGATACAGGGAGCGCTCCTGCGTCCCTGCTCAAAAAGGTCGCGCACGCGGCTCGCGCCAACGCCCACGAACATCTCCACAAAGTCAGAACCGGACATGTGGAAGTAGGCCACACCCGCTTCACCAGCCACAGCACGCGCCATGAGGGTCTTACCGGTACCCGGCATACCCACCAGCAACACGCCCTTAGGAATTTTTGCGCCCATCTTGGTAAACTTCTGCGGGTTTTTGAGGAAGGCAACCACCTCCTCAAGCTCAAACTTCGCGTCTTTCTGCCCCGCAACATCGGCAAACGTTACCTTCTTGCCTTCTTCCTGATAGCGCTTCGCACGACTCTTCCCAAACTGGAAGGCTTTGCCGCCGCCCTGCGTATTCCTGAACATGAACCAGATGAAGCCAAAGCCAATGAGCCACGGCAGGAACTCCAACAAAAGCCGCAAGGGACTGATTCCCGAAACCGCGCCAGACACATTGATGCCTTTTTCCCTGAGTGCGGGCAATAAACCAGGGTCCTGATAGGGGATGAGAGTTCTGAAATGCACCTGATCGCCAGCGCCGCCACGCAATGTGCCTTCGATAGCGGCTCCATCGAGAATCTTTACCGCAGTGATGTTGTTCTGCTCAAGGTGATTGGTAAACGATGAATATGGAATCTCCTGTATGGTAGGCGTCTCTTTCCTGAAGAAGTAGGCAATAAAGAAAACCACCATTAGAAGGAAGAAAAACAGGGCAAATGGATTAGGCCGTCCGGCCCGCAGGTTTGGACGGGGTAAAGGCCGCTCAGGTGGCTTTGCTTTGTTCTCTTTAGACTCGTCATTCTTTTGTTCGTCAGACATTGATTGATACTCCCTTAATAAGGTCGCCTTAGCATCTAAGCCTGTGGCTTTGGATATACAAGGCTAAGTAATCTTGCATCAAGACCTAATCATGATCAAGTAGTATGCTTACTGGGCAGCAATAGGGGTACTGCCGGGTTGAAATGAGCGTAACCTTGCGCCATCACTTTGTGGTATGCTGGTCGTATCTTCAATTCAAGATGTACGCTTGAACAAGAATAAGCTGTTAGTTCGTAACTATCATCAAACATAAGAAACCCCTTCCGCTTCCTGCATAATGAGTATTGTTTATCCCATTATACCATATCCGAACAGGGGTTTCTTCTTTTCATTACGTTACTTACCAACCGTCTATGAGAACCAACTTTTCCCCACAGCAGCAATGTTCGCTCCCGGCGGAACATTGGTTAATGTTTGCTCGGCGGCTCTTTCCAAGGTGCCTTCAACTCATGGCGCATTGGGAGCGCCGTTTGCTCCGGCTTCTGATACCAGATTGCTCGGAGGCGGTGAACCGGGTAAAAGTTCCATAGTAAATGCCCATGTTCTACCGTCACTATTTTGTCCATTTCCTGAAATGCGTTTTGTTTCTGGATCATAGGTACCCTCAAGATAGCTCCATCCCTTACGTTGAACGATTTTAACAGTGGCATCTGTTCGTTCCCATGTGAAATCATTGATACCACTAATATTCGCTCTGCCGCCCGGTAGAAACTTTATTCTATCAGTACCTCCATTACTTGCACGGAATTCCCATATAGTACCTGCAAGCACTGGTGTTTCTTCACCATGATACGCAATACCTGCCCATTTATATGACACAGATTCACAGGAAATTGCCAATACCATAAACAACGCTAAAAAAGGCATCGTACCAAGATTGATTAACCGGTTTTTGTTTAACATACAATGCTCCTTTCATGGTAACTATTCAGTCGCAGCACGATTTCACAACCTTTTCTTGCTCTCCAGTGCTTTAACGCCACCGCTGACTGAATAGTTCGGGGTCTCGTTTGAGTTGTTCGGGAACCCGTTTAAGTTATTCGGGCTTCTGAATACATTGTTTAGGAACCTGTTTGGCGTGATTTTTTTTAGTTTTGAGGAATGATGAGGAGAGGATTTCTTGTTATTATAAGCCGGAAGGACATCCGGCGTTAGGTACTTGACAAACCGTTTTCTTAATACATTATAATGGGTGCCGGGTGCCGGGTGCCGGGTGCCGGGTG
>JAISAE010000087.1 GCA_031266875.1 Treponema sp.
GCGTTCAACCTGAACAGCGGCATCCAGTCCGGGGCTTCCGCGTGGAACCGGAACGGCGTGGACATACGGCGCATGAACACCGCCGGCTTGCCGAAGCTGTACGCCGGGCACGAGATCGCCGTTCATTCCCTGACGCATCCCCACCTGGAAGACCTGGACGCGGAGACGGTGCGGAACGAGCTTGCCCAGGACAAGGCCAATCTGGAGCGGCTTTTTAACGCCCCGGTGTACGGCATGGCCTGGCCGTTCGGCACATACAACGATGAAACGATCCGTATTGCCGGTGAGTGCGGGCTGCACTATGCCCGAGGCGTTGTCAGTACCCATGGGTTTGACGTTCCGGCTGCGGGCCGGGAACGGATGACGTTTCAGCCTACCTGCCACCACGATGACCCCAGACTCTTTGATCTGGCGGAAGAATTCATCCTCCTGAAACCGGACAAACCCCGGGTGTTTTACCTCTGGGGGCACAGCTACGAGTTTGACCTGAATAACAACTGGGACCGGATCGAAGAGTTCTGCCGCCTCCTTTCCGGCCGGGACGACATCGTGTACGCCATCAACCGCGAAGTCCTGCGGTAAATTAGACGGAGGGTGAGGGGCGGGGACTTCGTCTCTGGCCTCCCGGACCCCCATTAACCGGGTTTTGAAAACGGCCCGTACACGCGGTCGCCGTGGGCCCGCGCCGACGGCGTGGAACCGAAAAAGGTCTTGTAGGCCCGGAAAAAGTTTGAATAATCGTTGAATCCCGACGTGTACGCCGCTTCCTCGGCGGTATGGCCCTTCCGCATCTCCTGCCAGGCAAGGACGACACGCTTCATCCGTATGTACTGGCTGATGGTTGTTCCCATTTCCCGCTGGAACAGGTCGTTCAGGTAGTTCTTGTTGATGTAAAAGCGGCCGGCAAGCTCGTCCAGCGATATATGGCCGCGCAGGTTGTTGTTCAGATATTCGAGAATGGCCGGAATCCGCTCATTGCGTGGCGTTGAAACCGGGGAACAGGGCATGTTCCCGGAATATATCTCGTAAATGTGGGTGAGCAGGGCGGCAACGCGGTGTTTTATGGCGGCCGTTTTCAGGGGTTCCCCCATGTTTTTGCAGTCCAGGATTAACTGAACCATAACGTCGACCCTGGTGGCGGAAACGCCGGGGTAATAGGGCTTTGCGCTGTGAAACATCGCCAAAAACATAGCCCGCTCCGGCTCGTCCAGCAGTTCCGCCGGAAAGTGCATGGAAACCCGTTTGTACAGGCGGCCGGAATTGACGCTGACGCCGTGGAAACTGTTGGCCGCTATCAGAAACAGGCTTTCCGGCACGGGCGTGTAGAGCCGGCCCTCGATCCGGTACTCCACATCCCCGGTTTTAAGGTAGTAGATCTCGTATTCCGGGTGGCAGTGCATGGTTCGGTAGAGCTCGGTACTTTCGCTGGACCACGCGAAAAGCATGTCCGATTGCAGAATGTCGTCCTGTATCATTGAGGTAATTGTAGAGAAAAACCGGATATTTGCAATACTTGCTCCCTTTGGGCCGTTCTTTTCCCCGTTTTTTTTGGTTTTTTTTCAATGGACATTACTAAATTCTGATTTACAATATCCTAACGTGAGTTCGATGGCTTGGGAAGGACCTTTCCAGGATCGGGCGACTGATCAGGCTTAGATCGGGCGACCGATCAGGCTTAGATCGGTCATCCATCTGTCTGTGTCTGGCACTCATTGTGGGTTAAAACAGACTGAGTTGCTGGTCGCGCTTGCGGGCAGGGAGGGCGCTTTCGGTGGGGACAAGGGTTTCAAGGCTGTCAAAGAAGCGGCTCCTACCGGCGCTGAGTGTTCTGCCCTGAAAGAGACGTTTTCGAGCGCAGGAAAGATAAAGCCCGTGGCGGGCGCGGGTCATGGCAACGTAGAGAAGGCGCTTTTCTTCGTCGAGGCGCTCCGGCGGAATGTGTTCTGTTTCATACAGGGTGAATGGCAGGAAACCTTCTTCAAGACCAGCCACAAAAACGTGATCAAACTCAAGTCCCTTGGATGCGTGTATGCTCATAATGGCGATACCGCTGTGGATCATGCCTTCACCAGTTGCGGCGTCGCTTAACGTGAGTATGTCCAAAAAGGCGGGGAGCGTGTCAAAGAAGCGGGCCATGCCGCTTAGACGATTGACCTCGGCGTCCGCGCTTTCACGGCTTCCACGCGGGATTTTGATTGCTTTGTTCTTAACAAGCTGTTTCCACGCTGCCTGTATCGCCTGACAAGGAGATACAGGGACGCTTGGCTTGTGTTCCCGCAGGAATGTAAGCAGGGCGTTTATTGGCTCTTTTTCCCACCAGGGCGCCTCACCGCTTAACTCAAAGGGAATGCCATGATCCCCAAGCGCCTTGATGATGGGCGGGGCAAGGCTCATGGTACGGAGCAGGATGACACATTCGTCCAGCGAAGTAATGGTTGCCGCGTCATCAGCAATGCCGCTGTCAAAGGCGAAAAACGTAGTTCCACCGATGAGGCGCGAAACACGCCGCGCAATTCCCTCAGCCTCAGATTTTTCAGTGGGATACTCGGCGCGGAACAGCCGCACGGTTCGCTGTATACCCCGAAGTGTCGCGCTCTCGGCCACGAGACTGAGCGCCGCGTCAATGACCGGCGCGGCGCAGCGGAAGCTCTCGCTCAGGCGGAAACAGCGGGCGTCGGGGTAGTCCGTGAGGAAGCGGTCGATGAAGCGTTTGTCCGAGCCGCGAAACCCGTAGATGGCCTGATTCGGATCGCCGATAACGCGGAGCAGCCGTTCATTGTCTTTGGGCGCGAGGAGCTGGATAAGCGCGTATTGGGCAAAGTTAATGTCCTGATACTCGTCAACAAAGACAGCGCGGAAGCGTTGTTGGTATTGGGCGAGCAGGTCTGAGTTTCCGGCCAGAAGACGGACGGTTTCAACAACGAGGTCATCGAAGTCCAGGGTGTCAGAGGCGCGGAGACGCTCACGGTATGCCGTATAAAGGCGCTCTTCATCGGCTTTCATTGGTGGAAGCCCAAGGTCTCCCGCAAGCAGCTGAAGGTTAAGGGCGTTATGTGGCAACTCGTTTTCCCCGGGCAATAACAGAAAGCGTTTACGCGCCTCGATATATTTGCCCAATCCTTCAAATCGTGTGCGGCCTGTTTCCTGGCCGCACAGTTCCCGCAGAACCGCGTCCCGTTCCGTGTCATTGAGTATCCTGAATTCGGCGGAAACACCAACTACCAAAGCCTGCTCCCTTAGTATTGAAGCGCAGAGCGAGTGAAAGGTTGCGGTGGTAATGGCGGTGGTATCGACGGCGGCCCTGGCGATGCGTTCCCGTAGTTCAAGCGCCGCTTTCACGGTGAAACTCAGCGCAATGATGTTGCCGGCGTTGCTGCCTTGTGCCAGACGCGCAATACAGGCGGCTAGGGTCGCGGTTTTGCCGGAACCTGGTCCAGCGATAATCAGGGCGTGATTTCCTTCATATAATACGGCCGCTTGCTGTTCGGGGGAAAGGGATACGGCATGACGTACCCCTACGGCGTTTGGATCATGGTTCTGTGGAGGCGTGGCATGTTGTTGGGGTATGGCATGTTGGGGCGCGGTATGTCGCGCAGATTTCGGCGGGAAGGCGCGGATAACCCCGTATTCGCCGTCATAACCCGGCTGTATGGAGACGTGGCCATCGCGCATCCGCTTGAGCGCGGCGGCCAGCGTTTCACCAGCCACGTCCGGGCAGCGGAGTCGCTCGATAGTGTCAAGCGGGGTCTCCATCAGCAACGGAAGCTCAGGTCCGGCTTTTTCGATAAGGGCATGATACGCGGCCTCAACCTTTTTGGAGTTTACGCCGGTTTCAAGAAGCTCTCCCAGCAGTTCCTTCAACGGAATCAGCGAGTAATATGGCCGCTGGTTGCTCTTTTCAGCCTTTTCCGGCGGACAGGGCAGAGTCTCGTCAACCACGCCGGCGGCAAGCTCCATCACGCGCCTCATCACGCCGCGGGTGAGCGGTTTGTGGCAGACCGGACAGATACCGGCCTGCGCCAACGCTTCCTCCGGCGTCAGGAAAACCCCGCACTTGCGATGACCGTCGTAATGATACTTCCCCTCCTGGGGGAAAAACTCGATAGTCGCGTCAACACGCGCACTGTCGCTGTCAACATGAAGCGCGGCGCTCAGGGCGCTTAAAGACATATCCATGTTAAAAATCGTACATTCCCGTCCCAACTTTTCAGGCGAATGAGCGTCCGAGTTGGAGATAATCGAAAAGCGATTCAGGGCGCTTACAGCCCAGTTCATCGGCGGGTTAGAGGACAGGCCGGTTTCCACAGCAAAGATGCGCGGGGCAAGGTCGCCATAGCACTCCTCAATGGAATCAAAGCCAGACTTTGCCCCCATCGCTGAAAACCAGGGTGTCCAGATATGCGCAGGAATAAGGAGCGCACGCTCATCAGCCTCAAGTAAGAGGGAAAAGAGTTCACGGGAACCAATCCCAAGAATGGGACGACCGTCTGATGTGATCTTCCCATGCCGCTCAAGCAGGGTCTGAAAACGTATCGCCGCCGTAAAATCAGGCAGGATAAGCAGGTGATGTACCTTGCGGGTCTTATCGCCGCTTTTGTAGATCGTGCTGACTTCGCCTGTAAGCACAAAGCGAGGCGATGCCGGAGGATTCGGCGGCTTAGGAAGCCCCATAACCAGCGCCTCGCCCGCGTCAAACTCGCGCCTGACGTTTTCTTTCAGCGTGAAAAACCCTTCTTCCGCTGGCTCAAGCTGTTCCCGTAGTTCGGATAACCACGCCGGATGAGTGCAATCCCCGCTGCCCACCAGGTTAATGCCCTTGATCCGCGCCCAGCGATCAAGGTGAGGTAGGGTAAGACGGGGGCTGGTGGCACGGGAAAAGCGTGAATGAATGTGAAGATCGGCAATCACGCGCATCATCTACCTCGATAAGGCCGCAACAGCCGCGCCGAACAGCGAAGCCTGTTCAACCAACGCGATAATGTATGGCCGGGGCCTTTTGGCAACGAGCATCGTATGCAGATACGATTCCAGCGCAACCCGCATACCCTTGTAGATACTATAGGTTGTGCCTTCAACCGCAATGCGAACCGGCGCAAATGGGTTGCAGTAATTAACCCGCTCAACCATAGCCGCGACAATGGCCGCCGCGAAAAGCGCTCCCCGCTGGGTAATGATTGACGTGATGTAGGCAAACGTCGTGATCGCGTCCAACTCATCATGGCCAAAGAGCGCCGCAACCGGGCCTTCGCCTGCAAGCGGGGCGCGCATGAAAGAGTTTAAGTCCTTAGTTTGCATGGTTGGCCAGTTCAGGAACTCGTCTGCTTTCCTGAACTTGAGCAAGCCGTCTTTGATGGCCTGCTTCAGCACGGTGAAGGTGAGCGGGCCGAGATACGCGCCAGAGCTTGTCTTTTCAAGGGTATAAGCGCCCGGATTCTTTGTGATAGCGTCATACTCCTTATCCAAATAACCCATGTAACGGTGGGCAAAGTTGCCGGACTCGCACACTACGATTTGCGGGGTTTCGGACTGGAAGCCGATTTTGGGGATATTCGTCTCAGGATACGCGGTGTTAAAGCCGGTTCCCAGAATGAAGCCAATCGTTGGCCCGCCCGCGACACCGTACTTGTCCGCGCCTTCGCGTCCCGCGCTTGCCGGAATCTCGACAACGCCTGAAAGCAGGGTCGCCACAGTATCATTAAGAAGCACGATGCGTTCCGGCGCTTTTATGTTACGCCGCGCCAGCGCAGCCCGCAGTTCATGCCCAACCGCCTTACCAATCACTGCGGGCGCTTCAACTTCTTTACTGAACCCAAGCAGAATACCGTCAGCATCCTTTGTTATGTTCATGGGATAAGAAAAAGTGAAACCGATCCCTTCGACATTAGGCTCTTTTTCAAGCAGCGGCGCAGTAACTTCCGCGATCTTGTCGAAAAAGGCATCGGCGCTTATGTGGCCGTAGGTTCCGGGCATGGGAACTTTCTGCGTACCTTCGGCAATGGCCTTGCCGTTTTCGTCAAAGCGCACCAATGCGGCTCGCAGGTTAGTGCCGCCCGCGTCCAGGGCGATCACGGTTTTCCCCGCCGGCACGTGGGAGACCGGACTTATGTACGCGGGAATCATGGGAAGACTCGACGATTGGCCATTCAACCCTCGTTCCATATCAATACGCACGTCTCGCACAAGGCCCAGCGGATCAACGCGGTCGTAGTGGAACCCGTAATATCGGGCAAAATCAGCCAGGGCATTTGGATCAAAACTCATATATACCTCACTAAAAAGAGAACTTACCCCCAGTTTAGCCTCTCTTGCTTGGTTACGCAATTGTTTATTTCGACTCAGCGCCTGCGCGGTGCCAGACACCACAGACGCTTGCCGCGACCAGCGCCTGCACAGTGCCAGACACCACGCCAGCTCAGGCAGGCTATTCTTCCAGCCCAGCGCCTGCATGGTGCCAGACGCTTGCCGCAACCAGCGCCTGCGTGGTGCCAGACGCTTGCCGCAACCAGCGCTGGCGTGGTGCCAGACATCACGCCAGCTTAGGCAGGCTATTCTTCCAGCCCAGCGCCTGCATGGTGCCAGACGCTTGCCGCAACCAGCGCCTGCGTGGTGCCAGACACCACGCCAGTTCAGGCAGGCTATCCTTTCAACCCAGCGCCTGCACAGTGCCAGACACCAAAACGTTTACTTTTTCGTAGAAGAGGCAGGTATGAAGCACTCTGTACCGGGCTGTTGGAATACCTTCACCAGTATTGGTGAAACATTTCCACCAGTGCTGGTGAAACACTTCCACTCGTACTAGTGAAACACCTTCACCAACACTGGTGGACGCAGGGACGCAGGTGTCAGAGACGTTGGTGCCAGAGACACGAGTACCACGCCTGCGCGGTACCAGACGCTTACCGCGACCAGCGTCTGCGCGGTGCCAGACACCACGCCAGTTCAGGCAGGCTATCCACCAGTGCTGGTGAAACACTTCCACTCGTACTAGTGAAACACTTCCACTCGTACTAGTGAAACACCTGCACCAACACTGGTGGACGCAGGTGTCAGAGACGTTGGTGCCAGAGACACGAGTGTCTCCCGTGCTTGCCAGACCGCTTCCAGCGCGTTAGGCTTCGGCTATGAGTTATATCAAAAAAATGTCTGAGTTCTTTACTCCTGATGTGGCGCGGCGCGTGGGCTGTGTTGACAGCCTGCCCGCGAGCAACCCGCTCGTGAGCGGCCTGGTCTACGATTCACGCAAAATACAGGCGGATAACTGCTACTTTGCGTTAAGCGGCCTGCATGTGGACGGCCATTGCTTTGTTTCTGACGCGATAGCGCGAGGCGCGTCGCTCATTGTTCATCAGGACGAATTGCCGTTGGATACGCGCCGGCAAGCGGCGTGTATCCGCGTGAAGGATTCGCGTTTCGCCATGTCGCCTATTGCTGACGCCTTTTATGGCTCGCCTTCCCGGTGTCTGGCACTGATCGGGGTAACTGGCACCGAAGGTAAGAGTACCACAGTCTACCTCATCTACCAGCTTCTGCGGCTCTTGGGTAAGAAGGCGGGCTTTATCTCCACAGTGCAGTACAGCGATGGCGGCGATGTTCAATGGAACAGCGAACATCAGACCACGCCGGAGGCTCCGGTTATTCACGAACACCTCGCTAGAATGTGCGATAGCGGCGCGGAGTACGCAGTGGTGGAGTCCAGTTCCCACGGCCTCTCCGAGCGAACCATGCGTCTGGGCGATGTGGCCTTTGACGTTGGCGTTATGACTAATGTAACCCATGAACATCTTGAGTTTCATGGAACGTGGGAGCAATACCGTTTCGACAAGGCGAACCTTTTCCGCGCTCTAGACCGTGTGGATCACCGCAAAGGCACTGTCAGCCATGTTCCGTCTTTTGGGGTAGTCAACGCTGACGACAAGAGCGCCGTGTATTTCGCCGCAGCCACAAAGCAGCCGGTTTATAGCTACAGTACAGCCGGAGCTGACGCCAGCCTTGTGTTACAAGCAATCGAAAGCCACGCCCAGGGGAACCGCTACACAGTGTTTATCCGCGAAACTGGCGAAACCATAGCCATTGAAGACCAGCTCCCCGGCGCATTTAACGCGGGTAACACGCTTGCCGCCCTGCTGGTGGTTTCAGGCTTACTTGCCATTCCGGTTAAAGACATTGTTCCCTTTGTGCGGGATTGTAAGCCGGTTCGTGGGCGCATGACCGCGATTCAGAAGGGGCAGGATTTCGAGCTTATGGTGGATTATGCCCATACGCCTTCCTCATTTCAGACCATTTTCCCGCCTCTGCGTAAGCGCATTGCCGCGCACGGCGGGCGCATCATCAGCCTCTTTGGTTCAGCCGGAGACCGGGACACTCAGAAACGGAGCGAGCAGGGGCGCATTGCCGCTGAGTGGTCGGACATTGTGATACTCACAGACGAAGACCCTCGCGGCGAAGTTCCAATGGCGATTCTTGAGGATATTGCTCGCGGGATTCCGGCGGGCAGGCGCGGCGAAAACCTTTTCCTTATCCCTGAGCGCCCTGCCGCTATACGCAAAGCCTTTTCCCTTGCCCAAGCCGGTGATATTGTGCTTCTGTTGGGTAAAGGCCACGAGAACTCGATCATCTATGCGGATAGAACCATGCCTTATGACGAGATTACCGAGGCGGAAAAGGCTTTGGGGGAACTATATAAATGCTAAAACCTAGTCTTATGCCGTTCCGCGAAGCCCGCGAGGTTTTGAAACGTGAATTCAGCGCCGTCATCAAGCAGCGCCTTGCCTGAAAACAGGCCGCAGACCTGATGCCTTCTTATAGAATAGAAGCCCAGCTGGTGATGTTCCACCCGTTCCTGAGAAGGCGTAAACTCCATTTCCAGCCGGTTATCGTTACTGGTAAAGCGCCACGGCAGTAGCCAGTTCGATGGCGAGATGTGAAACGTAACCTGATCGAGCTTGTGTAACCTGCCGTTCACGAAAAAGGCGTTTTCCGTTCCCTGACTTGAGTCAACCGACCCATAGCCCACGCTGAAACCGGCTTGCTGTCCGCCACTTATTCCGCAGGCTGCGGCCCAGTATTGCATATTGGCGCGGGGGCGGGCGATACGGTTCCAGTCAAAAATGCCCCAGGCATTGCCGCGAGTGAATATTAGGTCGGTGGTGCCGAATTGCATCACTCCTTCGGTGATGAACCAGGGGGAACGCTGCGAATAGCGGAAGGCGTTCTTTTCCCCGCGCCAGGGCATAAGCGTAAAGAGCGACTGCGCCCCCTCTGGCGAGAATAGAACCAATTCCCCACGCAGCCTTCGGTGATGCCCAAACTGGGGAATGTCTGTCTTGATGATCCGCACCCCGTCTTTCATGGAGATAAAGTCAATGAGCGAGTGCTTTTGCTGCATACGCACCGCGCCGATTTCGCTGCTGACCGGCATCTCGAAGCTACCCATAGGGAAAGGCACGATATAGGTCTGTGTTGTCCACTTCTTGTCTTTTAAAGAAAGGATGGCGGCCCCGATATACCCCAAATAGCCGTCGTCAAAAACCTCAAGGATAAGTATGTGCGTCATTGAGCAGATAATATACCGGTCAGATTCACTGAGCCGCCTGCGGCTTATGTGAATCAATTCAGGGTTATAGATAAAGTAGGGCATACGCGCCCAGCCAAAATTCAGCGGATGACCCTCTTCATCAAGAATGGAAAGCGGCTCTTCAACTTCAACTTGCATGATGATACGTTAACTATACGACCGCTTGACAAATTGTTTCAAGCAGGCTATAGTCAGGCTGTATTAAATAAAACCACGGGCAATAGCGCAGCTGGTAGCGCGCTTGGTTCGGGACCAAGAGGTCGGCGGTTCAAATCCGCCTTGCCCGATTTCTTAATCCATACAGAGTTGTTATCCCTTTAACCATGAACATAGGCTTATATACCAGCGCCGCCAGACCTTGATACCATTGCGGGAAATATACAGCAGGTTAAAAATACGCGCAAAATTATACGGTAAAAACATAATGTACAGCGCCAACTTCAAGCAGATAAGCCGGAGCGGGAACGCGGCAGTCCTGTTCGCCCGGACTAAGCAGCTTAACTCACCTTATAGCAGCGCTTTCCGCATGGGCTGCAAGTCCCTCGGCTTGCGCGATGATGTGGGCAGCGCGGCGCGTATCGTTATAACCAGCGCCAGGAGCGCAGCGAAGCGTGGTGGGGGTTTTGAGGAAGTGGCGCACAGAAAGGCCGCTCGTGAAACGGGCGCTTCCCGCTGTGGGCAGCGTATTGTTGATGCCCGCTGAATAGTCGCCCAGCACCTCAGCAGCCAGACTCCCGATAAACAGCGAGCCGTAGTTTCTAAGGCGCGGTATCCAAACCTCCGGCTCCGCAACCTGAAGCTCCAGATGTTCCGGCGCTATGGTGTTGGCAATATCAACCGCGTCTTCCCTTGCGGTATAGGTGATGATAAGTCCGCCAGCGTCCAGAGCGGCGCGGGCGTTTTGCGCGGTAGGTAGGCCGCCCAGCCGCGCCTCAAGGCGCTCGGCAAGCAATGTAGCAAAGGCGCTGTCTGGAACCAGTGCGCGGGCGCGGGCGTCTGGATCATGCTCGGCCTGAGCAAGCATATCAGCGGCGATGATCTCGGCATGAGCATTGTGGGCATCGGCGATAATGAGTACGTCGCTTGGGCCCGCGATAAAGTCAATACCTGTCTCGCCATAGAGAAGCCGCTTGGCTGTGGCCACATACTTGTTACCCGGGCCAGCAACGACATCAACACGCGGAACTGTTTCCGTACCTAAAGCCAGCGCCGCGATTGCCTGCGCCCCGCCTATGGCAAAGACGCGGACATGACTGGCGCCAGCTGCCGCCAAGTATGCAGCCGCCATAATGCGCTCGTCAGGCAGGCCGTTTTCCAGCGGCGGCGATGCCACGATCAGTTCTTCCACGCCAGCAATCAGCGCCGGAATCACACCCATAAGCACGGTCGAGATGAGGGGAAAACGCCCTGCTGGTGCGTATATTGCAGCGCGCCGCACCGGAATCACCCGCTGTCCAGTAACAAGGCCGTCCGCCATCTGATACTCAAAGTCCGCGAACTGCGCCTTCTGCTGTTCCGCGAAGCGTCTGATATGCGCCGCGGCAAGGCTCAATGCCCAGTGAAGCTCAGGGTTATCGCGCTCCAGCTTTTGATACGCGGCCTGCACACAAGCCGGCGACACTTCTAGCGTTTCAGGAGCGCTTTTGTCGAATTGAGCGGCAAAACAGCGCACAGCCGCGTCTCCCTCACAACGCACCGCGCTTATCATACGCTGTACCGCCTCTGTTAGCGCCGCGTCTTCCCCCTGCCGTAAAACAGTGTTCCAATAGCCTTCAAATTCTGAATAATCAATGATACGCATACACACAGCTTAACGACTCTGGCGGAATAGTTCAACAAAGCTCCGCGTGTCCATATTCCGCGCCCCCAGATCATCCTTGTACAGAAGCGGCATCCCAAAATCAAAAAACGCGAAGCCCTTGTCCCGCAGATAGCGCGTGGCTAGCACAAGCTGGCAGGTTCCCGCGTTTGGCTCGTCGTAGTAGCCTGAATAGCTCGTGTATACCCGCCCCGACACCACGCCGAATTCACCGGCTCTGAGTTTCCCATCACGATAAACGCCAAAGGAAAGAGGACGCGCCATAGGTACGCACTTACGGTGGAGCTGCTTGATGCACCGCGTCAGTGGCGGCGTGAGCCAGTCCCCGCCGTGAACCTCAATACAACGGTCAAGTATCTGGTTAAAGTCCGTGTCAACACGCAGCTCATAACGACCCAGAAAACGTTTAATCGACTTCTTAACATGAAGCTCCGGGAAGAGAAGCACCGAGCGGATGAGGTGAATCTTGGGAAGCAACAGCACCTCGTCTTCAATACTAATAGACATCACCAGAAAGCCTGCCTTCATAAGGCTGGCTATAAAGTCCAGCGACATATCCGTGGCGAGGCAGAACTCCTCGTCATAGCCGGTTGAGATAAGTTCATCGACCAGCGTGTCAAGGTCGTCTTCCGGCGTGATAAACACATGGCCGGACAAGGTATAACGAAGCGGCATAGGATGAGTATATCAGAAAACAGCGAGTCCGCAGAATTGCAGCAGCTATAAAAAGACTATATCTTTTTCCCAAGAGTACCGCGCCTCGTGGTGGAGCGTTGCGTGTCTCGCGGCAAAGAGTATCGCATCTCATGGCGGAGCGTTGCGCATCTTGTTATTAAGAGTCCCCTATCTTTTTCCCATGAGTACCGCATCTCATGGTAGAAAGACGCACACCTCAGTATAAAAGCCTTATCCCCGCATATAAGCGCCTTATCCACGCGGGTAAAGGTTTTTCAAAGACAATTCCTTCATAACCAAGGTGTAGTTCTCTATCATCACTGTTTCATTGTCTATAATCATGATATTGTCTCTAACGAGAGTCTCGTCGTCTCTAACCAGCCTTTGGTTATAGACAACCAAAGGCTGGTTGTCCATAACCAGACTCTCGTCGTCCATAACCAAACATTGGTTGTCCATAACCAGACTCTCGTCGTCCATAACCAGACTCTCGTCGTCCATAACCAAACATTGGTTGTCCATAACCAGACTCTCGTCGTCCATAACCAAACATTGGTTGTCCATAACCAGACTCTCGTCGTCCATAACCAAACATTGGTTGTCCATAACCAAGCTCTGGTTGTCTATAACCAGACTCTGGTTGTCCATAACCAGACTCTCGTCGTCTCTAACCAAAGGCTGGTTGTCTCTAACCAAACTCTGGGTTGATTATAGGCTAGTTCGCTATAGGGTGTTCAGACCCAGTAAAGCTGTTACGTTGTTCCCGTATCTGTGTACGCAGTCCCATCATTTCATAACTCTGTGGTGATATAGTACATAGGGCGTCTGTAGTGTTTGAAACGAAGCCGCAAGGCGTTATTGCGCTGTCCCGTGGAAAATAAGCGTGTGATCCGGTGGCGCCGTCTCTCTTCTTATCTCAAAGTTTTTCCCGTCAAACGTAATCACCGCGTTGACATTCTTATCAAAAAGGGCTGAGATTGGCGAAAGGCTACGCTCAAGTTCTGGGTTCACGTTGTCAGCGGGACTGTTAGTGGCATCAAAATAAATAATACACTTAATACGCACAGTCTGAGCGTCCGGTGTCTTTCCTTTACGCTCATACAAGTCTTTCACGCTTTTGAACGGATCGATAAATATTGAAAAAGATGTAGCGTTTCCATCAGGATCGTTTATGGCAAGAGACCAGCCGAAATATCCCTCTTCCAGCGGTGAAAAAGCCAACGTAACAGGCACTTGTTTGGATGACAACGTGAAAAGCGCGCCGGATATGCTATGTGGAAGTCCGGCAATATCCCAATAATCGTGCAGATATTCTGAATGCCATACGGGGAATGTAACAGATTCAGCGCCGCGCTCAAGCTGTGTTACCATATCAGTGTAACACTGTATTCTAATATCCAGAAGCGCGATGATTTTCTTGCAAAGCCATATACGGGCGTTGGAAACCATGTCTATGTATGTACTATTCGCCAGAACAATTTCTTTGCCATACCGCGTAATGGTATTGAATTTCGGTACATTGATAAAGTTCAGGGGAGTATAGCGGATGATATAATGCAGCGGTAAATAGATGGAGTTAAACGTAAAGGCATCATATTTATTCCAGCCTAATGCGCCAACCCGCGTTTCAAGCTCGTCGCGGAATGTTTTGTTTAGGGTTATTTTTTGCCGTAATTCCCCATAACGCTCTCTTCCCAGCGCCGTTGAACTGTCAAGCATCAGTTCGTTTGATTTGTAACGCTGCAGCTCACTGAAATTATTAGTATACCAAAGACGCTGGAGTTCAAGGAAATTGTCGGAAAACGTTTCATCGGTCAGGAATAAGTTCCTGTTGGTCTTCCAAGTTTCCTGCATAATCACATAGCGCGTTGACGCCACTATGATATAGTTGAAGAGCTTTTTGTCCTTTCCGCCAAATTCAGCAATAAGCGCCTGGGTAAATTCGTCTGAAAGGCCATTAAAGGCGTTTTCAGGAATATCCAGCGTAACTAAAAACGTTTTTGGCGGACCGTTTCTTCCGGGCATATAGTCGCGTTTGATATAGGTCCAAAGTTCAAGCGGATATAGTTTTAGTACGCAGGTTTCATCGCGCCAGCTAATATAAAAATCACAGTCGCCTTCAAGAATATTAAAATTAGGTATTTCATATTTAAATTCAGTCTCTTTTTTGTCGCCATTCCACCAGTAACCACTTACGCGCCTGTCCATAGTCTCGCCGCGCTCGCCTATGGCGTTGTCGTCGCTGTTTAACAGCGCGTCTTCGGTAAAAAACAGGGGCGCGACTACGAACTGCCACTTCTCGGCGAAAATCGCCTTTGTCCAGTAACCCCGCTGACCTGCCTCATTAATGCCCGCGACGCGCAGTTCGCGTGCGCCGTTGCCATATCCATTTTGCAAAATCGTGATATAGCGCGTAATCGCGGCTTTTCCAGTAATCGGAATGCGCGGTTGAGCGAACCAACTTTCAGCAGGCAGACCCCATTCATTCAGGTTAGAAAAATAGCTGCTTCCGGGTAAATTGGATGTATAAGGGATATAGGTATACTTAAAAAGCATGGGATCGCAGCCAACGATGTCAAAATCCGCGATACGGGTGTACATTTCGCCGGCGTCGTTTATGACAAACATTGTTGACGCGCTTGCTGAGAGCGACACGGCCTTGAACGCGCCCCGTTCTGGGCCAATAAAGTTCCGCGAAAAATCGCTGGGCAGTCCATTATCCGCAAAAGCGATTTCCTGTCCATCCTCAAGCAGTATATAGGTTGTTGCTATGTCCATGGTTCCGTTATGATGCTGGTTGCCGAAAGGGTCTTCATAATACAGAACCTGCATATTTCGTTTACCCAGAGCCCATGTCCGGTTTTGCGCGGTATGCGCGTCAAGAAGAAGCTGACTGCCTTTTGGCCACCCTTGCTTGTCAAGCCAGACCTTAGTTTTGTACGCGATGTTTTTATCAAAAGCATAACGATAAAACCCGCCTTCTGCTGAGAGCGCGACCAGTTCATCGGCATCGGCGCTTATTTCCACAACCGCGCTGGTCTTAGAAAAGCCGAAATCCCAGGCATTATGCGGTACACCGGTTCCGCCAAAAAGCATCCAGTCTTTCGGCGTTTTTTCCGGATCAATGCTTTTATACCATATAAACCCGTCGTGGACAAGGTAATAATGATAAGTATTAAAAGTTTGCGTTTTTGTTTTAATGTATATTGCTTCCGGGAAATTACCGTTTATATCTTCGCTATTGTATGAGGCGCGGGGAAAGCCGCTTAAATCCTGCTGTACGATCATGATAGGCGCGCAGGCGCTCAGTAAGATCGTCGCGCTCGCCAGCGCGATAACCATCAGGTTAAATGGCTTTTTTATTATACGAAAAACATTCATAGATACTCCGATCTGATTTAATATGACCCGTTCGATGCTTTAGCACAGCGATGCGCGAGTTAAAGATTTTTTATGAGAGAACTGCTTTCAGCTTAAATATTAAACACCGTATACGCGGCTTTTTGCACTTGGTTAAGAATTTTTTTCATAAGAGATTGTGGTTTCAAAGTTTATTTTAACGCAGACCATCGCGGTAGTAGTATGCCCTGTTTTGTCGTCGACACTGACCCGGTAAGCCTCGACTGGATCGGCGAAGCAAGTCGTGTCCAGTATCAAAAGGCCAATAAGCAAAATCATTTTTTTCATTTCATTCGTCTCCTTTATTTTTGGGAAACATCGTTCCCGGCGTTATTAGTAACGAAGCTGCCGCGCTCTCCAACTCAATGAGCAAAACGTTTCGACAGACTCATTCAACACCACTTACTTATGCAATGTACCGATTAAGGCTTTATTCGTCAAACTATGAGAGAAAAGGACTATAAGTTTTTATTATATATATATTTGTGGAAGCATAATGGGTTTAGCGGGACGGCGGCCCGCTAAGGAGCCGCCGTATGCTTAGTTGTCCAGCGGATATAAAGGCCGGCGAACCTTCTGATAAGGAATAGTTTCCAGCAGCTCGTTGGAGCAGCCTTTACTGGTTGCCATGATTGCGCGGGCGGCGATTTTGCGAAAACAAGGTTCCAGATAACCGAGTTTCACCACTACGAGGCAGTGAGCTTCGGCCTTGACGCCAAGCGCGGGCAGCAGGCTTTCGTCTCCAAAGCCGATGTGCTTTGAAGTAATCGTGATAAGCAGGTTCCGGTGAGAAACCAGTACCAAGTCGGAGTGATAGGCGCCATAGCTGCGGACGATCTTTTTCACTTCCACGCGCATAGGAATCTGTTTGCCGTTGAGTATATCCCAGTTGCCGCCCAAGGTGATGTCGAGGGTTGCGCCTTCACCGGTGTTTACGCAGGCGGCGGCGGCGGGCGCGTCGTAAAAGCCGCTGTAGAGGAGCGGCGTTGGCAGGCGGTCTGCGGTGTCCATTGTCAACATGATCTGTTCCAGAACATCGGTCGCGTCGCCGGCAGCTCCGGCGGTGGGGTTGTCGCCGGAATCGGAGATAAAGACCGGGCGCTGCTTTTGCTCAAGCACGGCCTGATACGCGGTCTCTATGGAACGGGCAGAGTCGTAATGTTCGGCGCGGAACGTAAAGTGCTCGCGGCGCGTCCAAAACGCGGCGGCGAGTTGCTCTGCGCATTGCTCGGCAGGCTCCGGCGCGTCCAGACTTGTTACCAGGGCGGATACGGCGTTATGTTCATCGTCAGCCCAAGGGAACCCAAGGAGAAAGGAGGCGGCACGTATCTCCGGCTTTTGTTCAACGGCACGGCACGCCTCAATGAGCGTACTCATCGGCTCAGACTCAGACTCGGACTTTTCACCGGCAATGAGCATAGGAATCCGGCGGTACGCGGTGTAGAGCTTTTTACCGGTCTTGAGTGATTCCAGCAACATTCGCGCCGCGTGTGCGCCGGTTTCCTGACAGTCAACATGGGGCGCGGTTTTGTAGCCCACAAAGCCGTTGGCGCAGGCGAGCAGCTCAGGCGTGATGGTCGCGTGCATATCAAGCGCCACAGTCAGCGGGACGCTTGGCAAGAGTTCCCGTATCGCGGTGAGCAGGTCGCCCTCGGCACAGCCCAGGTTTTCTACCTTCATGGAACCATGCAGAGCAAGGCAGACCCCATCAATAGGGCCTTGTTTTAAGGCTTCCTCTACTCGCCGCAGGAACTCGGCCTTTATGCGCTGATAAAATACGGACGAGACCACCCCGTTAGGTACGGCGCGGGCAAGCACGGTGGGTACAAGAGAACAGCCGGCTTCCGTAAGGGTTTTGATAATACCCGTAATGGAATGGCTAGGTGAGGCGCTTTTTGAAAGTATCTCATTGCCGTAAAAAACAACAAAGTCCTCTTCTCCGGTGATGATGGGGTTGAACGTGTTTGACTCATGGTTCATACCGCCGATAACAATACGCATTTTTACTCCTTTGACTTAGACACGCTGGCTTGAGTCCGGCGCTTTCTTGAATTTCTGTTTAAATTGAGGTAGTCTCATGCTATGACTACCAAAGAACCAATGTATTATACCTGCCGCAAAACAAATGAGGCAATTGTTATTGACGGCAATCTTGGCAAAGCGGTCTGGCAAAAGGCGGAGAAGTCCGGTCCTTTTGTGGACATGGTTAATGGCGAACCAGCGTTTCTGGAGACGCGGGTCGCCAGCCTCTGGGATGAGCAAAACCTTTATGTGGGTTTCTGGCTAGCGGAACCTAATGTGCGGGCAAGCCTCACGGAGCGGGACTCCTTCATCTGGTATGACAACGATGTGGAAGTGTTTATTGACGGGGACGACTGTTACTATGAGTTTGAAATTAACGCTTTTAACACGGTTTACGAGGTCATGTTTATTTATCAGGACGCGCTCCGGCGAGGAAGCCGCTTTGATACACCGGAATTCGACCTTTATACCCGCAATGTCGATGTGTTGAGCGGATTCCAAGACCCTGTGCGTTATAACAAGCACCCTCGCGGCAAACGCTGGGCCTTCATGGACTACGACTTCCCCGGGCTGAAGACCGCAGTCAAGGTTGACGGCGCTATAAACGACCCATCTTGCGCTGATAAAGGCTGGACTGTGGAGCTGGCCTTCCCCTGGGAAGGCATTAGCAAGATGTACGCCAGCCGTACGTTCCCGCCCGCTGAGGGCGCTACCCTGCGGGCAAACTTTTTCCGCTTTGAAAACATGCGCTTCAATGGCCAGAACACAGGAAGCGCGGGCTGGGCCTTTGGCGCGCACGGCGTCTATGACTCCCACAGGCCGGAATGTTTCCCTTACCTGCGTTTTGTTGGCTGACGCGGTTAAAATCCCGCGATACATTCCGCGTTAAGCGTGCGCAGAAGAGCGATGGCAAGCCGCGCCGCGCCTTCAAAGTCGGCGTATGCCGAGATGCCGAGCGGAGCGTGGGCATAGCGCACGGGTATACTGATGACGATGGTAGGTATGCCTTCACCAGTCTGGTGAATGACACCGCCATTAGTGCCACTGCCGGAACGTATCGCTTCCTGTACCTCAATGCCATTGTTTTTGGCCAAGTCAAGCGCGAAACGCATGAAGCGTGGATTGGCGATCATGCTGCCGTCGATGTGGCGCAGCATGGGGCCATGTTTCAGCGCGGTCTGGGGCGGATAGCCGGTGTTAAACGTATCGTCAGCCGGAGCGCCCTCAAAGACAATGGCGGCGGCAGGCAGTAAGGTCTGCGCCGCGACCTTCGCGCCTCTGCCGCCGATTTCTTCCTGCGTGTTTAACGCGCCAATAACATCAACCGCCAGTTCTTCGCCAGCGAGCGCTTCCAACGCAGCCAGTACCGCCGCGCACCCAATACGGCAGTCAAGGGCCTTGGCAAAGATGTTCCCGTTGGCCTCGTCCCAGATGAAGGGCGACGCCGGAACAATTGGTTCACCAATACGGATTTTGTAAACATTAACCGCCTCTTCCGCTGTGCGCGCTCCAACGTCAAGGTAAACATCGTTGTCCGCGCCCGCGTAATGCGGCGGCTTACTGGAGATGAGCGCGTTGATGTAACGAGATTCCGCGTTACGCACGAGCATTCCCTGTCCCTGAATCTTTTCGCGGCTCATGGCGCCAACGTCAACAAAACGCAGACACCCGTCAGGCCGAATCGCCTGTACCATGAAGCCCACCTCGTCCGTATGCGCGTCCAGCATTACCACTGGTTTCCCGCCTGTATTGCCCCGCCGCTTGAGATAAAGGTTGCGGATATTCGTTTCGTGCGTTTCGGCGATATTGTTACTCTTCGTGTAATCCGCCGCGACCCGAACCACCTCATCTTCAAACCCGGAAAGCCCAGGCGCACGGCACAAGTGTTCGATTAACCCAATATAATTTTTCAAGACCTGTTTTACTATCATAGCCCAGCATACCGCCTTTATTTTATATCTGTCCAGCAAAATGGGCGTCCAACTCAGGGCATCGGCGTTCACCTTGATCGCTCAGATCAGACACTCTGCACAAAGCGGCGCGGACACCTTGGCACCTTCGTCTCTGGTGATCACGCCTCTGACACCTTCATCTCTGGCGCCTTTGTCTCTGGCACCAGCGTCTCTGGCACCGCTGCGTGGGTCTCTGGCACTCATGTCCGGCACTCACGTCTCCCGCTGCGTGGGTCTCTGGCACTACTCACGTCTCTGGCACCTTCGTCTCTGGCGCTCACGTCTCTGGCACCAGCGTCTCTGTCTGGCACTCACGCCTCTCTGACACCACTGCGTGGGTCTCTGGCACTACTCACGTCTCTGGCACCTTCGTCTCTGGCACTCACGTCTCTCACCAGCGTCTCTCTGACACTCACATCTCTGGCACCAGCGTCTCTGGCACTCACGTCTCTGGCACCTTCATCTCTGGCGCTCATGTCTCTGACACCTTTGTCAACAGAGCGGTTCAAACACTTTCGACAATGCTGTTTAGCACTTCAAACAGTATTGATGAAACACCTTCACCAGTACGAGTGGAACACCTTCACCAGTACGAGTGAAACACCTTCACCAGTACGAGTGGAACACCTTCACCAGTACGAGTGGAACACTCACACGAGGACGAGTGAAACACCTTCACCAGTACGAGTGAAACACTCACACCAGTACGTGGCAGGTTGTTAGGAGGCTACGGTCAGCACCAGCGCGTGGGTCTCTGACACCAGCGCAGGCGTCTGTCCCGCCTTTTGTCCCATTGTTCTTCTAACGCAGGCGCCTGCCACTTGTGCCACTTGCATCTCTGGCGCCGCTGCGGGTCTATGGGGTCCCGATGGTCGTCTCAGTCGTATCAACACTGGAAGTGCTGTTGCTGCCTTTGAAAACTGCCGCGCCGAAATATGAGCTTCCGACCGTATTTGCCTTGCCGTCTTCTCCTTCCGAACCGTAAATAACACCTGCGTTCATGGTAAAGGTTCCACCGTTGACAAACACCCCGCCGCCGTTGCCGCCGACGGAGTTACCGCTTATCTCGCCGCCGTCCAGGGTAAAGGTTCCACCGTTGAGATACACCCCGCCGCCAGAGGAAGTGGAATTGCCGCTGATCGCGCCTTTACTCATGGTAAAGTCCCCACTGCTGATATACACCCCGCCGCCTTTCCCGCTACCGCCGCCGGTGGTGGAGTTGCCGCTTATCTCGCCGCCGTCCAGGGTAAAGGTTCCACCATTGAGATACACACCACCGCCGAAGGATGAGGAGCTGTTCCCCGCTATCTTCGCGCCGTCATTCATCTCCAGCGCGCCGCCGCTATTCACCTGGACAAGCGCGGCCGTATTGTTGCTCAGCCCCTCCAGGGTGATGTTATCCAGCTTCAAGGTTACGCCGTTTTCTACAGTAAAGAGCGAGCCGGCTGAACTCAATTTGAGCGTCTGTTCCTCCGTGTCGCCCTCAAAGGTTATGCACACCGTTTTACCGCCATAGGAAAGCGTCGTTGGCGCAAAAGTCCCATCCTTTACGGTGATGGTGTACGCGCCGCCCTCCACCGCGTTGTTGGCGATCCATGTTAATGAGTCGGTAAGCGATAGATTGTCAGGTACCGGGTCTACCCAGCCGCCCGCCGCGCCGGGTTGCGCGCTGTTCAGGGCTTCATCCTCTTCCACCGTGAACTCGCGCTTCTTGGTGGCTGCCCCAGCATACACCGCGTGGCCGGAACTGTCGCCGGAAGCGGTGTTTTTCAGCTCATCGTCCGCCTCCGCCCCGTAAATGACGCCACCCGACTTGGTGAACGCGCTGCCAGCTACAAGCACGCCGCCGCCAGTGCCGGAGGCTGTGTTACCACTAATAATCCCGCCGCTCATGGTGAACGTGCCGCCGCCAGATGATACAGCCACGCCGCCGCCGGATCCTCCGGCGGTATTGTCGCTGATAGTCCCGCTGTTCATGGTGAACGTGCCACTGTATTTATACATCCCGCCGCCGTTGGCAGAGGCGGTGTTGCTACTGATAGTCCCGCCGTCCAGGGTAAACGCGCCGCCGTCTACTTCCAGCCCGCCGCCAAACTGGGCGGTATTGTCGCTGATAGTCCCGCCGGTCATGGTAAACGTGCCGCTACCAGCTACAAACACCCCGCCGCCTTCGTAGGTGGCGTTATTGCCGCTGATCTTCCCGCCGTCCATGTCGAACGTGCCGGATACATACACCCCGCCACCACCGCCACCACCCGCGCTGCCGGGATGAGTGGAGCCGCCGCCGCTGATTTCCCCGCCGGTCATGGTGAACGTGCCGCCGCTAGCTACATACACCCCGCCGCCGTTGCCGGAGGTGGTGTTGCCACTTATCTTCGAGCCGTCGCTCATCTCCAGTTTCCCGCCACTGTTCACGCGGACGAGCGAGGCGTTGTTGCCGCTCAGCCCTTTCAAGGTGATGTTGCTGTCCAGCGTCAAGGTTACGCCACTTCCCACAGTGAAGAGCGAGCCGGTCGCGCTCAGGCTGACCGTCCGCTTCGCCGCGCCACCCGCAAGGGTGATACCCACGGTTTTACCGCCGTAGGAAAGCGTCGTTGGCGCGAGAGGCTCGTCCTCCTTTAAGATAATGACATACTCCGCGCCCGTTTCCGCGTTGGCTTGTATCCACGCCAGCGCCTCCGCGAGAGTATCGCCGGGAAACAGCGCCGGCGTCCACTTGGCGTAGAAGTCCTTGTTCCCAGCGCTACCCGCGAGAATCTGGGTAACCGCGTCGCCGCTCAAGGCCGCGTTATCATACCAGCCGAGAAAGTAGTCCTGAAAACGGGACGGCGCGGCAAGCGTCAAAGTCGCGTCCGTCTTCCGGTAATAGCCGTATTCCATCTTC
>JAISAE010000100.1 GCA_031266875.1 Treponema sp.
CAAGCCTCAAGCCTCAAGCCTCAAGCCTCAAGCCTCAAGCCTCAAGCCTCAAGCCTCAAGCCTCAAGCCTCAAGCCTCAAGCCTCAAGCCTCAAGCCTCAAGCCTCAAGCCTCAAGCCAATCATTTGGCCGAATTCGATTTAGTCAAGTACCTGAAGGCTTAAATTCTCCCCTTTTCATCAAATCCGTACCAAAAAATATTCCTAAGTCTAAAGACTTTGCTCTCACGTCTAAAGACTTCACTTCTAAGTCTATAGACTTCACTCTCACGTCTAAAGACTCCACTCCAAAGTCTATAGACTTCACCTTCAAGTCTAAAGACTTTGCTTCTAAGTCTATAGACTTTAACCTCACGTCTAAAGACTTCACTCCTAAGTCTTTAGACTTTACCTTCACGTCTAAAGACTTCACCTTCACGTCTATAGACTTCACTCTCACGTCTATAGACTTTAACTCAAAGTCTAAAGACTTCACCTTCACGTCTAAAGACTTCACTCCAAAGTCTTTAGACTTCAACATCACGTCTAAAGATATTAACCACAAAGCTTTAGGCAATACGGCGTTTTGGGACAAAAGCGCCGTATTGTCATTACAAATGGAGATATAAACCATGAACCAAAGATCAGACCGGCTTCAGGTAAGCGGGGAAGGCATTGGAGCAGTGGCCTGCGGCTGGCAAAGCGTCGCTGGAACTAACGCAAGCACGGGGCAATCACTCAGCCATCTTGCGGGAGCTGTTAAAACAAAAGAGATTCTTTATGAAAAAGCATTAAAGCGCGGGTTTTTTTGCGCTCTGGTTGAAGTGGTATTACTCTGCGCTGTTCTTGTAGCGTGCGGGAGGGATTCGGCGCCGGTATCCGCGCAATCCGCCGCGCTGGTTCAGGCGGCCAAGACGCTCGCGGTGGCGTCCGTTGTAAAGGATGTGTACGCTATTGGGGATACTGGTCCTGCGGGCGGACTCATCTTCTATGATAAGGGGAACAATTCCGATGGCTGGCGGTTCATGGAGGCTGCTCCGGCGGATATTCGTGGTACGTTGTATCCCAGTGCTAAGTTGCCTGCCATGACGGAAGATATTGGAATCAACACGGGAAGCTCCGTGGGACAGGGAAGAACAAACACTCAGGCTATCATGAAGGAGGCGTATAACCGGGGCGGCGGTTTTGGCTGGGCAGCCCAAGCGTGCGACGCCCTGGCGGTCAACGGGTTTGACGACTGGTTCCTTCCTAGCATGGAGGAGCTTAACCTCATATACAGCAACCTATATCTACAGAGACTGGGGAGTTTTGTAAATGGACGGTATTGGTCATCGACATACTACGGCCTCGCTACGAACTACAGCTTTAATCCTTTTGAAGTACATAATTACCGGCTCGTAAATTTTTTTGATGGCGTCCGTTCATGGGCTCGATACCACATCCCCTACTGTGTCCGCGCTGTCCGGCAGTTTTAGCAAAGCGCCCTTCGCGGCGGCATGGGGGTTATTGAGACAAGACCCCGTGTCTCTCCCAGAAGGCCGTGTGTTTTTGGGGGCGTGTTCGGCAGGGCGCGAGGAAATCAGCGTGCGTGAGTTTTTTGTGCTTGAACTCAAAGGAGAGTCGCTGTTTTGCTTGATACTCCGCAGGGTTTTCCCCCAGGAGTGGCAGGCGAGGAGGAAGGTAAGGCGCGAATTTCTTGGGAGATCGTGTCAGGCTTTGCTTCTTGACAATCTGGACGCGCTGAAAAGAGTTCGTCAGGGTACGGGTAAGTAAAGATAGGTAAAACTCCCGATAGGCGCTTGAATAGGTATGGCCTAGGCTTAGACTTAACTTAAATCCTATAGGAGGAATTATTATGCGTAGCATGGTTCGATTTTGTTTAGCCTTATGTATGGGGCTATGTGTGCTTGGTTCTGTCTTTGGCACAGGGCAGCAGAATCAGGGGGCGGCAAGTAGTGACCCTAACTATCCGATCACTATCTCGATATTCACCCAGCAGCCTCAGCAACAACCGCCGGCTGACAACAAGATTTACCGGTGGATCAAGGAAAAGTTCAATGTGAGCTTTTCATGGGACATCCTCGTGGGCGACATTGCCCAGAAACGCGGCGTCATGATCGCGGGTGGCGATTACCCTGACCTCATTGAGGTCAACGAGACCCAGTTCATCGACGCGGGCGCGCTCATCCCGCTCGAAAACCTTATTGAGCAGTACGGCCCTAACATCAAGCGGCATTACGCCAATGTCTGGGAGCAGATGAAGTGGTCTGATGGACACATCTACTACCTTATCAACTGGGGCGTCTACGATGGCCTGAATCAAAGCCCCTACTATGGCGACTCCGCGCTCTGGGTTCAAAAGGAAGTGTTAAAAGAAGCGGGCTATCCTAAAATCGTTACCATGGATCAATACTTCGACCTACTCATTAACTACGCGAAGCAGCATCCGACGATTAACGGCGCACAGACAATACCCTTCACGATCCTCTCCTATGATTGGCGGGCGTTCTGTCTCTGGAACCCGCCGAACTTCCTCGCCGGCTATCCCAACGAGGGTAACGGTACTGTAGACCCCCGTACCCATGAGTACAAGAACTTCTTTACTCAGGATATTTCCAAGCGTTGGTTCAAGAAGCTCAATGACCTGAACGCTCAGGGTTATATTGACCGCTCCTCTTTTGTAGACAACTACGATCAATACATTGCCAAGATTTCCTCTGGCCGTGTGCTTGGTCTCCATGACCAGCGCTGGCAGTTCCAAAGCGGCGATGATTCGCTTCGTGATCAAGGTATGTATAACCGCACCATGGCTCCGCTTCCCATTGTGTATGACCAGAACACCCGCCCCCGCTATCGCAACATTCCGATCCCCAACATTGGTCGCGGACTTGGTATTAGCGTGAAGGCTAAAGACCCTGTGCGCATCATTCGCTTCATCAACGCGCTGTTGGAAGAAGAAAACCAGAGAGTGCTTGAATGGGGCATTGAAGGTCAGGACTGGCAGCGTGATTCCAAAGGCGTGCCGTACCGCACTCCTGCACAGCGGGTGAACTGGGACGATCTGGTCTGGCAGCTGCACAACCGCGCCTTGTTACTGCGTGAAGTCATGCCTGTATGGGAAGGTTCCTGGACTGACGGCTATCCCACCTCGCTTGGGGATTTTTATCCAGAACGGGAAGCCGCTACCCGCAATGAAGACCGTGAACTCTGGGCTGCCTATGGCGTAACGAGCTACGCAGAACTCATGGACAAAGACCCGCCGCCCAATTCGCTGTGGTTCCCGACATGGAGTATGCCGAACCCGCCGGATGGTTCCGATGCCCAGATTGCTTACCAGCGTGCTGAGCAGACCATGCGGAAGTATCTGCCGCAGGTGATTCTGGCTGCGCCATCTGATTTTGAGCGGCTCTGGGCAGAGTATGTGGCGCAGATGCAGAGTGACGGCATTGCCAAATATGAAGCCTATATGCAGGAACAGCTCAACCTGCGTATCAAGCAGTGGGGCGGCAATTAGTTTTTAACGCCGCTTTTCGATAAAGAACCCACGCAGTGAAGGCCTGAGTTGCGCTTCACGCGAGTGCGTGGTGAAACAATAACGGAATGAGGAACCGCTCTATAGCGGTTCCTTTTGTATAAGGAACTTCGATTATGGCGCAGAAAAACGCGGTTACTATCAACCGCTCAAAGACTTTTTTTGAAAGGATGCTGTTACAGAAACAGCTTATCTTCATGTCCGTCCCTCTGGTCATCTATGTGATAGTTTTTTCTTATGTGCCGCTCTGGGGCTGGACCATGTCGTTCCAGAACTTCCGGCCAGCGCGTTCATTCGCTCAACAGGAATGGGTAGGTCTACGCTGGTTCACGTTTCTGTTTTCTGACGAGGTATTTTTAAGGACGATTCGCAATACAATCGCCATGAGCTTCATCAACATGGCACTGGGCTACATCGCCGCTATCGGCTTTGCCTTGCTGCTCAACGAACTGAAGCAGGTACTGTGCAAGCGGGTCGTGCAAACCATTTCCTATCTGCCGCACTTTTTGTCGTGGGTCATTGTAACCGGTCTGGTGGCGAGTATGCTTGCCGTGGAAAACGGGGCTATCAATGACATACTAATGTTCTTTGGCTTTATCAAAGAGCCGATCCTCTGGCTCTCAATACCAAAGTATTTCTGGGGCATCATTGGCGCGACTTATGTATGGAAGGAAGTTGGCTGGAACACCATCATCTACCTTGCCGCGATAGTAGGTATAGACCCCGCGCTCTACGAGGCTGCGGAGATCGACGGCTGTAACCGGTATCAGAAGATGTGGAACATCACCCTGCCTGGAATAAAGCCGACCATCATTATTATGATGATTATGAGCATCGGGCATATTCTGGACGCAGGCTTTGAGATGCAGTACCTCTTACGCAACGGCCTGATCCAGGATGTCGCTGACACCATTGACATCTACGTGCTTATGTACGGACTTCAGCGTTCCAACTACTCGCTGGCAACCGCCGCCGGTATGTTCAAGAACATTGTCAACATCAGCCTCATCTTTATCGCTAACGAAATCGCCAAACGCGCAGGCGAGGAGCGCCTAATATGAAAGCCTATACCCTTTCCAAACTTGAAGACCGGATTTTCAATACGGTTAATCTAATCCTGATGATCGTTATCGCGGCTTGTATGCTCTACCCTTTCTGGAACACCATAGCGATCAGCTTTAACGAGGCGACTGACACCGTGCGCGGTGGAGTTACGCTGTTCCCCCGTCGTTTCTCCCTGCAAAACTACAAAGCCGTGTTCGCCTCTGGCGCCATCTACAATGCCTTTTTTATATCAGTCGCCAGAACCATCATCAACACGATTACCAGCGTGTTTTTCACGAGCATGATCGCCTTTGCCTTGTCGCGTAGAGAATACGTCTTCCGTAAACCGCTCACTCTCATCATCGTGCTGTCGATGTACATCAACGCCGGCCTGATCCCCACCTACTTCCTCATGCGGAACTTCGGTCTCATCAACTCGTTCCTCGTGTACATAGTTCCGGGCGTGGTAAGCGCCTTTAACTTCGTGGTGATTCGTACCTATATGCATTCCCTGCCTGAAAGCATCATTGAGTCAGCGCGCATCGACGGCTGCGGAGACTTCTGGATTTTCATGCGCATCATACTGCCCCTCTGCCTGCCGGTACTGGCAACCGTGTCATTATTCGTGGCGGTTGGCGCGTGGAACTCGTGGTTTGACACCCTTATCTACAACTCTGGCCGCGCCTATCTGCACACGCTCCAGTACAAGCTGATGGAGTTCCTGCAATCCAGCCAGACGCAGGCGAGGGGCGCGGCTGACGTGGGCGCGATGGCCATGTCGCAATCATCCAGCATGGTAACGCCGGTAAGTATTCGCGCCGCCATTACAGTGGTTGCAGCCCTGCCAATCCTGATTGTCTACCCATTCATGCAGCGCTACTTTGTCGTGGGCTTAAACGTTGGCGGTGTGAAAGAATAGAAATAGCGGTGAAAGCGGCGTATGGCTGTTTTCACCGCCGACCGTAGACGCAAGTCTATAGTACGTGTCAGTTTCGCTTTAACAAGATTGACACTTTGATCAAGTTCATATAGGTTTACAGTGGTGTTGCGTAACACCATTGGAGAAGTTATGAAAAAACTACCTATTATCGTCGCGTTACTCGCGCTGTACTCGTGCGCAAAGGAAACGCCAGCAACAACGCCATCCGTAAACACGGAAGCGGCGCTTACTGTACATTACTACCGTTATGACGAAGCTTACGATGGCTGGAACCTCTGGGTATGGCCAAGTGGCGGCGAAGGCAAAGGCTTTGCCTTTGGGGATAAGGATGGCGACGGCTTTGTTACGGCGGCTATTATTGGCGAGGAAATCACACAGAGCGACGAATACGGCGTGATCGTGCGGCGAAGCGAGCCGGGTAATGACTGGGCTGAGAAGGATACGAACCCTGACCGCTTCACTAAAACAAAGGAGATATGGATTATGCAGGGAGATGAAACGATTTATACGACAAAACCGGTAACGGCTACACCGCCAATACAGTTGGCTGTGGCCGATAGCGCTACGGAACTTCTGGTCAGGCTGATGGACACGCCGGAGGACTACGGCGTCTTCGCGGTATATCAGGGCGAACAACGGCTCGCAGGCTCCGCCCGTAAGGGTAAAACAAGCAAGCAGGTGATCATCACGCTTGATGAAGCCATTACCGATGTGTCGCAAGCCTATGTCGTGCGCGACGAAAGCGGCAAACACGCTGATAAGCCGCTGACCATGCGCAACATTCTCGATCCTTTCTATTACAATGGCGACGACCTCGGCGTTAGCTATGCGGCAGCGCAGAGCGTGTTCAAGCTCTGGTCCCCAACCGCGACAGCAGTGTCAGTGGCGCTGTATGACGACGCTGGTGTGTACAATGTTGAGGGCAAGGTTACAAACCACGAGACCGCAAACCTTAGCGCCATGGCTAAGGACGCGACTACCGGCGTCTGGTCAGCCACAATAACAGGGAACCTCGACGGTAAGTATTACCTCTATCGCGTGGAGTTCGCTAACGGCACGGTGAATTACGCCGCTGATCCCTACGCTAAGGCAGTGTCGGCCAATGGGCAGCGTATGGCAATCGTCAACCTCGCCGCCACCAATCCGGCGGCTTGGCGGCCAACAACACGACCAGCGTTCTCCGGCAATATGCAGGACGCGGTATTGTACGAGCTGCATGTGCGGGACTTCTCGATTGACGATGATAGCGGCATGACTAACAAGGGTAAGTACCTTGCCTTTACCGAGACCGCTACCAAGAACAGCGCGGGCGCGACAAGCGGTGTCGATCACCTCAAGGCGCTTGGCATTACTCATGTCCATTTACTGCCGAGCTTTGACTTCGCTTCACTGAACGAGCTTACCGTTGATGATCCATCGTCGCCGAATCCCAAGTTCAATTGGGGCTATGACCCGCGCAACTACAACGTGCCAGAGGGCTTATATTCCACCAACCCCAGCGACCCAGCCTCGCGTATCCGCGAGTTCAAGGCAATGGTGCAGGCGCTGCACAACGCTGGTATCCGCGTCGTGATGGACGTTGTGTATAACCATACGTTTGAAACTGGCGGCGCTCCCTTTGACGCCGCAGTCCCCCAATATTACTACCGGCTCACCGACACCGGCGACTATGCCAACGGCTCTGGTTGCGGCAATGAAGTGGCGTCAGAGCATCCTATGGTACGGAAGTTCATCGTCGAGTCCTGCCTCTACTGGGCGCAAGAGTACGGCGTTGACGGCTTCCGCTTCGACCTCATGGGATTGATCGATGTTCCCACCATGGAGCAAATCACCAGCGAGCTTCGCTCAAAGGTTGATCCCAGCATCCTCGTCTATGGCGAGCCGTGGCAGGCGGGTGGTTCCCCACTGGAACAGCAGTTGCAAACCACCAAAAGCAAGCAGAAGAACAAGGGGTTCGCGGTGTTTAACGACAACATCAGAACCGCGATTAAGGGCGACAGCGATGGAGCAGGTAAGGGCTTTGCCACCGGACAGGCCGGCGCTGAAGACCGCATCGTGTACGGCATCATGGGTTCAATCAATGACTTCACGGCACGGGCAAGCGAGAGCATCAACTACGTTACAGCCCATGATAACCTCAACCTCTGGGACAAAATCGCCGTGTCTTTGGGGGCAAGAGACCTTAAGAACAATCCCTATAGCCTCATTGACCCAACCAAACCGCTGTTTGACAACGCCGCAGTGAAGTCGGTACTGCTTGCTAACGGCATCATCTTTACCGCGCAGGGGATACCTTTCTTTCAGGCCGGCGACGAGTTTCTGCGAACCAAGTTTGGCGACCACAACAGCTACGCCAGCCCTGACGCCATTAACCGTATCCGCTGGGAGAACGCCTCTCTCTACAGCGCTGTTGCCGATTACTACGCCGGCCTTATCGCCCTGCGCCGCGCCCACCCCGCCTTCCGCATGGATACCAAGACCGACATTGAGCGCCATCTGGAAGTGCTGGAGCAAAAAAACCGCGTTGTTAGCTTTGTTTTGAAAGACAACGCCAACAACGACGTATGGAAGACGATTTTCGTTGCCTATAACGCGAACAGCGAGCCAATAACGCTAACGCTTCCCGAAAACGGCGCGTGGCGTCAGGTTGTAGATGCCGCCAACGCCGGAACAGGTGTACTCACAAGCGTTGAAGGCACAGTAACACTGCCGGGACTGTCAATGGCAGTGCTGTATCAATAAAAAGTGAATCTGAACACCAGTAGGGCTATCATGTATAACATGGTTACCATAAAGCATGTTGCCCTACTGTCCGATATAAACCCTTCAAGCGTATCGAATGTCCTGCATGGACGCCCGCGCAACATGCGGGAGGATGTGCTTGAGCGGGTTCAGCGGACGATTTAGGAGAGTAACATCTTCAACATGAGCGGCAGCATCAAAAATCTGAAAGCCGCCATAATACTATGTTATTCTACCTCAAGACTCCGCGCAGCTTATCCCACCTTGAAACAGGAAACTTCTTTAACCAATAGCTCAATATGTTCCTTGAGCAGTTACGCTGTCATTTGAAGAGCGAGATTATGATTGACCAGCGTGGAGCGGATGGCGATTCGGAATCTCGCGTATAACAGCGATCCGGTTCCATACCCCGACTATATGAGCAAAAACATGTTTCAGCGCCTGTCGAACCACGACCTGATCGGCTTTGGCGAGAAGTACATCACGCTGACGCTGGCGTGCGGCCTGTTTTGCGGCCAGCTTTATGCGCCGGACAGTGAAAAGGAAACGGAGCATAGGTATATCGGCCTTTCTCCGCAACGTAGTCCGCTTGTGCCGGATATGTTGTATGAGCAGGTATGGGCATAGAAGCGCCTCAAGGAAGGAGATACCGTGACGGCGCAGGCAACGGCGCTGGATACCGTGCGGGCGCGGCTGGTAAAGAAAGGAGACACCGTGACGGCGCGGGCAGCGGCGCTGGATACCGCACGGACGTGGTTGGTAAAGGCAGGAGACACCGCAGCGGCGTGGGCAGCGGCGCTGGATACCGTGCAGGCGCGGCTGGTAACACACCGGCAGCCAGCACTGTTCGTGGATGCGCTGGCATGAAGTTTGCCGCGCCTTGTTCGTTGGCGAGGTCTTAAGACACCCTACTCAAGTCTTGAGACTCCTTGCCCAAGACGTGAGATTCCCTGCTCAAGACGTGAGACTCCTTGCCCACGTCTTGGGCAGGGAATCCCAAGATGTGAGATTCCTTGCCCAAGCATTGGGACTCCTAGATTGATGAGGTGTGTATTAGCGAGATAGAGGGGAATTTCTGGGCGGCGCGAACATACTTACCAGCGCCACGAGGCTTTGCGCGTCAAACTCGCCGGTACGCAGAGTGAGGTAGAGGCCGTCTTCCTGCGGATCATTGGCAAAGAGAAGGGCGGCAAGACTAAGCGGGCTATCAAGGCCGGCGCCATCCGCCCCGGGCAGGAAGCGTTTTATCAGGGAAAGTATGCCAAGAAGCCCCCGCGTTTGACTCACCGACGGCGCGCCAATACGGATAAGCGCCGAATAGTTCTCGTTCACGGCCTGAACACTGATCATGGCCTGCTCCACAGGAAGTGTAAGCGACACGCCCAGCATTTCCAGCACCTGCCGTATGCCCAATGATTCCATAAACACTTGCAGGAACTGGTTGACCGGCGCGGCAGCGTCGTCAAGCCAGAGCGCAAGTACCGCATCGCGGCGGAACACGGCAAAGCCCTCCGGGATGACAACGCCAGGGGCTGGCGCGAAGGGGTCGCCATCCGACACAAAAACCTGATTGGCGCTCAGAGACAGGGCGTTACGGCCCTTCTCAGCGTACCAATAGGACGCGCCAGTTTCGGAGTGGCGTTTTTTCCACGCGGAACTGAACCATAGCCCCATGTTAGCGCCAAAAGTAGGGTAGGTTCCCGCGCCAGCCAGCATGAAACTACGCTTCTCATTGTTGGGATAAAAAGCCACCATCGCGGTATCAGTACGCTCAATCATGTCCGCTACTTCTTTCTGACCAAGGGCTTCAATCGGAAGTATGTCCAGCAGAGGCCCCATGCGTGCCACATCAGCGTACATATAAACCAGAGCCCCAGGCGCGAGAGGGGCGTACTCACGGCCATCGGCCTCAGAGATAAGGCTGGCCTTACTTGTCGAACAGGCGGCTAGAACCAAAGCGGCAAAGGCCACGAGCCATGTTTTCTTCATAACACCTTCTCTACCTTGACCAGCCACGTTTCATCGCCAGCCTCAAGTTTGGTTAAGCCTGAGTCATCAGGCTCGACCCACACGGTTTCAACAGCAAGGGTTTCACTGGCAACAAAATGGGAAAAGTGTTCCCATGCCTGTTTCAGCTTATCTGAACCGAACAGGTACAGGCGGATTCGGTCGGTAACAGCAAGGCCGGTTTCCTTACGCAGGTTCTGTACCCCGCGAATCAGGTCGCGGACATCGCCCTCTTCCGCAAGCTCCCGCGTGATTTCCGTATCCAGACCAACGGTGAGGGTTCCTTCGTTCAAAATCCTCAAGTTAGCCTTCTCAATGCGGTGGATACTCAGCTTGCTGGCGTCAATGTCAACCATACGCCCATCCGCCTCTATTGAAAGGATCGCGCCGTCAAGGAGTTTCTGAATCTCGTTCTGGCTCAACGCGGCGATACGGCTAGCAACAGCCTTCATGTCCTTGCCAAGTTCCTTGCCAAGCGCACGGAAGTTGGCCTTAACTTCATATTCCACCAGGTTTTCTTCGTTATCCTGAAAGATAAGCTGCTTCACGTTGAGTTCTTCCCGAATCGTGTCTTCCATTTCAAGAAGCACTTTTTTTTCTTCGATGTTACGGGTTGCGAGTTCAACGGTTTTCAGCGGCTGGCGCACCTTGACGTTGTGCATTGAACGGAGCGCCCGCCCCATGCTCACCGCATGTCGAACCACAGCCATCTTGTATTCGAGGTTAGCGTCGCGCCGTTCCTCACGAGGCTTTGGGAAATCAGCGAGATGCACGGATTCGGCGTCGCGGCCTTCCACGCGGAGGTTGCCCCAGATCGCATCGGTGGTGAAGGGGATAAACGGGGCAGCCACAGTGATAAAGGTTTTCAGCACATCGTAAAGCGTGCTGTAGGCTTCGAGTTTGTCCGCGTCGTTTTCGCTCTTCCAGAAACGGCGCCGGGAACGGCGGATGTACCAGTTGTTGAGCAGGTCAATGAAGTCGAGGATCGGGTCAATGGCGCGGGATAGGTCGTAGGCGTCAAGCGCGGAACCTACTTTGTCAACAAGGGTCTCGGCGGTGGACAGTATCCACTTGTCGAGTGGGTTTGAGGGGCTGGCTGGGGCGCTTTGTGGGCTTACCTTGTCGATGTTTGCGTAAGTAACGAAAAAGCTGTAGGCGTTCCACAGGGGGATAAGGATGCTTTTCATCATGTCCTTCACGCCTTCGTCGTTGTAGCGCAGGTCATCGGCCTTAACCACAGACGAATGAACGAGGAAGAGCCGGAGCGCGTCGGCCCCAAAGCTGTTTACTACCTTCATGGGGTCAGTGAAGTTTCGCAGGCTCTTGCTCATCTTCTTGCCATCGGCAGCGAGGACAAGGCCGCTGACCACGCAGTTTTTGAACGCGGGCTTCTTGAAGAGTGCTGCTGCCAATATGGTGAGGGTATAGAACCAGCCCCGTGTCTGATCCAGGCCCTCGTTGATGAAGTCAGCCGGAAAGTGCTTTTCAAAAAAGTCCTTGTTCTCAAACGGATAATGGTTCTGGGCATAGGGCATGGCTCCAGACTCGAACCAGCAGTCCAGCACCTCTGGTATGCGGCGCATGGTTCCGCCGCAGCCGCCGCTGGCCTTATCGCAGGGTATCGTGATTTCATCCACAAAGTGCTTGTGCAGGTCTTGCGGTTCCTTGCCTGACAGCGCCTTGAGTTCGGCGCGGCTGCCGACGCAGATGGTTTTGCCGCAATCAGAACACTTCCAGATGGGAAGCGGGTTACCCCAGTAGCGGTTACGGCTGATAGCCCAATCCCGCGCACCCTCAAGCCACTTGCCGAAGCGCCCGTCCTTGATGTGTTCAGGAATCCAGTAAATCTGCGCGTTGGCGTCCAGCATATTTTGCTTAATCTTCTCGACATTGACAAACCAACAACTCATAGCGCGATAGATGAGCGGACTTCCGCAACGCCAGCAATGGGGGTAGGCGTGGAGTATCTGCTCACGCTTCACGAGTTTGCCTTCGCTCTTGAGCCTTTCGATAATGGCCTTGTCCGCGTCTTTCACGAAAACGCCCGCATAGTCCGGCACTTCGCTGGTAAAACGACACTCTGCGTCAATCGGGCAAATGACTGGAACGCCTGTGCCTTTAAGCACGCGCTGGTCATCTTCGCCAAAGCCTGGGGCTGTATGCACAATGCCGGTTCCGTCTTCAGTGCTAACAAAGTCTCCGGCGTAGGTACGGAAGGCGTTTTGCTCACGCGCCTCTTTGAAGTACGGGAACAACGGCTCATACTCAATGCCAATGAGCGCCGCGCCCTTTGCTCGAAACAGAACCGTATAGTCAGTGGCGTTTTTGTAGTATGCGGCCAAGCGCGCCTCAGCCAGCAGATAACGCTCGCCGCCATCCTGTATCAGCACATAGTCAATCTCAGGCCCCAGCGTAAGGCCAAGGTTTGAGGGCAGGGTCCACGGCGTTGTTGTCCACGCAAGAATGTAGGTTGGAACCTCCGGCTTTGTCAGTACCGAAGCTACAGCCGCATTGCCCGCCGCAGGGCTTGCGGGGACAAGGCCGTTCACCTTAAACCGGATCGTAATGGCAGGGTCATAGACATCCTCATAGCCGCCGAGGTTTAGCTCGTGGTTAGACAGCACTGTGGAACAGCGGGGGCAGTAGGGCAGGATATAGTAGCCTTCGTAAAGCAGGCCATTATCCCACAATGACTTCATCACCCACCAGATGCTTTCCATGTAATCACTGTCCATAGTTTTGTAGTCGTTATCAAAATCAACCCAGCGGCCAAGCCGCGTGATTACCTGCCTCCATTCCTTTGTGTAACGCAGAACCGAATCGCGGCAGGCTTCGTTGAAGGCCGCAACGCCATACGTTTCGATGTCGGTTTTGGAGTTCAGCCCCAGTTCCTTTTCAATGAGATTCTCAACCGGCAGTCCGTGGCAGTCCCAGCCAAAACGCCGTTCCACCTTTTTACCCTTCATGGTTATATAGCGGGGAATAATATCCTTAATGGTGCTTGGCACGAAATGCCCAAAGTGGGGAAGCCCTGTGGCAAAAGGCGGGCCATCGTAGAACACATACTCCTCAGCCCCATCCCACTGACGCATTGATTTTTCGAAGATATGATTCTTTTCCCAAAAAGCCGCCACCTCTTCTTCCAGCATGGGAAAACTCACTTTAGAATCAACAGTTTTATACACAACAACCTCCGGTTTATAAGGACATACTGCCCCTACCTTTTTCACTATGCCATAACTTATGCCCTTGTTTCCAGTAGACGTGAAAAAGCTATTACACCTATAATGCTACAATAAAACATTAAGAGGGAAAGAATGTCATTAACAAAGACCTATCCAAAAGCAGGTAAGACCTGCAAAGTAAAGTTTGAGCTATCCGCTGATCTTGCGAAGGGCGTAAAGACCGTGCGGGTGTTAGGGGATTTTAACGGCTGGAATACCAAATCTGACAGTTCCAAGATGAAGAAGAACGACGACGGCTCTTTCACAAAAGAGATCGCGCTTGAACAAGGCAAGGAATTCCAGTTCCGTTATCTGATTGACGGCACACGTTGGGAAAACGACGAGAACGCGGACAAGTATGTCCCGGCTCCCAATTCCCCAGACGATAACTCAATAGTTATAGTGGGGTTTGCTCACTAGAGCCATATTGGTTAACGAGTAAGTTTAGTCAAGGAAGTGAGCGCAACGCTTCTGCGGGCGCTCACTCTACAGTGAAACGGTATACCGCGTTCTGGACTAAGCGGGCAATGTCATAGGCAATGATTTCCAGCGTAACCTGTCCGCGAGTAAACAAAGCCTCCCCTACCTCATAGAGTGGAGCAAGCGCGTAGACCTGTTTTACAGGTACAAGGCCATTGCGATACACCATAAGCATCCCGTCCCGCGCTGAATAAGTTTCAAAAGTAAGTTCCCCAACCTCACTCCCATTCATAATACAAACGATTCGGTATGGCGCCAGAAGTGGAGCAGACGGACTGGTGAGTGTATCAGTTACATCAACAGCTATTGTGTACCTGCCTTGAGCGATACGTATCTGCGAAGGCTCAACCACCTGGCCATCGCTGTTTTTCAGGAAGAGGCCGCGAATTACAGGTGGCCTTGTATCCGGCAAAGGAGTCATGATCATAGCAGGATTCACCCAACGGCGGTCCTTCCGGTCAAACAGGGAAAAATGAAAACCATTAAACCGAGTCCAGCCAGAGGTACCAGCTATGCCTATCTCGGTGTTTTGGGGGATACGCCCTGGTAAGGCAGCAAAAAGTTCCTTTGATTGCCTGTCGTCAAGACGACTGTAGATACTAATGATATCGCCGTGATCCACAGCAATCCATGTTCCCAGTGGTTCAGGCAACTGGGAGGCTGTGTTAGAACTGTCCTGCATAAAGAGAATTTCGCCGTCATCAGCAGCATGAACCGGCCCCGTGTTGCTAAAGGAAATGCCCAGCGCGGGCGTTCCTCCCTCATTCCAGCCGAAGTTACTAACCAGGGTTCCATCTAAGGATGGCCAGTCCATAGCATATAAGGTAGACGCACTCAATAACAGTGCAATGGAAAGAAGACGCATCTTTATTGTTTCCATCATACTCACTCCTTTAGACGCTATCAAGCGTCTCTTTACAGGTAATTTTGGTAACAGGAAGATACTTTAGAAAGAAGTTTTAGACAATAGCTATTGCGTGTCTTCAGGTATTATTGCTTTATACATGGGAGCTTCAGTTTCTGCAGCTTCCATAGGTCAGTGTAACCTAGCTCCAGAAAGTGTCTATCACTATTTGAACGGACACTCGGAATTAATTAGCTCTAGCATATTGGGTCAGCTAGCTCCCGTAGATGGGAGCAGCTAGCTCTAGCAGGTCGGGAGTATCTAGCTCAAGTATATGGTATCAGATAGCTCCAACAGGTTGGAACACTTATTTCCAATAAATCAGGATCAGCTATCTCAAGCATGTGGGAGCAGATAGCTCCAGCAGGTCGGGATTACTTATCTCTCGTATATCGGGAGCACTTATCTCCCGCAGGTCTGGATCACTTAGCTCCCGTAGTTCGGTATCACTTAGCTCCCACAAGTGGGAGCAGCTATCTCCCATAAATCTGGATCACTTAGCTCCCGCAAGTCGAGATCGCCTATCTCCCGTATGTCTAGATCACTTATCTCCCATAAGTGGGAGTGCCTATCTCCCATAAGTGGGAGTGCCTATCTCCCACAAGTGGGATAAGCTATTTCCCGTAGATGGGAGCAGCTATCTCAAGCATGTGGGAGCAGATAGCTCCAGCAGATCGGGATTACTTATCTCCCGTATATCGGGAGCGCCTAACTCCCGTAGGTGGGAACAGCTAGCTCCCACCTGTGGGAGCAGATAGTTCCCACCTACGGGATAATCTAGCTCCAGCATGTGGGAGCGCCTATCTCCAGCAGGTCGGGTCAGCTAGCTCAAGCAAATCGGAAGCATCTAACTCCTATAGGTGTGAGAAGCTAGTTCCTGCAGTTAGGGATCACTTAGCTACCATAGGTGGGATCAGCTAGCTCAAGCAAATCGGGAGCACCTATTTCCCGTAGGTTGGATCACCTATCTCCTATATATCGAGAGTGCCTAGCTCCCATAGATGGGATCAGCTAGCTCAAGCAAATCGGGAGCACTTAGCTCCTGTAGGTCGGATAAGCTAGCTCCCGCAGGTGGGAACATCTATCTCCATCAGGTCGGGATCACCTAGCTCCCGTGTGTCTGGATCACTTAGCTCCCGCAGGTCGGGATCACCTAGCTCCAGACCTGCGGGATCACTTAGTTCCCACAGGTGGGAGAAGCTAGTTCCCACCTATGGGATCACTTAGCTCCTACCTATGGGAGCAATTAGTTCCCGCAGGTCTGGATCACTTAGCTCCCGCATGTGGGAGCAGATAGTTCCCACATGCGGGATCACCTATTTCCCATCTATGGGATAAGCTAGTTCCCACAGGTGGGAGCAGATAGGTTCAGCAGGTAAGAAAGTGTTTGGCACTGCTGGGTTTCTAAACTGGTCAAGCCGCTAAAGCCCATAAGCTTTAATTTTATTCAGTATAGTTTTGCGGCTGATGCCCAATTGCTCGGCGGCACGGGTACGGTTACCCTTATACTGAAGGAGAGCGGCTTTGACGGCATCCCGCTCTATGCTGTCAAGGGAACGTACGTCGTTAGCTGCGCCACGAGTATCAGCGCCAGTCGTTGTTGATGCTGTTACTGGTGTCGCCACGTGCGGTGCAGAGCGCAGGTCAAGGTCAGCGTTTTCAATGGTCGTGCCATTACAGAAGATGAGTGCGCGCTCCAGTACGTTCTCCAGCTCCCGAATATTGCCTGACCATGAATAGGCGCAAAGACGCTCAATCGCTTCATTAGTAATGTCTGGCGCGACGCGACCCATGCGTAATGCCAGCTTGCGTGTTAGATGTTTGGCGAGCGGCGGAATATCATCCCGCCGCTCCCGCAAAGGGGGGAGTTCAATGCGGAAAACGTTTATACGGTAATACAGGTCTTCACGGAATACACCTTCTTTCACCATGTTCTCAAGATTACGATTGGTAGCTGAGACAATCCGCGCAGTTACTGGAATGTCGCTTACACCACCTAGCCGCCGAATCTTGCGTTCCTGCAAAACGCGCAGCAGTTTCACCTGCAACGGCATGGGCATCTCACCAATCTCGTCAAGAAAAAGACAGCCGTTACCGGCAAGCTCAAACAAGCCCTGTTTACGAGACATTGCGCCAGTAAACGCGCCCTTTTCATGCCCGAAAAGCTCGCTCTCCATCAGTGACTCATGTATGCCGCCGATGTTCACCGCCACAAACGGCTCGGCGCTCTTGGCGCTCCGTGCGTGTACCTCCCGCGCCACAACTTCCTTGCCTGTGCCGCTCTCGCCAGTAATAAGCACGGTAACATCAGCCGAGGCAATCTTGTCTATCTGGGCTGAGATGCGCTGCATGACATCGCTGTTACCCAGCAGCGATTTTTGAGCGCGGTCTCTTGTGCGATTGTTAGCCTCAATGAGGTTCTCACGGCGTTTGTTGTCAACCAGACTTCGTATCTTGATGGTGAGTTCTACTGGATCAAAGGGCTTTACCAGATAGTCCTTTGCGCCGCATTTCAGGGCTTCCACTGCGTCAGTGATCTGCCCATGCGCGGAAATCATGATTACTGGCGTCAGTATGCCGCGTGTTTGCATCCACTCAAGTACCTCCTGGCCACTCATCAGCGGCAGCTTTAGGTCAAGTATCACGGCGTCAAAGTGTTCGGTCTCCAGATAACCAAGCGCGGCCTCCCCGCTCTCCGCGCCCTCCGACTCAATGTCCTCAAGGCTTAGGTATTTCTTTAACGAAAGCCTGATGTTCCGTTCGTCATCAACGATTAAAATCTTCATAAGAGTTCTCCTTGTCTCAATCTATTGTACATTCTGGTAATGTAATCATGGCCACAGCGCCGCCGCCTTCACGGTTGGCTAGTTTGATAGTACCACCAACCGCCTCAATGAAACGCTTGCTGATGGCAAGCCCGATACCTGTACCAGTGCTTTTCTTGGTAAAGAAGGGGTCAAAGACCCGTTTAAGGTCAGCTTCCGCGATGCCCTTGCCTCGGTCAAAGACGCTAACAACAACCGTATTACTGACACGAACAATTGACGCGCCAACATCAGCTTCATTGCCGCCAGCTTCAAGCGCGTTGCGGATGATGTTCTCAAAGACCGAACGCGCCCGCTCAGTGTCCATGCTCACAAGCGCGTCGCTTGCGTTCTCCTCGCTTACTAGGTTACGTCCGCAGAGCCGGCGCGAAGTCTTGTTTACAAAGTCGCCTATCTTGATGGCAACGGGACTTCCTTGCGCCTCTCGCAGGTAATCATTAACACGATAAATCAGCGCCGCTATGCGCTCAACTTCGTCGTCTATGATTGCCACTTCGTCGCTGCCGTTGGGACAGAGCTTCTTGAGGATGCCAGTCTGTAAACGGATCGACAGAAGCGGGTTCTTGATTTCATGCGCCAGGGTACTGGCGGCGGTTCCTAGTACCACTAGGTTCTTCTGCGCCTCAATGCGCTCACGGTACTCATGGTTGCGGAGGTAGAGTCGGCGGATATACCACATCAGGAACAGAAACGCGAGTTCCCAGATAGGAAGGAAGACGAGCGTGGCGATGTGGGTAATCCAGAACGTGGGGTGAATGATGTCGATGTAGATATACTCACCCCTTGCTAGCGAAATCATAAGCGTGAAGTATTCCTGTGGCGCTATGGTTATGACGCGCCGTGTATTTGTCGTGGCTGAGAGACGAGACTTCTGTGTTTGAACCGTGTCAGCCTCAGTCCCTGTCCCTGTGTTTAGAAAACTATACTTTTTGTTACCTTCTGGTCTGTTCTCCTCCGACAGTATCGGAGGCATACGCGGAATCAAGCGGTCGGTATGAAACACAACCCGCGTGGAACGTTCACTGGGCGATGAACTGATATAACGCCCGAAGCTTCTTAACTCAAAGAAGTGTTTTTCACCGGGATTACTCGTTCTGTTTCCCAGTAGACGCTCATCAAAAGTGGCGGGTGTGTCGCCCCATCGGTAGATTGGGGTAAGGTCAGCGTCATACATGGCGAAACCGATGATGCGTTCTCTTAACAAGGAGTTTGCCTCAATCGCCGCGCCGAAATCGTCATATCCGTGCAGGCTGGCGAAGAGTATGTTTATGATCTGCTCGTTGTCCTTATCGCGGATGATTCCGGCGCGGTCTCGCAGGTTCCAGGTGATAAAGGCGGCGAGGGCTGTTACCAGTAGCCAGCCAAATACAGCGACAATCAAAGACGCGGTTCGTATTGGTATTTTTTCATGCATGCTTTTAATATAGACTCGATGTTGAGAAGTGAAACCAGCAATATTACCGCGCATCTTTTGCCCTCGTCTTAGCGAACTGTGGCGCCCTTGCTCGCCAGCGCCATGTCGATTATCACGCTCTCTTCTTCAAACGCGCCGAGACTCCGTATGGCCGAAAGGCTCTTCAGGAAGGTAAACTGCGCGTTGTTCAGCGCGTTGTGGCTGGTGGTAAGGGTGAGGCTGGCGTTGGTAAGGTCAGCAGTGGAGCTTTGCGACAGCTTGTAGCGTTCCATGGTGTAATCATAGTTCTGCTGGCTCAGTTCGTAAGACCGGCGACTGGACAGCACGGCGCTTGCCTGCTGAACTGCGGTGTACAGTGCGCTCATCAGGCTGACGGCGGTGTTTTCCCGCGAAGCCTCATAGGTAAGGTTTGCCGATGATAGGTTGTTTTTCTGCTGGGCAACGCTGTTCGCCGTTACCCACACGTCAAGCGGAATCGAGACATTCAGGGAAACACTGCCGCTGGTACTCGTTGTGAAGCTCTCACTGGAAGGCATCCAGTTGAGACCTGCGGTAGCGGACGCGGAGGCGGTAACGGTCGGTAGATACTTGCTCTGCGCTGACTCAAGGTTCTTTCCCGCCTGCTGATACGAGAGTGCTGACCTGCTCAATGCGGGGTTACTGCTCTCCACGCTTTTCCAGAGAGCGGTGTAGAGCGTGTCAATCTCCGCGTCGCTCAGGCTGGCGAGGGTTTGCAGAACGTTCTCGTAGGCGTCAAAGTTCACGGGTTCCAGTTCCTGAGCGCTGGCAAGCCTGATGATGTTTTGAAGCTGGGTTTGCTTGAGACTGAGGTCGCGCCGCGTCTGATTGCGGCTATTCTCCTGAGTTTCTTTTTCAATCAGCGCCTTGAGGTAGTCGCCGGCGCTGATAATGCCGGTTTCAAGACGCACCTCAGCAATGGCAAGGCCCAAATCCGCGTTTTCAAGGCTTAGTTCCGCTGCTGCCAGCGATGCCTGCGCCTGCAACACCGCATAGTAGGCGTTGTCCGTGTCGGTCAGCACGGAGAAGTAGGCTTCCAGCGCCTGAATCCGCGTTGTCTCGTTGCTGATGGCGCGAATCTCACTGGCGATACGGGCGCTTCCGCCGTCGTACAGCGTAATCTGTTCCCGCGCTGTGAGTGTCCCGTTTACCGTAAGGCTGTCGTACAGCACCTTATCGTTTGACGAAGCGCCACCCGCGCTGTCGCCGCTACTCATATTCCACAGGCTCGTCGAAGCATTCGCGCTCGCGGATAGCGTGGGCAGGTATTTGCTAAAGAAGTCGGCTTGTTCAGCAAGCTGGCTGTTGCTTATCGTTAGGTTATACTTGGCGAGGTCTTTCGAGTTAGCCAGCGCCAGCTCCCTTGCCTGTTCCAGCGTGAGTGTCTCCGCCTCAACGCTGAAGATGCTTATGATTGTTAATGTCCATACCCATGCTGTTTTCATACCTAATTACTTCCTTATGTTATTCGTATCTCAGCGCGTCTATCGGGTAGAGACCCGCTGCTTTCCGCGCAGGATAGTAGCCAAAGACAATGCCGACTACTGCCGCAAACGCTGCGGCAATCGTTACGATGAGTGGGTTAATTGAGGTAGCGATGTTCATTGCGGTCATAATGCGGCAGACCAGAAACGCCATGCCAATACCGATAAGCCCACCCATCAGGCTCAGGATGATCGACTCAGACAGAAACTGAAACAAAATGTCGCACTTCCGCGCCCCCACTGACATACGGATACCGATTTCGCGGGTGCGCTCGGTTACTGAAACCAGCATGATGTTCATAATGCCGATGCCGCCGACAAGCAAAGACACGCCAGCAATCGCCGCAAGCAGTATAGTTAGGCTTTGTGAGGTCGAGGTTGCCATCTCAAGCATATCGGCGCTGTTCATAATCGAGAAATCATCGGTTCCATTGGCGCTGATGTTGTGCGCTTCACGCATGATTGCTGTGATTTCAGCAGCAGCGGCGCTCATATACGCCTTGTCAACCACGCTGATGGCGATCATCTGCAAGTTCTTGCTGTTGGTAAGGCGCGTCAGCATTGTTTCCAGCGGGACCATGATGAGGTCATCTTGATCACTGCCATTACCGCTTGAGCCTTTAGACTTCAGCACGCCAATCACCGTAAAAATATGGCTATCAATGCGGAACTGCTGCCCAATAATGTCAGTGGCAGCGCCAAACAGAGTCTCGGCAGTGGTGGGACCAAGCACTGCGAGACGGTTTCGCTCCGTACCGTCCGCGTCAGTGAAGAATGTGCCGGAATCAAGCTCATAGCCCCGTATAGCCGGATAGTCTTCCCCAACGCCCGCTACCGCTACCGACGCCGCGCCTGCGGTGCCAGACACCGTGAATGATCGCTGACTCATGCCGGAAACCGCAGCCGCATAGCTTGACTCCGTCTTAATCTTATTAGCATCGCTTGAGGTAATCTGACGAGTTGAGCGCGTTATCTGCTGTCCAGGCCGCATCATTACCCGCGCACCCGACACCATTAAGAGATTCGTCCCCATTGCCTCAATCTGAGCCTCAATCTGCTTCTGCGAGCCTTCACCCAGTGAAACCATGATGATGACCGAACCAACACCAATGATAATGCCCAGGGATGTCAGCAAACTCCGCATCCGGTTTCTCAATATGCTCTTAAAGCAAATCTGGATAAGCAATAACGGATTCATAACGCCTCCTCAATAGCATTGAGCGCGGCTGTATGCGAATTGCGTTCCACGCTCTGTTCAACAAGTTCCTCCTGCTTGGTCCATGCAGGCGTGGCTTTGCTGTCTGTGGTCACGCTTGTCGTGGACACTATGTCAGCCACAGCGAAAGTCGATAACTCCTCGTGTTCGCGTTTCCATGTGTCGAGGTCATCAATGGCGCTGCGGCGCTCAGTAACTTTGGTGTCAGACACTATTTCACCGTCGCGCAGGGTAATGATGCGCTTCATGTAGACTGCCAGTTCCGGCTCGTGCGTTACCATGACAATGGTCTTGCCGCGATTGTTGAGCTGCTGAAACAGCGCCATGATTTCTAACGTCATCTCAGTGTCGAGGTTGCCGGTCGGCTCGTCGGCAAGGATGAATGCCGGGTCATTAACCATAGCGCGGGCAATAGCAACGCGCTGCTGCTGGCCGCCGGAAAGCTGGGACGGCATGTGATGAAGCCGTTTGCCTAGGCCAACCTCATTAAGGGCTGTTTCGGCGCGAACACGGGCGTCCTTGATTCGCGTTTTGCTATACAGGAGCGGCAGTTCCACATTCTCAATGGCGCTCGTGCGGGACAGGAGGTTAAACGCCTGAAACACAAAGCCGATCTTCTGGTTTCTGATGAAGGCAAAGGTATCCGTGTCTGATATTGATGTCTCAATTCCGTCAAGCGTGTAGGTTCCCTCGCTCGGTTTGTCCAGACACCCCAGTATGTTCATCAAGGTTGATTTACCGGAGCCGGACGGCCCCATAACCGCCACAAATTCTCCCTGTTCAGCGGAAAAGTTTACGCCTTTCAACGCTTTCACCGTGATCCCGTCAAGTTCGTACAGGCGTTTTAAGCCCTTTATCTCAATGACCGCCATAATCTGCTCCTTATACCTTTTCCTTGAGGATGACGCTGAGGCTTACGAGGCTGGCATCATCGCCATTTACCGCGTGAACCTCAGTATATGAACCATCGCTGGTACCCACGCTGACCATAACCACGTCCAGCTTACCGCTGCTATTGACGTACCACAGCGGCTTGAGCGTTACCGCTGCACGTGCTCCGCCTGCGGTGGGTGCGCCATTCGTCCCGCTTGCCCTACCCGCGCCTCCGGGCGGCGCTCCACCGCCTACGAACATCCCGCCGCCTCCAGGCATCCCGCCGCCACCCACTAGGCTTGATATGCCGCTTGATGCTTGACCTGTGCCGGCGCTTGACGCGGCTTGTTGCTGCGCTTTTCGCGCTGCGGTGGCGGCCTGCTGCTCTTCGGCGCCCATGTTGGCAATTGTGGCATTAAACACCTTGTCATCAATTTCAGTGGCGTTGAGGCTGGTCGGCTGATAGCGCAGAGCCGCGTTTGGCACGCGCACGATGTTGCGGCTCTCCTGCACGATGAAGTCAACAGAGCATGTCATGCCGGGTAACAGCGACCCATCCTGATTGTCAACACTGATAATGACAGTGTACGAGACCGTGCCGCCAGACGTGGTCGGCATGAGCCGCCTGCTCTGTACCGTGCCGGAAAAGTTCTGCCCGGTCAGCGCGTCAACTGTAAAACGCACGGACTGACCCTTGTAGATTGAGCCAATGTCAAGCTCACCGACCCCAACCTGAATACGCATCTCTTGCAGATTCTCCGCCAGGGTAAAAATGCTTGTAGCGTTGCTTGAGTTCACGGTATCGCCTATGCTGACATCTTTCTTCAGCACAACACCGTCAATGGGAGCAGTGATATAGGCGTATTGGTTAATCTCGGTCTCAACTACCGCGAGGTCAGCCTGCGCTGATGAGAGGTTTGCGGCTTGGGCGTTAAGCTGGGTTTGGCTGCTCCGTAGGTCATACTCGGAGATGAGGTTCTTAGCCGCCAGCTTCTCTTGGGTCTGGTACGTTACCAACTGAAGCTCATAGTTAGCCCGTGCGGTCTGCACCGACGCTGACTTCTGCTGCTGCTGTAACTTGAGCGTGTCAGTATTAAGCCTCGCCAGTATGTCGCCCTTCTTCACCTCATCGTTATAGTCAACAAAGACTTCCTCGACCCTGCCGCTCATCTGCGGCAGCACACTAACCGTGGCGACCGGCTCAAGGGAACCGCTTGAGGATACGGTCTTCTCAATGGTTCCTCGCTGAAGCGTGGTGAACTCATAGTTCGCAGAGACTTTCGTGCCAGACGTCCCGCCAAGCGCAATACCAATAGCGCAGCCGCCTATACTCAAAATCGTCAAACCCACCACGCCAATAATAAGCGTTTTAATGTTGATCTTCTTTTTCATCAGTGTTTCTCCACTGATTACTATGCAAATACTGTGCCAAGTTTATGAGTACGAAACTACACCATATATATAGAAGAAAATCGCTTGATAAAGCGCCGCCGAGCAATTCTGCCGGTGTATGGGTACTAAATGAACGAGTAAAAACTACGCGGTGTATAGATTTTGCGCAACCTTACCGCTGCTCCCTATGTACTCACCTCATATTCGTTCCCTTGTTCCATTGGCAAGCCCCCTGGCTAACGTCGCGGGCTTTACGGCGCACTCTGGTAAGGCTCCCTCCGCCTTCAGCAACCGCTCAGTTCACGCGCTCCGCACCGGCCAGTCGGGTGGTTTGAACCTCAGCTAGGGGTAGCTAAGCCTCTGATGTAAAGGAGGTAAGCCTCTGATGTAAAGGAGGTAAGAGCCTTATGTAAAGGAGATCAGAGCCTTATGTAAAGGAAGTAAGAGGCTTAGCTAGGGGTACATCAGAGCCTTATGTATGGGAGATCAGAGGCTTATGTAAAGGAGATCAGAGCCTTATGTACGGTAGGTAAGAGGCTTAGCTAGGGGTACATCAGCGCCTTATGTAAAGGAGATCAGAGGCTTATGTAAAGGAGATCAGAGGCTTATGTAAAGGAGATCAGAGGCTTATGTAAAGGAGATCAGAGGCTTATGTAAAGGAGATCAGAGGCTTAGCTAGGCAAGGTGTCCGCCGCCCTTCCGCTAAGTAACGTATATGGGATATGTTCCCTCTGGCCAAACGCTGCAAGAGAATCAGCCGAAAATTCCTATTAAAATACCTGCCAGTATAGCCGAGCCGAGGGTACTGGACACAATCGGCCCCATGGCGTGCATCAAAAGAAAGTTTGAGGGGTTGTATTCCTG
>JAISAE010000053.1 GCA_031266875.1 Treponema sp.
ACACCGGCGTCTCTGACACCGCAGCCTTGAACACCGGCGTCTCTGACACCGCAGCCTTGAACACCGGCGTCTCTGACACCGCAGCCTTGAACACCGGCGTCTCTGACACCGCAGCCTTCACACCGGCGTCTGACACCGCAGCCTTCACACCGCAGCCTTCACACCGCAGCCTTGCAGCCTTGAACGCCGGCGTCTCTGACACCGCAGCCTGGTAACGCCTCACTGAAAACAAAAAGCCTCCGGCGCAATCGCCGGAGGCTTCTCCGTCCGCCGCCATGTATGGCGGTCTTTACTTACGGCACTTCCGCGCTGGCCATAGCCCACGGCCCTTTGACCCCGCTTGAAGTCTCCCAATGGGCGCGGTAGTAAGCTGTTTTGCCCACATCCTCCGGCTCGTGGCGCATCTCAAAAGGTTCGGTCATGTTGATATAATCCTTACTCCAGCCCCGATCGCTGTTCAAAATCGGCTCCGGATCGCCCGCGCCCTTGATGTAGACCTGAAACACCGCCAGATGGTAGGGCGCCTTGGCGCGGCGCTGCTTGCCTTCGATATGGTAGTAAAGGACGTGGCTGTGGCTGCCCGGAATAGTGCCGTTGACAATGCGGTCGATGTCCACCGCGTCGTTCACCGCCGCTACTGTGGTACGCACGCTGTCAATTAAGTGAAAGCCCATAGCCACCACGTCCTCTGATGTGCGGGGGGCGAGGAACAGTCCCCGCTCAAGCATATCGGTTATGGCTGTACAGAGCGCGGTTTTCACCAGATTTTTTGCCTCCGTGTCCTTGGGCAAATGCGCCATCTTGCAGGCGGCGTAAGCCGGAACCCATGCCGCGTGAGCCGCTTTGAAAGCCGTCCAGCTCGCGGTGGGAATGTCTGTCCAGTCCGCGCCAGCGCCCTCAACATGGGGTGTCATATAGGTCAACATGCTGTTTACCAGCGCGTCCAGTTCCTCTTCCTTCCTAGGAAGAGCATGACTCGCTATTTTCTTTGCCAAGATATACCTCCAAACAAAAGTATCAAGAATTAACGTCTCTATCATGCACCGGAATCGCCGTTTATGTAAATAACATTCTAAACATACAGGTTTGAAACGAAGGTCTATTCGTTCAATGCGGCTCACAACAGCACTGTCGCGGCTCACAACAGTACTGTCGCGGCTCACAACAACACTGTCGCGGCTCACAACAACACTGTCGCGGCTCACAACAGTACTGTCGCGGCTCACAACAGTACTGTCGCGGCTCACAACAACACTGTCGCGGCTCACAACAGTACTGTCGCGGCTCACAACAGTACTGTCGCGGCTCACAACAACACTGTCGCGGCTCACAACAGTACTGTCGCGGCCCACAACAACACTGTCGCGGCTCACAACAACACTGTTGCGGCTCACAACAGTACTGTCGCGGCTCACAACAACACTGTTGCGGCTCACAACAGTACTGTTGCGGCCCACAACAACACTGTCGCGGCTCTCTTCTATACATAAGCACAGATACACACAGATTGCGCGTTGCGCACGGACACAGATGAACGCCGGTTGTTCTTACCGGTGTTCATAAGCGGTTCCTGTGTTATGCCTGCCTATGTTGACATGGAGATAAAGATAGCTTAGTGTGCAAGTTATAAGCCCCGGCTTTAGCAGGGTCTTACTGACGAGTGCGTGGATAGAAAACTATAAAAGGAGATTTGTATGGTTATTCTGACATTGAACTGCGGATCATCTTCCGCTAAGTATCAGGTGTATGACTGGGACGCGAAGGATGTCCTGGCGGTCGGTATTGTCGAGAAAGTTACACTCGGTGGTTCGTTTATTACCCATAAAGTAAAGGGTAAGGCCGAATTTACGACGAAACATGACTGCCCCACTCACACAGACGCGGTTGAACTTATCATCAAGACCCTCACCGACCCGGAACGCGGGGTTATCAAGAGCATGGACACAATCGGGGCAGTGGGGCATCGTGTTCTACACGGCGGGAATAAGTTTACTAAATCCGCCATTGTTGATGACGCGGCAATGGCGGCGTTTAACGAGGTGAGAGACCTCGGACCGCTCCACATGGCGGCCAACATCATGGGTATTGAGGCTGCTAAGAAGGTGCTGCCTAACGTGCCTCACTGCGCGATCATGGATACGGCGTGGCATCAGACCATGCCGCCGGAGTCTTACCTTTACGCGCTTCCGTATGAGTGGTGTGAGAAGTACGGGGTACGGCGCTATGGGTTTCACGGGACTTCATTTCTGTACACCGCGAAACGCGCCGCTGTGCTTCTGGGCAAAGACCCGTTTAAGACTAACCTCATCATCGCGCACCTTGGTAACGGCTCTTCGATAAACGCGGTGAAGAACGGCTGTTCTTTTGATACCTCAATGGGCATGACTCCGCTTGAGGGTTTGATTATGGGAACCCGCTCCGGCGACGCGGACCTAGCTATACCGTTCTACATGATGAGGAAAACCGGCATGAGCGCCGAGGAGCTTGAGTCTGAACTGAACAAAAAGTCCGGCCTTATTGGTATCAGCGGCACATTCGCGGACCGTCGAGACATTCAAGACGCGGTGGTGGGGGGCGATTCCCGCGCAACCCTTGCGCAGGACATGGAAGCCTACCGTGTCCGCAAGTACATCGGCGCGTATATCGCGGCGCTGGGGCGCGTTGACGCGCTCGTGCTGACTGCTGGCGTTGGCGAATTCGCGTGGTTTGTCAGGCGCAAAGTGCTTGAGGGACTCCAGAACTTCGGCATTGTCTACGATCCAGACAAAAATATGCTTGCCCGAACCCGTAACGCTGAAACCATCATCTCCAAAGACTACTCGCGCATCCCGATCTTCATCATTCCCACTGATGAGGAACTGGTTATGACTGAGGACGCCTACGCCCTGATGAAGAAAACCTACGATGTGCATACCAACTTCACCTATTCTTTCCAGAGCAAGGACTATGTGAACAAAGGACGCGCCGCAGGCCTCAAGGATGAGCTTGCCAAAAACCCAGAACTTGCCTCCATAGTGGCGGTAGCGAAATAGGAAAGATAAGGCGGCGCTTGCCGCCTTAAAAACAACATGAAATTAGACATGCTGTGTATTGGCAATGCCATCATTGATGTGTTTGCCCTGCTTGATCGGGATATGCTTGATAGTATTGGCCTTAGCAAGCCGGTTCAGCATATTGAACATGACAAAATCGTCGAGATTCTGTCGCTCTTACCAGAATTCACCACAAGCGCCGGCGGTGGCGCAGCCAATGTAGCGAAGATCGCGGCAATGCTGGGGCTGGACACCGGCTTTGTTGGCGCCATCGGCTCTGTCAGAAACGCGCCGGATCACTTTGCCGCGCTCTTTGAGCAGGAAGAACGTGATGCCGGGGTGAATACCTTCCTTGCCCAGAAAGACGCGCCGACCGGCATCTGCCTTATTCTGCAAGGCTCGGAGGGTGAGACCCATATCGCGGCCAGTCCCGCTGCCGCAAGCCTCTTAAGCGCAGACGATATCCTGAAAGAAACGGTTCAAGCAGCGAAAGTCATTGTCATTGACGGCTATATTCTGGAGCGGGAAGCTCTGGTGCGCCATATCATGCAGCTTGCCGCCGAGTGCGGCACTGTGGTTGCGCTCGATCTGGGTTCTGTCTCCATAGCCGCGCAGCAGGCTGGAAACATAGCCGCCTACTGTAGCAACTATCCGCTGCTCCTGTTTATGAACGAAGAAGAGTCCGGGGCGTTTTACCATGCACTGAACCCCATTGATACTAACGAAGAAAGTGAAATTGAAGAAGAAAGCGCTTTCTTTGAGAAAAAGGATATGCTTAACCCGCAGCTCTACGATTTCTTTAAAAAGCAGACGGCGCATGACCTCTTTCCCGTTATTGCCATCAAACTTGGCCCCAAGGGTGCGCTTGTTTTCGCCAATGGCGCGGTCTATCGTGAGGAAGCCCTTGCCGTGATCCCGCTTGAAACCACCGGCGCGGGCGATACCTTTTGCGCGGCGTTTCTCGCAGCTTGGATTCGCGGCAAGTCCCTTGCCGAGTGTATCAGCCTGGGAAACAAGGTTGCCTCACAGGTGCTTGATGTACCCGGCACTCACATTGACCGGCAAAAGCTGTTCCAGTTTGCCAAAACACTCAGCGGCGCAAAAGGACACGCTAGTTCAGCACTACTTTAGCGGCTATGGCCTTCGCGGTTTCCTCGTCCACGAGCTTCTCGATAATAGCGATGGCCCAGTCCGCTGCTGTTCCCGCGCCCCGACTGGTGATAAGGTTCCCATCAATAACGACCCGTTCCTTTGACCATATTGCGTCTTCAACTTCTGCTTCCATACCCGGATAGCAGGTAAAGCGCCGTCCCTTGAGTAAGCCTAGGGGGAACAGAACCAATGCTGGCGACGCGCAGATGGCGCAAACCAGCTTGCCCGCTGACGCCATATCCCGCAACAGGGCGCTCACTGCCTCTGACGCGGCCAGATTCGGCGCTCCGGGTATACCGCCCGGCAGCAGCACCGCGTCCCAATCCACTGCCTTGAGCGGTTCCTGCGCCGCGAGGCTTGTGTCCGCCTGTACCACTATGCCGTGCGACCCTTTCACCATTTGCCCGCCAAGAGCAGATACGCCAACAGTACATGTCGTTACCTCAATACCTGCCCGTCTGAGGTAGTCTATGGGTGTGATAGCCTCCACTTCCTCAAAGCCATCCGCCAGAAAAACCAGTGCATGTTTTGCCATAAAACGCTCCTTATACCGCGCCATTTTCCGGCGCATTTTTCTTATACTAGCCGTACCTGTGGAGATAGGCAAGAGAAAAGGCCAGCGTTTCTAAAGTGAGTGGTTTACGACGGTCGCTCTGTAAAAACTTCGCGTTACGGCAGGCTCAGGCTGCGGTTTTGCAGCATATTTCAATCAGTTTATCCTTGATATATTCGGGTCTTCGGGCGCTATATTATTACGAATACCGGCTGTTGTTTCCAGTATCAATCTCGCGCCCTGCTCTTCTCTTACACCGCCGCCATGCTGCGCCTGATTACCAGAGATTTCCGCGTTACCTTGCAAGGCCACCCTATTATTCCCGCCTATAAACAGTCCGCCGCCTCTCATTGCTGCGGAATTGTTGGTAATTCTGGCAGACTCCCGTAACAAAACAGTGCTTCCATTGCCATCTTCAATAGATTCAAGCTCCACGCCGCCGCCGTTTGTGGTAGCTCTGTTACCTGAAATCTCCGAGTTACCTTCCATAATGAGTGCGCCTTTGTAAAAATACGCCCCGCCTGCGGCGATTTCGGATCTGTTACCTTGGATTATCGCGCTGTCCCGCATGGTAACGCTGCTTCTCAAGGCAAAGAGACCTCCACCTGATGCGAATGTTCTATTGCCGGAAACCTCCGCGCTATTCTGCATGATAAAGTAAGCATCCTGCATAAAAACACCGCCGCCCCGCCCATACTCGCTAAGGCCCTGTATGACGCGGTTGCCGGTGATTGTCGCAATATTCTTCATGATAAGCGTACCGCTTTCCCAGATAAAGACACCGCCTCCCGCGTTGGCTATGTTGCCGGTGATTGTCGCGTTTCCTTCCATAACAAGCGTGGTGTTCTGACCGTGTATGTTCACGCCGCCGCCGTTTGCTCCGGCGTTACCAGAGACACGCGCACCGGTTCCCAGCGTAAGAAACGCGCCGTTGTCTATGCGAATTCCGCCCGTACTACCGCCGGTAATCTCGATATGCTCAAGCCGGAGCTTAGTAGACCCCTTCACCTGAAGAACGAGGCCAGAGGAGACCGCGATAGAGGCTTTTTCCGTCTCAGTCGCGTTGAGCTTACCTGTTATAAGGAGTTCCCCGCTGATGTTGGGCAGGATAAAACCGCCTTCCACCCTGCCGACGACTGTGATCCTTCTTACTGCGCCTGTTGCCGCAGCTTCAATCGCTTTCGGGAGTGTTCTGAAAGGAGCGTCCTCTGAAAGGCCATTGTTGGCGTCATTCCCTTGCGCGGATACATAGTACATCGACTTGGATCTTCCCGGAAGTATTGGCCCCTGGCTTCTCCTCGCCGTAACTGAGCTTGCCACCTCCCCAGCTGCCGTAACATCGCTTACGGAATTTGATGGAGCGCCAAAAGCTGCGCTGCCGAAGCGTTGCGCTATTTCGTTGTAGGATTCGAGGCTAAGCTTGTCGGCGTCAATAAACGCGCCGGGGGCCACGTTCTTTACGCTGTCAGGCACTGAATAGTCCCCGATGTTGCCTGATGGATAGTACAGGAGCGTTGTTCCAGCTTTATCGAACAGCACTCCTTGGAAGTCGTGGTATTGCTGGTTTCGCGGATCAACCTCAATAGCGGTGAGGCTTGAACAGCCGTTAAACGCGCCTGCGCCGATACTTGTTACTGTGGCGGGAATGAAGAGCGAAGCAAGGGCTGAACAGCCGTTAAACGCGCTGCTTTCAATGGTCGTAACGCCGAAAGGCAGGGTAACGCGAGTAAGGCTTGTCAGGGATTGAAACGCGCCGCCCTCAACAGCGCGTACTGGAACATCGTTTATCCGCGCTGGAATGGTGATATCATTCGCCATGCCGGTGTAAGCGATGACGCTTATTGTTCGTGTGTTTCCCGTTTCGTTCAGCCTTACTCTGAAATCGGGCAGGTTCTGCCCGAGTACTGTAAAACATAGCGTGGTGAACAAAAAAAGAGCTACCCCGATTGTTTTCGTTTTCATCGTCATAAAACCCTCCTGATATACTTTCTATCGTAATCAGATATGTTGAGGAAAGCAAGGCCGATATCAGGCCTGCTTTTTACGCTCCCGCTGTTCTTTCAAGACCTGTTTGAAGATGAGATCGGCGTTGATCTTTTCGTCAACCCCGAACTGTGGCAGGTTTCCCTCACCATTCACGCTACGGAACAAGGGTCCCATGTCTGGGAGATAGGCCCAGCTATCCTCGCAATTGAGAATGTGATCCAGCACTGAAACTACCATAAGGGAAAAAGATATGAGCGTAGCGTTGGTTCGCCGCTTGGGTCCCAGGAGCATGTTAAACCGCTTGGAGATAGGATTGCTCACCTGAAATGTGTAGGCGTCCCATGGATTATTGATACCTTCGCAGTGGGTCAGTGCCTCCGCGCCTCCATTCTTGTTTGCTGTCTCAATGTTGGCGACTACTATACTGAGCAGTTTCCGCAGCCGGCGCACCTCTGAGTATACGGGGTTGATGTTGTTTTTTGGAATAGGTGGCGAAGAAAAGGTATCAAAGTGGTAATAGGGGAAGAAGTATAGCTTACGTAACCATTGAAGCTCGTTATACAGACGTTTGGTGTAGGCTGAGGTTCGGTCTGAACCTTCCAGAAGCCGGCAATATTCGGTTATGCGTGACAGGTATTCCTTTTCAAAAGCAATCTCATGATTTGGCCAGTTGTTGATAATGGCGCCCAGCATCTCATCAAGACGGCCACCGTTCTGCGGTAGAGCAAGAGGGCTGAAGGACACGTAGCGCAGGCCAAAAAACAGTTCCTGCACGATGCGCATAAGCATGAGTACCTGTTGCAGGGCATCGGTTGGGGCGATGAGTTCGTAATCCTTCTTCAGATTGAAGACATCCCTAAAATAAGGGTAGAGATCGGGGTAGGTGTCAAGTTTGTCCCAGCCGGCATGAGGGAAGAGTGATTCCATGGTACGGAGGCTTTGGTCAAAGGTTTTTTGTTCCGCGTCAACTGCGGCCTGCTTTTGCCGCGACTTTTCATCGCTATCCGCCGCACCCTCTGCTGTATTGTCCGCCACTTCAGTCTCGTCATCTTCGGCTTTTTCTTCTTTCTGTGCTGACGCAGGATTGATTCGCTCATCTTCTGTAGTGTTGAGAAAGGCCAGAAAACGGTTTCTCCGCTCTGTAAAGAAGCGTTCATAAGGAACAAAGGTACTGGAAAGCAGTTTCATCAGGAGTGGGTAGAGCAGGTAACGAATATTCTCCCGTATCGAGATAAAGGCGTCCATCGCGGTTTCGATCAGCTCCTCATACTTTTTCTGCGCATTAATCGGGTCTTCGATAAACAGCAGACGGTAGAGCAGTTTATACGATTCTCTGATATGGGCCTCAGTATTCAGGCGCTCCAGGATGAAGATAGGTTTATACACCGCTCGCAGAATATCGCTAAACTCGCTGAGCTTGACGCCCTGCGGTTTGGTCTGCATTCGGGATAGGTCTCCAGAAATCCGCTCAATGTTCCAATACCTTATGGTATCAAGGACGGAAAACACAAAGATCGACGTTCTTTTCAACTTATCATTCAGGTCCCGATTGTTTCGGGGGAATATGGCCCGCGTCGAATTTACCAGTAACTCAATCTTTTTATAGTACATGGCCATGCGTCGGGTTATAAAGGCTGGGTTTACATAATCAGCTGGACGGGTGAAGAAGGAGAGTGTCGCAAATATGACCTGAGCGAAGGATTTGACTTCAAATTCCCCCTCAGCCGCGTACCGGTCCATTTTGAGCCGCTCAAAGTAGCTGGCCTTAACCGGAACCTTGGGATCATCGTCTGTCTGGCTTGCCTGTTTTTTCGCGGTCGCGGTCTTTTTCTGGGGGGCGCTTTTTTCACTTCGCGCTTTTCCTATAGTTTGGGGAGAAGCCTTTGTGTCAGAACGCTTTCGTCTGACAATAGGGGCCGCTTTGCCTGGACCTGGATCGGGTGGAGATACAGAGCGTTCCACGCCCACATCCCCGCCCAGCATTTCAGCCATGCGTTTGGCCTCATCTTTATCAATCACGCCCAGTTTGTTGCGAACCCGATCAAGCTCGCCAGGTTCATATACTGTTTTTTCTTTCGCCATGCTTATACCCGTAGATAGATATTTTCTCCAACACCCCAGAGGTTACGCGCCTGAATCCGCGTTCCCTGAGCGTCAAGAAGAATGCCGTTAAAATAACCTAATGGCATATCATACTCTGACTTTGCCACTAGTATATCCAGAACGTTATGAGCCGGTTCCACCGGCGTAAACACAAGGTCTACCATGCCCTCCATATCCTGTATGATCCAGTCTGAGTCAGGACCCTTGGGCATGGTAATACGGACTGGTGGCAGAGGAGTGAGGCGTCCATTTACCCAGAGCGCATTTTCATTATTCGTAAAAGACTCCTTTGTTTGATTATCGGCAATACTGAAGCCGTAACGCCCCTGTTCATCAATGGTAAATGCGGTACACCACTTCGCCCGCGTCTGATAAGGAAAGTAGCCCTTGAAGTCGCCAAAGAAACCCTGCGTATGCTCTTTATCCATGACGATATGCCGCCCGTCAAATACGATATCCCCCTGTACCGGACAGATGACCTTAAACACGCTCATACAGCGCCGCTCGGAGAATAGAAGGTTCACTGCCAGCGGTGTGGTCTTGCTTTGATTGACATCATACTTCATATGCGCTGTAAACGCGGTTCGCTTTCGCTGCGCGTCAATGTGAAGGTCAAAACGTATGGTATCAGCTTCAAGCCAGTCATGGATACGAAAGAAGAACCTATAAGAGTGGCTATCTATGGAAGCATTAGAGAGTGTCGAAGGAATATGCCAGCCGCTAAAAGGAAGGAACTTACTGAACTTGAAGAGCTGTTTCGCTCCTTTGTCATAGAGTAACGCCTGCGCCCAACGAAAGGTTTTGAAGTTACCGAGTAAGGCGCTAAGGCAAAACCGTTCATCCTGTATCAGAAAGGTTTCCCATTCCTTAAGGCGCAGGTCTTGTATCCACTTGGGGAACGGGAAAAAGAATGGTCGCTCGATATCAAGGAGGTTGGTGGCCTCAAAGGGCGTAACCCAGGTTCCTTGGAGAGGCTTTCCCTGTTCAACGGGACTGCTTCTAGGTGGCTGTATTTCCCGCGTATACATCTAACTAGTATACCATATATCAATAAAATCGTACACCATATATTAAAATGCGGCATTACATTCAAGTCTACGGCGATTGAAAGTGCCAAACCGCTGTGGAAAGCGTCGAAGAGAACGGGTTCTGTCTGGTAAAATCAGGAAGCCAGTCTGAATCTGGTGTCAGTTCCTGATAAAAACCGTCTTCTATACCGAATTCCTCAAGCCACCCAAGCACGGTCTCATAGTCCTGTTCGCTCATAAAGCGTTTCGGCGCGTCTTTCACGCGCATGTCCATGCCTCTTGGCAGCGTGTACTGGGTCATCACCGAAATCAGCGCCCGTCCCTGACAATGTTCCGCAAACCAGCGAAGCGTCTTCCGAGTGGCCTCAAGGTAGCCGGGAAGCACGAGATGCCGGATAATGACCCCGCTCGTCAGCGTGGAGCTGGCTGAGGCTCTCAAGGCCCGCGTATCCAGCATACGCAGAATCGCCTTTGTAGCGTATTCGGGATAATCTGGCGCGTTGAAGAAATGGGCTGCAAGGTTTGGGTCAAGGGTCTTGAGATCAGGCAGGTACACATCAATTACGTCGTCAAGGAGGGAGAGCGCCTCAAGGCTCTCATACGCTGAGGAGTTCCAGAGCGTGGGTATGACAAGGCCGCCGGCACGCGCCTGTTTAAGACCGGCGACAATGGCTGGAATCGCGTGGGTTCCGGTAACGATGTTGATGTTTTCCGCGCCCAGCGCCTGAAGCTGCAGACAAATGGCGACAAATTCTGTTATGGCTACCTCTCGTCCCATGCCTTTATGGGAGATTTGGTAGTTCTGGCAGAAGGCACAGCCCAGGTTACAGCCGCTGACGAATATTGCGCCGGAGCCGCCAGTGCCAGAGACGGGCGGCTCCTCGCCACGGTGTATGGATGCCGCAGCAAGGCGAAGTGTGGCGCTTTCGCCACAGTAACCACGCTCGCCTGCCGTGCGGTTAACGCCACAATGCCGAGGACAGAGCAGGCAGTGTTTACTTTCAATCCATGCGCTCGAATGGAACGCGACAGCATCCTCACTGTGAGGTTTAATACCCCGCTGGGGTTCTTTATTGAAGTCTCCACGCACTCTCGCTCGTTCCCGCGCAATGACGCTCTGTTCAAGACGTTTCATGCTTCGCTTGAAGCGTTCCTTGTTACTTAGGTTTGCCGTATCCTCCTCAACAGGTTTAGACGGCGTTTCAGGCAGTCGTGGTTCAGGCATCCGTATTGCAGGCGTAAACGGCGTCCGGCTCAAGCGGAAGGATATGCCCACAATGTCGAGGTCAGGGAAGCGGCTCTGGAACTCCTGTAAGAGTTCTGACTGCTTGATTTGCAATATCTGTATCCAGCCCGGGTGTTCCGCCTCAATGAGCAATACACGCCGGTCAAACTCCACCACTCGCGTATGACTCTCAGCAGCAGCTATCTTATGCTTGGTAACAATCGACGGCCACGCTGAGAAGAGCTTCGACCATGTGTGAATCGAAGTCAGAGTCTTTTGATCAAAGAAGTATGCCAGTAATTCGCCCGCTTTTTTCATTGTGAGATTTATCTTCTCACAAACTACTCACGTTGAAAAGGCTAGACCGTGAACAGCCGGCAATTCCACTCTTTGCTGTGTCTGACCCTCTTCCCTAGCTCACAGCGGCCTTGCCTGGGAAGCATAGGCCATTGAATTGAATTGGCTAAAAGGATCAGACACGCACAGCAAAGGGTGATACACTGTTAACCTGAACATTCGGCAGTATAACGCAAACGTAGACAGCTTACTATAGACCTTCGCCGTTATAACCGGAACCATGACGGTTATAATCGGAGGATTCGCCGTTATAACTGGAACTATCCATCTTGTAAGTTTAATCATCTATAGTATATCGTAAGGGCTTGACAGTATAACGCTGGAACTGGTTAATTCGGCGTTTGACACGAATCCGCCCCTTGTGCTTGAGTTTGAGGAGCATGAGTGTGGGGAAAAGGTGTTCATGTGCGACAGGTGAGAAATCTAACGGGAAGGGAAAAAGGCTCGATGGGGGATATAGAGGAAGTGATCATTCCTTAAAAGGGGAATCCATGCTGGAAACGAAAGTTTACCTGGACAGCAGCTGTTACAATCGCTCCTATGACGATGTGGAAAATCAACCTTTGTCCCGGTATGACCGTGGAAGAAATCAGCGATGCTGCCGATGCGTATTGCCGGGAAAATCCATAAAACATTTTGACGCTGTTCACGGGACACAGCGACGTGAAGCTTGTCGCGCTGTTGTTCATTGATAAAGACCGGTATCTGGTCGTCCCATTGTGAGCATAGAGGAGCCTACTATGGAACTACTTAAGCGAAAGACGATCTATTGCGATGGAGAATATGTGTCCTTCCCCAACCTTGCATGGCTGGATAATGACACGCTTGCCTGCTTTTTCCGGCACGCCAAAGACCGGCAAAAAGACGGTGGCGCAGTTACCCATATTGATCCTACGGCAAAGGATGTGTTCATCGTGTCAAAGGACAATGGCGAGACTTTTTTGACCGAGCCGTATATCGTGCTAGATGACGACATGAGCGAACAGGACCCTTGCGTAACGGTGCTGACCGGTGGGCGGGCGCTGATGACCTGCTTCCGTTGGCAGTTTGTGCCAACGGGCGAGGGTGGCAGAGTCTGGGGCGAGGCGCTGTTCAAGCGCTACGGCAGGAGTCGCGTCAATATCGGTGGTCTTCACGTCTCTGACACCTTTAACATCGGTTTCAGTGTCAGCGTGTCCGACGACAAGGGTAAGATATGGCGACACCTGCCAGTGATACAGCCGGAAGGCTATGTGCCGGGTTCGGCGGTGCGTGGCAACATCGTGGAACTGCCAGACGGCAGATTGCTGTTACCATTCTACGGGGTAAAGGAAATCGGCTGGCTAGCAAGCTGTGGCCTTATGGAATCACAGGATCAAGGGGAGAGCTGGCGCTTCCTGAGCGAAACAGCCTTTGACCGTGAAAAGAACTTTCTGGAACCAGCGCTGTTCCGCACACAAAGCGGGCGGCTCATCAGCCTCTTTCGTACCCAAAGCGATTTTTTGAAAACCGGCGTTGACTTTGAATCAAGCTACCTCAACCTGCACATTTCGATTTCTACCGACAATGGCAATACCTTCAGTCTTGCCCGCGAAATCCCCGGTCTCTTCGGCAGTAACCCTTTCCATGCGCTCCAGCTCCGTAACGGCAAAGTCTTTGTGAGCTACGGTTATCGTCGCGCCCCTTTCGGCATACGTGCCAAGCTCTGCGACGCCGAGTTGAGCAACCTTGTCACTGCGCCGGAATTCATTATTGTTGCCGACGCGCCTAACGGCGATCTCGGCTATACCCATGCGGTTCAACTCAAAGACGGCCGCATTTTGCTCGCTTACTACATCGCGGACAGGGACGGTACGCGATGCATTGAGGGCGCTTTCCTAAACGCTGATTAACGTTTCGGTGGTATACGGCATTTTGTCAGACCCGAAGCGTATACCGAACTGTCATGTGCCATTTGTCCGTACTCTATTTACTCTATTTTATAGTTTCCTTATGCTTTGTACTGTTACATAATGAGGCACCCATTGTCCACGCTGATTCCAAACAACTCCTCGTATTTCAACGGTATCATTTTCATCCACAGAAACATCTCCCCATATCTTATCCTCTATTAGCACGAGTATTTCTCCCGTATCATCAGAAAATACATATTGTCTAGGCATTACAAACCGCTCTATCTTACCTTGTAAGATTACAGAAGCGTAACGGGGAAGATCGTAACCGGGAAGATTTTTAGCTTCCTCAACTGTTACAGGAGTCATTCCAGGACCTTTATAGCCGCCTTGTTGAGCATAAGCGGCAAATGTAAGCGACACGACCAGGTAAACCAGCAAAACAAGCTGTTTTTTATTCATATTATCCTCCATGAATAATGTTAATGATTGATTTTATTACTACACAATACTTTTTGTCAATATTTTTTTGAAAAAGTTTAGGACAGTGAAAGGGAAGGGAAAAATGCATCTTGCTTACCGGCAGGGAGTCTGGCTCTTATAGGTAGAGATTCATCTAAGTAATTGTTCTATAATGAATAAGCAAGGTATTGAGAGGATGGGGCGCAATAGTCGCTACTTAGAAAAAAGGCTGCAGCGTTAGTTTCCTGATGACATTTTTTTTGAAAAAGTTTAGGACAAATGGCATATAACGGCTGTTACCTACCGACAGCGAAGTGTTCCTTGACAAGGATAGTCCCCATAGTGTCGTCGGTATTAGCAACCGGGTGGGGTAACGATCCAAAGGGAGCGTAGTACCAGATATCCACTACCAGATCCCGAAGAGGTAAACCAGACAGTACAAGCTATGACCGTTTTCGAGATTCCACTCTTGACTAAGGAGCAGGTCCTTCACTTTGACCCGGCACATGAAATTCCAGACCCGAAGGCTCATTCAGGGAGTTACCTGGATTATACCCTAGTACCCATGCCTAGACGGTTTCAGGACTACAGTACCGACCTTCGGGCTATGGCGGTCTTCAACAGCCTAATGGTACCGCTACTCAATCCAGGGGATGTCGCTGTATTTCAGGCCACGGCTGGCTTGGAGACGGGGTCTATGTATACCGAGTCAATGGAGACCTGCATATCGGCCATGTCCGGTTAGCCAAGGGGTGATACCTTGCGGACGATGAAGCCAAGCCAGAGAAAGAGGTTACCTACGATACTGAGACCTTTGAAGCTATCGGACGGGTGCGGGCGGTGGTTAGGGAGATCGGTTAATATCCGGCTTTCCCTAAAAATGGATGTCCATCTTTCCTGTCTAGCTTTCTGGTCAATTACTTCAAATTTTGAAGATAATTCTTTGTATATACAAGAGTTATCTTCAATATGTTCAACTTTTTTTTCACAGTAGTTTTCTATGTCCGGCTTTCCACTATCTTTGGGGTAATCAAAGGCTTTCCAAGCAGCTTTTTTAGATAAGTCTATATAATACAATGAGTTGAATGGTTTTAAAGGGTTTTAAAGACTTAAGGTAACTCTCGCAGTTTTGTGGTAGTCTGTGTGGGTTTTTCGCACTTTTTCGCATTTTCTTTTTTCAATCAACATCAGAATTTTCTCTCATCATTTCTTTGTGGCATATAGACTTATTTTTATTTTTCGCCTTCTGTGCAATTCCTATTTTAAGTGATACCCTACACAAACATTTAGACATTCGTGAGATCGTAATCTCACGACCATTGAGACCATAGTCAGACGATCCTTCTGGCCATTATAAACAGCTAAGCTAGCTCCGTGTCAGGTCTTGGTGTTCGTCAACAAAACGACTCCAGCAACCACGAAGAGCAGCACTGGAAACCACGCGCCCACAATCGGTAAGATATACCCAAGTCTCGCCATCATCATGGTGATCATGTCCGTTACATAAAACAGCACTGATGAACCAAGACTCGAACCGAGGCTCATAAGCAAAATGTTCTTCTTGAACTTACTGCCCATTGAAATTGAAAGGATCATCACCACAAATGAAACGCAGGGGAAGGAGAAGCGGTGGTAATAGTCGGCGAGGGCGCTGATAAAGGGAAGACCAGCGGTCTTGAGGTCTTCAATGAGCAGAGCGGCATCCTTCGCGGACAGGTCTTCAACATTCACCGCGCTTCGCCTGAACGTGTCCGGGCTTTCACGGTAAACATCGGTTTCGGGAAGCGGGCTGACGCGCATGAAGTCATCCTCCCATTGATACCTAAGTGCATTGGAAAAAACCCAATATTCGCCGCTCCACATGGCGCGTGGAGCACGAATCAGCGACTGGAACGAACCATCCTCCCCCTGCTCAATGATGCTGATCCCATTCAGGGTTACGGCGCTTACGTCAAAATAATCAACCGAATAGATAAGTCTACCACTCTTTGCCTTGATAACAATGTCTGAGTTACTCTCGCGGTTCGATTCATGCAGAAGCGTCCGTGAAAGTTCATTTTTTGCCTTCAACGTGGGAATCACGATCTGGTCTTCAAAGAAAAACGCGAACAGCGAGGCGAAAAGGCCAATGAGCATTAGCGACATACTGAAACGCCAGAACGGGATACCCGAAGCAAAGACGATGGTAAGCTCGTTTCTGCCATATAGATCGCCCAGGGTATAGGCTCCGGAAAAGAGCAGGCCAATCGGCATGGCATAGGAAAAACTTTTGGGAAGGTAGAGAAGCGAAACGTGCAAGATTTCTATCAAGGGAACTTCGTAGTTGAGATAGCGCCAGAGATTGGCAAAGAGATCGACGAGTATAAGCAGTAGCACGAACATTGATACCGCAACGATGAACATGGGTAAAAATTGCTTTACCAGATAGCGATCCAGTGTCCGCAGTCTCAATGTCTGACCCTCCTAATCGGCACAGCCCCAGCGTCTAACCCCAATCGTCATTTACGCAGCCTCATCATACAGAGGACAAGGCCGATGGAAACCGCCAGCAGGTCGGGGAGCCACATGGTCCAGAATGGCGAATAACCCAGGCGCAGACCCAGTGTCTGTCCCCCAATCAGGAACGCCCAGTACAGGAACGCGATAAGCGCACCAACAATGTAACAGAACACCATGCCGCCTTTCTTTGCCAGCATACCCAGTGGAACCGCCAGAAACATAAAGCACAACGCGCCTAAAGGAAGCGCAAACTTCTTGTAATACTCAAGTAGATGATTCCGCAGACTGCGGTCATCGCTGATGCTTTTCGTGGTTTCGACCTCCCGTGCGAATCCGGTGAGGTTGTTGGACAGGCGGTTCCACGCCACGTTATTGGGGCCCTTTCGCAGGCCGTCCTCAAGGGCAAGCGCCTGATTCAGCACGCGGTTATATCGGTTATTGAGCCGCGTTTGCAACGCTGCTTCCCTTATCTTGATCTCTTTGGCAACGTCCGCTGAACTCATCTCGCTAGGAGTCGGGTTCTCAATGCCTTCGATGATGTCTTCCTGCGCCACCCAGTAACGTAACATATCGCTTGAGGCGTAATCATAGTCTTGTCGGCTGATTTCCTTGGAAGACTGAATGAAAGCCTCACTCAGATCGAGGCTGAGGCCCCGCGTTCCCGCATCCTTGAGTTCCGCATTTTGCGCCATGATCACGCGACGTTCTCCATCGCTCGTGCGGTCAAGGATAAAAACGCTGTCAATTGAGTTACCTTCCACATCGCCCGTGATGATCACCGTATCCTTAAAGCGTTTCACAGAGTGAGCGCCCAGTTCCAGCGCGGGGGTGGCAATCGTGATACGGCGGTAAAGCTTGTGATACTGGATGAGTCCGGCTGGCATCAATATGTCATTGGCGAGAAAAGACGCAAGCGAAATGCTGACGCCTACGAGCAGGGCTGGGACAAAGATCACTTTGTATGAAAGGCCGGAGGAAAGCATAACCAGCACTTCGTTATCTGCGGTAAGCCGACCAATGGTCATGAGGGTTCCCATGAGGGCAGCGAAGGGGGCAGACAGGGCGATAATGGTCGGCAGGGAGTAGAAGACAAGCAGAGCAACCTGATAAACAGGAACCCGCTTAGAGAGTATATTACCGGCCATCAACAAAAGCTGGTTTACAAAAAAGAGAAAGAAAAATACGAGAAATGCTACAAGAAACGAAAGCAGGGTCTCTGCGGTGATGTACCGGAACAAAGTCCATGACAGAGAACGCCGAAACGACGTTTTTTGCTCCGGTATTAACGGCATTTCTAACGACATAAGGCGTCATACCGTCCGGATTTAACGCCGGCGCGGACGCTCATTCCTCGGACGATCGCTATGACTTTCATACCGGTCTGAGCCGCGACTCTCGCCGTGCCGGTTGTCGCCGCTGTCTTCGCCGCCATCAATTGCGTCGATGTACGAGAGGTTGAGCCGACCCATCTTGTCAATTTCAATCAGCTTGACCGGAAGCTCCTGACCTTCTTTCACAACGTCTGTTACCACAGCGACACGCTGACGGGAAAGGCGGGAGATATGCACAAGGCCCTCTTTACCCGGTAGGATTTCCACAAACGCGCCAAAGTCCATAATCCGTTTCACCGTGCCATTATAAATGCGCCCAACTTCCGGGTCTGAGACAACGCCCGTTACAGCAACTTTGGCTTCCTCGGCATCTTTGGCGCTTTTCCCGTAAATCGTTACCGTGCCGTCGTTTTCCGTGTTAATGGTAACATGATACTGTTCGCAGAGCGCCTTGATGTTCTTTCCGCCGGGACCAATGAGTGCACCAATCTTATCAACATCAATCTTCATGGTTACAATTTTTGGGGCGAACTCGCTGATAGATGTGGCGGGCTTGCTAATCGTCTGGTTCATAATCGAAAGGATGTGCAGACGCCCGCGCCTTGCCTGATCAAGAGCCTTCCGCATGATTTCAGGGCTGACACCAGCGATTTTGATGTCCATCTGAAAGCCAGTGATGCCTTCTTCGGTTCCGGCGACCTTAAAGTCCATGTCACCCAGGTGGTCTTCCTCGCCGAGTATGTCGGAAAGTACCGCGAAACGCTCGCCCTCGGTAATCAATCCCATAGCAATACCGGCGACCGGTTTCTTTATCGGCACACCTGCCTGAAGTAAGGCAAGCGTTCCGCCGCAGACCGACGCCATTGACGAGGATCCGTTGGACTCCATGATTTCGGAAACAACTCGAATCGTGTACGGGAAGCTCTCTTTTGACGGAATCATCGGCTCAAGGGAACGCCGCGCAAGGTTTCCATGCCCGATCTCACGGCGGCCAGTACCAAGCCGCCCGACTTCGCCTACGGAATAGGGGGGAAAGTTATAGTGCAGAATGAAATGCTCCCGCTTGTCGCCGTCAATGTCATCAAAAATCTGCTCATCAAACACGGTCCCAAGCGTTGTTACCACGAGCGATTGAGTTTCTCCGCGGGTGAAGAGCGCCGAACCATGTACACGCGGCAAGATGCCCACCTCGCAGGTGATTGTGCGGATGTCTTCCGTGCCGCGACCATCAACCCGCAAACCCTTGTCCAGAATTGAGGAGCGCAGAATCTCGTACTGCATATCTTCAAACAAGGCGTCGAAGAGCTTAGCCTGCGCCTCATTTTCAAGCTGGGTTGCGTACTGGGTCTTGCATCCGGTCTTAACCGCATGAATCGCTTCGTAGCGATCCTGCTTGCCCTTGAGGAAACACGCTTCCAGCAGTTTGGAATAAGCCGCGTCACGGATAGCCGCCGCGTTTTCAAGCGTAAGCACGCTTTCGGTGAGGGGTAGCTTTTCCTTGCCGGCCAGCTCGCGTAGCTTTTCCTGCAACGCGCAGAGATCTTTAATCACCTCATGCGCCTTTTCAAGCGCCGTAATCATGAGGTCTTCGTCAACTTCGCTCGCCCCGCCTTCCACCATAGTGATACCATCTTTGGTGCCAGCTACCATAATTTCAAGCTGAGACTTCTCGATCTCCTCGTAGGTTGGATTAACCACAAAGGTATCGTTGACAAAGCAGACACGTACACCGGCAATTGGCCCGTTAAAGGGAATGTCGGATATATGCACCGCTGCCGAAGAAGCGATAATGGCAAGGACATCAGGCGGGTTAACCTGATCAGTTGAGAGCGTGGTTGGCACAATCTGAATCTCACGGCCAAAGCTCTTTTCAAAAAGAGGCCGCATGGGACGGTCAATGAGCCGCGATACTAGGATTTCTTTGTCCTTGGGACGACTTTCCCGCTTGATGAAGCCGCCGGGAATCTTCCCCGCAGCGTAGTATTTTTCATTATAATCCACCGTTACCGGGACGTAATCAAGCCCTTCTACAGCGTCCGACGAACAACAAACCGTGGCGATCACGACTGACCCTTCGTACTGGGCAAAGACCGCGCCATTGGCTTGTTTCGCAATTCGACCGGTTTCAAGAATCAGTTCCTTGCCGAAGATTTCATAACTTACTCGTTGCATTTTTTCCTTAATAAATAAAAGAGCTTGCTTCGCAAGCCCCAAGACTGCTTCATTATCCGAATCAGTCTCTTTGATAACTGCGGTTTAGCAAATCAAAAACCGGTTCTGGTTTTGCTATGAACCGGTTTCAGGTTGTTTTTTACTTGCGGAGACCGAGGTCTTTGATGAGAGAGCGATATTTTTCAATGCTGGTACGCTGGACATACTTCAAGAGTCGCCGACGCTTTCCGACCAGAATCAACAAACCTCGCTGACCTGATTTATCTTTCTTGAACTGCTTGCAATGTTCCGTGAGCTGGGTTATCCGCTCAGTCAACAGGGCAACCTGGACTTCCGACGCGCCGGTATCTTTTTCGTTTTTACCGAACCTGCTAATGATGGAAGTCACGTTTTCTTTGTTTAAAGCCATAAAAACTCCTACTATATGTTTTTCAGAAACTTTATATGCGTTACGTGCGCCGCGTCCAAAAACGCGGGAAGCATAATGGTTCCATTGGTGATTTCGATTTCTGTCTCACGCTCTGCAACTACCACACGGTAGGTCCCATCTGGCGGAAGCAAGCGCCGCACGGAACAGCGTTTCCAGTTATCCGGCGCGGTTGATGATGAATCAGCTGACTCAATGTCCAACGTGAACGCTCGGCCCATGTCGGCTTCGGCGGCGCCAAAGTCTCCAGCTCGAATCGCGGCTCGAATCCGGCTCGAACTGACCGTCTCAGCCCCGTCAAGCACCATGTCCACAAGCTCAGTCTCCACGCCGTTCTGCTCATTTACCCTCTTGATAAGCACCGCGTCCGTGTCAAGCCCATGCCCGCAACGGAACTGAGCGCCAATAACCAGATACGCCATGTTACCATACGTTGTCAGGAAATCAATAAAATCCCGACCACTCAGTCTACTGAAATCACTGGAAAAGTCAATGAGGATAGTAATCGCCACGCCGAGCGACTCAAAGAGGGAAAGTTTCTGGGCAAGGCTCGAAATATCTCCCATGTAGTTCGCGCTATCAAAAAAAAGACGCGGGTTTTGCCTGAACGTAACAACCACCGGCTCCAGTCCCCGCCCAACGATTCGGGTGATGAGCGCCTGATGACCCCGATGAACGCCGTCGAACACGCCGATAGTCATGGCGGCTGGACGCGGGAGCGGCTGGCCGGTGATCAGGTCTTGCCAGTCAAGAACACGCATAGCGCCGCCCCCACCAGACGCCGGCTGAGGCGTGTTTACACGTACACACAGCGCCTATATCTCCTGAGACACTTGCCATACAAGCTCTCCGGTTTCAACATTGAGCATCTGCACAACCAGCCGTCGCAGGCTGCCCGATCCGGTAATGGAACACATAACCAGGGTATCCACGCCCAAGAGGTGTCCAATCGAGACTGCTGATTCATCATCAACCGCGCCGGATAACTGGAAACGCTGTTCCGCTTCCAGAAGATCGCGGTTCTGGCGGTCAACCAAGTTTATGCCCTCGGCATTGATAAACGCGCTTGAAAGCTCGGCGATGATGTAATCCATAAGTCCGGCGTCAACTGTGGATACTTTTAATAACGACACCTTCGAGCCAACGGGAAGCCGCGCAAGGATTTCCTTTGACACCTGTTTGATTGCGCTGTCAACAGCCCCGCTTGGTTCAGCAAACTTGGTCGCCACAGTCTCGGTTTCGGCAAGCGTCCGCTGCATACGCGCCAGTTCCGACGACGCCTTGGGGTTTGAGGTCGCGTTTGCCAGACCCTGCATAAGCGTAATCGCCTCCGACAAGCTGTCCACGATCTCGGTCATAATCGCCGTGTTGTATCCAGCCGCAAAACTGCCGGTTTCCGCGTAGATAGCGCTGAAGGCGTTCATCGCTGACCGGTAGCTTCCTTCTTTGACCAGCCGTTCCGCGTCTTTCATACGCTGTTTGAGCGCCTTGTCCTTTGAGGTTTCCTGAGCCAGGGTCCTTCGCTCCTGTATAGTCCAAGGCGCGATGTCTCTGGCAAGGTTTGATAACTGATAGCGGATCAGCCGCTGCGCCATAACAAAAGGGTCTTCCAGATAGTCCTTGGTATCATAGCTGGTAGAACTAGACCAATCAGACTTCCTCATCTGAGCTATGATGCTATTGTCCCGCACGTGGCTTATCCGGTAGACAAAGTCAAGCGAAACTTCCCGTGTCCAAACTATAGTAGGTTTCTCGCCCTTGTTCTTGGACTCTTGCAGCTTGCTTGAGTCATTCACCCGCAGCGACGTTATCTCGCCAGTAAAAATCCCGTCCACATAAGTGACGAGGCTTTCTCGCATACTCTGCCGCCGCGCCACATCAGCCGCGTCAACCAGAGTAAACTGTCCGGTTCGCAAAACGATCTCCATAGCCGCGCTGGTGAGATCCTGAGCGACCTGCCGGTCAAGCGTGGTGTAGCCGGTCGTGGAGAAGGGCATAACCGCAATGCGTTCAATGCCGCTCGTGTCCATGTTGGGCGGTTTCGTAACCTGTACAGCAATTGACGTAGCGCACGCACCCAAGCCCAGCGCCACGAATATAAACAACACAAAACGCGCAACGTATCTCATTCATGTTTCTCCATATCTTGATAGTATTGTTCCCTGAGTGTTTCAAAGAAGTCTCTCCAGTCTATTTAATCATGCAGCGCCTTGCCATATAGACTGGAGCATACTTATGAAGCAGGCGCCAGTAGCGCAAGCGCCTCTGACGCAGCAGACGCCGGCTGCCCCACACATGCTAATGCTGACGCAGCCATAATTGTCTCCTCCGCTATTCCTTCAGCGAGCCTTCGCCAAAGCCTTTTATAAGTTGAGCGTGAAAGAAAAAGTAAAACACGATCATCGGGAAAATGCCGATGATAAGCGACGCATATTGCAAACCATATTCAACATTAGTCTTGCCCGCAAACTGGGTAATGGCGACAGGCAGACTTTTTAAGCTCATTTTGGTTGTAAATAAAAACACAAACAAAAATTCGTTCCAGTGGCGCAGAAATGAGAGTATAACCATGGTGGCGACAACAGGCGTAGACAGCGGCACAACCAGCTTCCAGAACACCGCGCCATACTTTGCGCCATCAATTTCAGCGGATTCAATGATCGCGTCGGGAATACCTTTGATGTAGGAAATGGCGATCATTACCGACATAGGCAGATCAAAGGCAATGTAAGGGAGTATGACGCCAGCGCGACGGTTGAGTATGCCCACCTGCCGTTCCATAATAAAAAGCGGGATGAGAACCGCGTGTACCGCGATCATCAGGCCCAGGGCAAAACTGGCGGTGAAAAATGAACGCGACTTAAAGGGAAATTTCGTCAGACCATACGCCGCCGCAAGCGCCAGAAACAGCGTAGCTATTGTGGCGATTGCCGTGTAAATAAAACTGTTGCCAAGCGCCAGGCCCAGTCCGCCCATAGTCCACGCTCTGATGTAATTGTTAAACGTCGGATGCTGCGGGAGCGCCAGCGGATACAGCATGATTTCAGCATGCGGCTTGAACGACGAATACAGCAGCCACACCATAGGAAAAATCGTAAGCAGGGCAAAGCACAACATCAGGATATACGCGCAGCAGCGCCACAGAATCGGCGCCCGCCGCAGTTTGGGTATTTTTTCGATGTTTTCCATATCTTCCCCCTATTCCGCTTTCAGCGCACGCGACGCGAGGCGGGTCAATCCTATTGATATGACTATGAATAAAATGATGACAATGGACAGCGCGCTTCCATATCCATAATTCTGATGAACAAAGGTCGTATTGTACATATATACCGCAATTACTTCGGTGTAATGCGCGGGACCGCCGCCGGTCATGGAATATATCAAATCAAAACTTTTGAAACTGCCGGAAATTGCCAGTATGGAATTAATGAAAATAACATAGCCCATCATAGGAGCGATGAGTTTTATGAAAATAATTCCCTCGCCCGCCCCTTCAATCTGCGCCGCTTCAATAACCGACGAGGGGATGCGCTGAAGATTGGCGAGAAATATAACCATGTAGAGGCTCGTGTGCTGCCACAACAGCACAAACATAATTGGCACTACGGCAAAGGTTTTATTTTCCACAATGGTCATAATATATTCACGGTTGCCGGTTATGGTTTTCATAAACGTGGTGAAAATACCCACAGGCGAGAAAATGCGGTTCCAAAGCTGGGCTACAATAACCGACGAAATCGTAATGGGAAGAAAAATGAGTACCTCAAAAAGGTCAGCGCGTATAACCATCTTCCGGTACAGCATATAGGCGAGTAAAAGCCCCAGGGGAATTTGCCCGAATACTGAGACCAGCACAATGGCAATATTGTTACGCAGACCAATGTGAAACACTGGGTCTGAAAAAATGCGGATGTAATTATCAAGGCCAACAAATTCCATTTCGCCGTAGCCCTTCCATGAAACAAAGCCAAGCGCAAAACTGAATATCAGGGGAAATATAATTACCCCGACAAAGATAAGAAACGCAGGTAACACAAAACTGTAATAACTGATTCGTTTGTAGGCGCTATAGCGCATATTGCCCCCTCGTAATTTGTCCGCGGATTACCTATAACCCGCGGATTTTTTTCATTCTACCGTTTGCGGTTGGAATCGTTTTTGGCGACCCAATCTTCGTATTCAGCGGCAAGCTGTTCCGGGGTCTTATCGCCCATCATCACAGCCTGTATGCCCGGGTTGAGGAGATTGTTCACACCCTCGCCGTCCATCTTCGCGTCAATGATGTAGCCCATAGGACGGGTGTTGATGAGATCGATGTACTGCTTCGTTACCTTGTCAATGTCGTACTTGGACAGGTCAAGTTTATAAGTAGAAATCGATCCGTAGCGCTGGAAGATATCCGCGCCCTCCGCGCCATAGATGAAGCTAAGAAACTTCCACGCCGCGTCTTCCTTTGCGCCGGTGAGCCGGGCGTTCATGGCAAGCGCCTCGCCCATTGTCGCCGCGCTGGAGCCTTTGCTTACTTCGCCGTTCAGTTCAGGGAAGAAGATAAGGTCAACATCGCTCCAGAGATCAGGCGGACAGGCGGTCTTTACCGAGCTGATTGACCAGCCGGAGTTGAGATAGTACACCGCGTTACCCTGAATGAAGTCGCTCGTTGCCACAGTGCCTTCCATCTGATTCACACCATTTACAAAAAGCTGGGTGTCAACCATTTGCTTGACTATGGCAAGCGAATCCACAAACGGTTTGTCCGTAAACTTGGCCGCGCCGGACATTGCTTTTTCAAACCAGCCCTTACCGCCCAGCCGGTCTACCAGCGTGGAAAGGAGCAGGGACTGAGCCTGCCACACGCCCCTGTTGGCAAAGAGCAGCGGAGTCTTGCCAGCAGCGCGAATCGCGGGAACCTGCGCGATCAGCTCGTCCAGCGTCGTGGGCGTGGTGAGACCGAGTTCCTTCTGAAGCCGCGTGTTGATGTAGATCACCGTCGTAACAGCCATGTTCGGCGCGATGATGTAGATTTCCCCGTTAGGCCCCTGCGGGTCCCAGATACTAGACGCAAACTGAGACTTGAAGTCCTCAGTGAGGTACGGACGCAGGTCTTTCACCATGCCGCGATTCAGGATGTAACTGGAACGCGCCCCTGAGTAACAGGTGAAGAGGTCGGGAATCTCTCCGCCAGCCGCCATAGCCTGAAACTTGTCGTGGAACTGTTCGCCAGACACGTACTCGAACTCAACCTGAATGTTCGGGTACTTCTTCGCAAAAGCGTCCAAAGTAACGCCCCAGTATTCATACTGAGGGTCAGCCATGTCGATCTGCATATAGGCGGTAAGTTTTACCGTCCCATCAGATGCCGCCTGTGATGTCGTCCCCCTTGCAAAGGCGAACCCCGTTATGCTCACCAGCGTGAGCGCCAAAAGTAGCTTTTTCACAAGCTATCCTCCTACGATCCTTGTTATGGATCAAAAAACTTTATCTTATTTTACAAGATTTTCTAAACATGTCAATCTAATAGCGAGGAGAGGCGAGTATCATTGGTATACCGCCAACGCTGGTGGGTCACTCACACTCGGTCGAGTGAAACACTCACACCAGTACGAGTGGAACACTCACACCAGTACGAGTGGGTCACTCACACTCGGTCGAGTGGAACACTCACACCAGTACGAGTGGGTCACTCACACTCGGTCGAGTGAAACACTCACACTCGGTCGAGTGAAACACTCACACCAGCACGAGTGGGTCACTCTCACTCGGTCGAGTGGGACACTCACACTCGGTCGAGTGGAACACTCACACCAGTACGAGTGGGTCACTCTCACTCGGTCGAGTGGAACACTCACACCAGTACGAGTGGGACACTCACACTCGGTCGAGTGGGACACTCACACCAACGCTGGTGAAACACCTTCACCAGTACGAGTGGAACACTCTCACTCGGTCGAGTGGGTCACTCACACCAGCACGAGTGGAACACTCACACTCGGTCGAGTGGGTCACTCACACCAGCACGAGTGGAACACTCACACTCGGTCGAGTGGAACACCTTCACCAGCACGGGTGAAACACTTTCACCAGTACGAGTGGAACACTCACACCAACGCTGGTGTACAAGCCTTTGCAGATAGGTCAATTGAGCGGTAAGGAATGGCGAAGCATCCAGTTATAACGGCAGGTGTTTCAGTTCAGCATATCTCATGTCTGACACCAGCGCACAGCACGTCTCTGACACCATGACACAGCACGCAAACCCTGCTAGACACCAGCGCACAACACGTCTCTGACACCATGACACAGCACGCAAACCCTGCTAAAAAAGCACTGGTAAGTGCAAAAAGCTGCGTATACTCTGTTTAATGTGTAGTATATCTATCATTGGAGGTTTTATGTCTACATTGCACACTATGTGGTCTGCTGTGTTCATCGCGTGCGCGGCGACGGCTTATGGCAACGGTCTTGCTGAAGCGAAGCTGGTCAACACCCAGCACTTGGACCTGAAAGGCGTTGGCAGCGTAAAAATCACGTATGGTTCTGATGCTGTTAAGCTGTTCAGGGGTGATTCGGATTTACTCGTTATCAAAGAATACATGAGTATTGATGATAGCGATTATTACGCGCACGTTTCTTACGCGGCGGCACATGCTGAAAGACAGCTTGTCATTGAAAGCGGGGAGCGGCCGGTTGTTGATTTTGGAAATTTCCAGAGCCGCGTTGAGGTATATATTCCCGCCTCATTCACCAGAGCGATGGCTGTGAAAGTAACGAGTGGCAGTTTTCGCGCTGACGACGCGCTCAGTTTCTCCGCGATTAGTCTGGAGAGCAGCAGCGGCAGTATCACTGTGAACGATATTAAGTCAGATACGACGGCTCTTGTAAAAACAAGAAGCGGGAGCATCAGGATTCAGAACATCGCGGCACATGAGATACAACTCTCAACGACCAGCGGCAGTATCCATTGCGGCACGGCAGGCGGAACTACCGCTATTACTACAACAAGCGGCAGCGTTAGCTTTGAGCGTGTGAACGGCGACGTTTTCGCGGTATCAACAAGCGGCGCTATTGGCTTAAAGCTGGTAACAGGCGCTCTGCGGGTGAAAACAACGAGCGGCAGTATCCGTTGCGCAGTCGCTGAAAGCGCCGGCGATATAGCGTTAAGCGCGACAAGCGGAAGCGTTACCCTTGGTATACCCAGAAACCTAGGGTTCCATTTTTCCGCTGAAATAGCGAGCGGCACGATTTCCACCCCGTTTTCTAACCAGCTCTACACGCCATTTTCTAATAGACATTCGGCAACAGGAACCATCAGGGCGGCGGGCCTTGCTGAACATGAGCTTATATCAATCGGTATAACCGTAGCTTCAGGCTCAATACGGGTTGGATGGATTTAACCGCCCGAATCATTCGTCGCGCTTCCAAAAGATAAGTACCGGTAGTACACTAAAAGCCAGGGAAGCGGCTTATGTAGACGCTTCCCAAGCTTATGTAACTTATAAGGAGTAAAATATGCAGTACCGGACTTATGGTAAGAATCTGGGGTTTAAGGTATCCGCGCTGGGTATGGGTTGTATGCGTCTGCCGCAGATTGTAGATGAGGCGGATGGCCGCGCCGAAGTGGACAAGGATAAGGCATTCGAGTTGATCCGTTACGCAGTGGATCACGGGGTGAACTACTTTGACACAGCCTATGGCTACCACGCCAAGGCGAGCGAGGCGGTTCTGGGCGAGGCGCTTGAGCAGCTTCAGTGCCGCGACAAGGTAAAGATTGTTACTAAGCAGCCCTTTGGCGTGATGCGCGACCTTTCCAGCGGCAACGGCAACACCATCAAAGACAACGCCCGCCGTAACCTTGAGAACACCCTGAGCAAGCTGCGCACGAGTTACCTTGACGTGTACCTCATTCACGCCATTGGCAAGTCAAGTTGGGGAGACATTAAACAAGAAAAGATCCTTGAGGTTTATGAGCAATTCCGCGCTGAGGGTCTTATCAAGGGCATTGGTTTTTCCTATCATGGCGGCTTTGAATGTTTTAAGGACGTACTATCCTACTACTCATGGGATATGTGTCAGGTGCAGCAGAACTTCATGGACGTTGAACAGGAAGTTACTGTTGAGGGCATTCGGCTGGCAGGCGAAAGAGGTACGGCGCTGGTCATCATGGAACCTTTGCGGGGCGGACTGCTTGCCACGCCGCCCGCGCCGGTCAAGGCGATCTACGAAGAGTACGAGCGGGAGACCGGCGCGCCCAAACGGAGCGCGGTTGAGTGGGCATTCCGGCATCTCCTCAACTATCCAGAGGTAAGTGTCATTCTCAGCGGAACCACTACTCTGCCGCAGCTTGCCGAGGACATCGAGATTTTCTCCAAGCCCGAATCAGTTCCAGGCTGTCTGACGGACCAGGAAAGGGATGTGCTGTCCCGCGTGAAAACCACGTATGAGTCGCTCAAGGCCATTCCCTGCACGGGCTGCCAATACTGTATGCCCTGTCCACAGGGCGTTGAGATTCCGGGCATATTTGCCCGCTATAACGACGGCATGGTGTTTGGCAGCTTTGACCAGCCGCGCCGTAGTTACATGTTTACCACGCGGGCTGGGCGCAACGCTTCCAAGTGTGTGGCCTGCGGCGCCTGTGAAAAGAAGTGTCCTCAAGGGATTGATATTATCAACAAGCTCAAAACAGCGCATGAGAAGCTCAAAGGCTGGATAGAGTAAGGGTAAACACCAGGGAAGCGCGCCGGTTTCATCGCCCGATGGAACCGGCGCGCTTTCTCCGGTCAATACTTTTCCTTTATCTCAATACGCGCCACTTTGCCAGTGGTTTTGAGAGTCTTGATGACCTGCTGGCTGTCAGTAGCATCAGGAATGGCGATTAAAAGCCGTAGTTTGATGGCCTTACCCTTGACATGCTCCATATCAACCGACTGGACGCGGATGTTGAAAGAACGCAGAAGCTCCAGAGTTTTTTCCCGGTCAGGATTATCGTTATAGGTTATCTCCAGCACCTTGTTTCGTTCCGAAGGGAAGAAGCGCTGTTCAAAGCGTCCCAGAACAATAAGGCTTAACATAGTCAGCGCCAGCGCGATACCAGCGGCAAGGAACATACCCGCGCCAATGGCAAGTCCAAACGCGGCGCTTATCCAGAGCGAGGCGGCGGTAGTGAGGCCCTTGATATTGTTGCCAAGCCGGATCATGGCTCCGGCGCCCAGAAAACCAATGCCGGAAACTACCTGCGCGGCGATCCGCCCCGGGTCGCCATTCTTGAGAGAACTGAATTCCTGGGGAAGCCAGATGGAAAGAAGCATGAGGAGCGTCGCGCCCACAGCAATGAGGATATGAGTACGCAAGCCCGCAACCTGATGACGGCTTGAGCGTTCAAGCCCAATGATTGCGCCAGCCAGAAAACTAAGGCAGAGGCGAATCAGCATATCGACCTCGCTCAGATATATCTTGTTCATGGGATAAGTCTATATAATATAGAAGGAATTTAGTATAGAAGGAATTGCCCAGAGGGGGACTTGAACCCCCAAGCCTCGCGGCACTAGTACCTGAAACTAGCGTGTCTGCCAATTTCACCATCTGGGCTGTTAAAAACACTATACCAGCTTATGTGAAATGTGTCAAGCGCTATAGCGCGTTAAACAGGAATTCTTCATTATAAGAGATCAACCACAACCACAGCCTGCCTTCTCCTTCCGCGTTGTCTCAAGGCGGAAGAACAGGAAGCGCAGCACAACCTGCCCCGACTTCCACGTTGTATCAAAGGCGGATAGTCGGGTACACTCAAAGCGTACCCGGGTACGCTCCGAGCATAGTCGGGTACACTCAAAGCATAGTCGGGTACTCTCTGAGCATAGACAGGTACGCTCGGAGCCTAGTCGGGTACTCTCCGAGCATAGTCAGGTACACTCCGAGCATAGTCGGGTATGCTCAGAGCATAGTCAGGTACACTCAAAGCATAGTCGGGTATGCTTTGAGCATAGTCAGGTACACTCAAAGCATAGTCGGGTACGCTCCGAGCATAGTCAGGTAGGCTCAAAGCATAGCTGGGTACGCTCCGAGCATAGTCAGGTAGGCTTGGAGCATAGTCGAGTATGCTCCGAGCAAGGATCAAGCAGGGGCGTTTCCTGGCCACGCTCTGGTTTGACGGTGGCAAGCTCCCCGCTGCCTGCTGGCAAAAGGCAAAAACAGGAAAAAGACCGCCGCCTAGCTGGAACTTCCAGAGCCTCATCCTCAAGTAGAACAAGAACGCTTAGAAAAAGAATACCAGCACATGAAAGAACGCTACCTCGACGAATTTGTCTGGTTCTATGAGGAAGCGTTCAACAAACCTTCCCCGTTTCCCCTGAGCAGCGTTATCAGGCAAGGAGCCGCCGAATATGTCGCGGTAACCCGGCTCAAGACAAAACATGGTATAGCGAAGTAAGCTTCTCAAACACCAAGAGAAATGCCCGCAACCGCGCTAAGCAGCCCATAGGGAAAACCGGACAAAACCACCGCCTGTTTCCACCTTGAAAAAATGCTCATAGACACGCTCCAGCGCCCCACAGCGCGGAGATGCGAGAAAAATACGGCAGACCAAAACCTAAATCAACGCAATAGTGGGCTTCTATGCAGGGTTAGAAACTCAACTTGCCGGTGCGCTTGAACTGATGTTCATATACCTCAAACAGCGCAAGACCGAACCAGATAGCCGGCGCTCCGCCTCGCGCCGGAATCCCGGCTGCCACTAATGGAACGGTTAGCGGGGGAATGAATAAAGCGATAGCCATCATTAACGACGAGGCAGCGGAGGCGATGCTCTACGCTGAGATGGAACAGACGGACAGCGAGGTAAACGCGCTGATAGCGACCCTCTCGCAATCGGCGCTAAGTCAACATAACTCCGGCGCGAACCAGCAAGCCAAAGAAGCATTAAGCGCCGCTTATAATATGCTTACCGGTTAGTCTTATCAATAATCATACCGTATAAACGGCAATATTCTTTGTATATAGCGATATCGGCTTTGACTGCTTTGATACCATAGTTGTTCATATACTATTGGCGATCGTTGAGATGGGCTATTCTGATTTACTTTCTTATCTATAAACTCCTGAACATTATTATTTAAAGTCATAATACTTTGTTCAACCGTCTCGTTTGTTTGGGCATATTGTTCTATCCCTATTCTGAGAAGTTCCGCTTTGAATAGACGGTCTTTTATACTTTTGTCCGTTACGGTAAGATAATACATTCTCGTTAATACTTCTAATACCAAGACATTACTCATCTCCAACGCATTGCTTACTACTAGGCTATTGGGGCTTTCCATGATCTCACCGGTATAGCTGGGGTCCAGAATATAAATCCCATCTTTATAGTACCGCAGCTTTTCATAGGGAACATCATATACTTTCAACTGTTCCGCTATTTTAGGTCCATGCAATTCGCCAAACAGAATTGCATATTCACCGGCGCTTCTCGCAAACTTTTTCCATTCCTCGTCATTCTTGTCATTTCCCTCAATAATGCCGAGAATTTCTTCCTGTCCTTTCTTATCCCTTTTTATTACCTGCGTATATAAAAAGACAGGGTCAGCTAGTGTATAGCCTTGGGTTACCAGTTTATATGTTTCTGTTTTAAGATCGAGACGGGTATTAAATTGACCATTTCTTGTATAACCGATCGTAGTATCATCCAATACAATTTTAAAAAAACCGGTAGGTCCTATAATAGCAAACCAGCTTTCGTTTGTTTCGATAAGAGCCGTTATGTGTTTTGATGGGTTTGGTTTTCCTGTTAAATCGGTTATATCGAAATGAGATTTATAGCCGAATGTCATGGCATTGGCTACATCTTCCCATAATAATTGATATTCATGTATATCAGACCATACAAGTCTTGCGCAAAAGAGAAAAATAATTAAAAAAATATTTTTCATTATAGTATTTTCCTTTGGGTTTAATCCCTGACCCTTATAATAGAGCTGTCCAGAAACTGGATTTTCTGGACAACAACCGCTTAAAAAACGAGAAATAACCGCCGCCTTGATAAGAACCAGCAACATAGTTACTGACAGTATAACGCCATTCACAAAGCGTGGAGCTAGAATTAACAGCATAGTGTCCAGAACCTGATACCAGGTTGCCATTCCAATATACTTGAGGTGAATACATCATACCACCATTGTTTGTTTCTCCTCTTCATATATCGGTATTGCTGGGTCAATAGGGTGATAGAAGAGGAACCATAAACCAGCTGTCCATTGACACTATACACAGAGGCACTTTGGGCTGTTCTAGCTGAGCTCCCCGCCACCTGCCAGCAAAAGGCAAAAACAGGAAAAAGACCGCCGCCTAGCTGGAACTTCCAGAGTCTCATCCCGAGAGGAATAAGAACGCTTAGAAAAAGAATGCCAGTAGGTGTTTAACAGAGACGTGGTAACGGCGACGCCGCAGGAGGTGTCATAGCTCTGTTTCTGAGCGTAGGCAAAGCGTAGTTCCTCTTCCGAGATGAGCAGGGTGAACAGGAAGCGTGTCATGGCGTGTTCCCGTTACTCAAAGAAGGCGTCGTAGACACTAACGCCGTCCGCCTTGAGCCGCTCTCGGCCTCAAGATTGGGAATGGACGCGGTGAGCGCGACTTTGCCGCCGGGATAATCCGCAGGGTGGAACTGACGGTGTGCAGGTATTCCCGCTTGTCCGTAAGCGTCCTGACCGTCAATGCGCTTGAGACAATGCTCGTGTCACCGGTGTTATGGGTAAGCAGCGTTACCGCTAGAGCCTTCGCGGATGCCGTCAGGCCGGTGTACTCGGTATGGCTGCTGACCGACACCTCCGCATTGGGATACCAGTGCGCCTCATTCTGACACGAAAGAAGCAGAAAAACCGATACGCAAAGGAACATATACTTTATACCGCTTGATACGCCAGCAGGAGGCATAGCGTCATATACGGCTTCTTATGGTATAAGTACCGTATATGAAATGGAAAAATACTCAGTCTTTGATTCTCAATTCGTCCAAAGACAGCAAAATCTTCCGGCTTCTGGGATCAGCGTCCGGGGTGCGTATTCTGGAACTCCTCCAAAACCAGGAGCTTAACGTTACGGAGATCGCCCGTAGACTGGATCTTCCGCAGTCTACGGCTACTACCAGCATCCTCGCCCTGGAAAAGGCCGGACTCATTGAAAGCCACAATACCACCGGTGTGAAGGGAGGGCAGAAGGTCTGTACCGCCCGGTATAAAGAGATCCTCGTCTCCTTTACCCCCCCGGAGCTTCCGGATAAGACGGGTGTCATAGAAGTAGAGATGCCGGTGGGGCTTTTTACCTCCTATGCGGTAACCCCTCCCTGCGGGCTTTGCGGACGGGACAGCATAATCGGGTATCTGGATGTGCCGGGCGCCTTCTTCTCGCCGGACCGGATAAAGGCCGCCCTGGTCTGGTTTGAGAAGGGCTATGTGGAGTACAAGTTCCCCAATAACGCCCTTTACATGACCAAAGGCCCTATTGAGCAGCTTGAGCTTTCCATGGAACTCAGTTCCGAGACGCCGGGGACCAACCCGGACTGGCCTTCGGACATTTCGGTATGGATCAATGAGGTGGAAATAGGCAGTTGGACCTCTCCCGGAGATTTCGGCGACCGCCGGGGTAAGTATACGCCCCTTTTCTGGAAACTTGAGGGGTCCCAATATGGTCTGCTCACCACGTGGAAGGTAACCCGGGAGGGAACCTTCGTAAATTCCACCTGTGTTTCAGATGTTACCTTGAAAGAGCTTTACCTTAGTCGCCATCATTCCATCAAGGTGCAAATCGGCGTCAAGGAAAAAGCCGCCCACGTAGGGGGAATCAATATCTTTGGGAAGGACTTTGGGGATTACGCCCAGGACATCGTCCTTCGCCTTTATCCCGGACAGCAGCGCTGAATTCGTGAGCCTGTGTGAAACGGCGGGTCATGCAGGTTTTCCGGCGTTTATATATCAATAAAATTGATATATAATTTTTTACTTGACAGAGCGATGGAGAGGGTGGATGATGAATATGGTTTGAAGGGGATGTCTGTCATTTATATATCAATTTTATTGATATATAATAAATATATTGACATTCCTGGAAAACAGGGTAAACTGAAAGAGAACAAAGTTCTCAGGAATGGGTATCCTATTCCAAATTTTTTATGGTTTAAGGAGAGAAAGAAATGAAACGAGTGATGTTATGTGTACTGGTGTGCGGCGTGACCAGCCTCCTGTTCGCGGGCGGTGGTGGAGAAAAGACTCCCCAAAGTGGTGGTAGCGAGGGGGCTATTAGCACCGTTGGCCCTACCTCCGCTGTTAAGCTGGAGATGTGGACCTTTGTAGACCTCCACGCCCAGTTCTATGCGACTATGCTGGAGCAATGGAACCGGGAGAATCCAAACAAACAGCTCCAGATTACCTTCACGAACCTTCCTTATGCGGACATGCACAATAAACTCAGCATGGCCGTTCAGACCGGCAAGGGTGCGCCGGATATCTGCGATGTTGAAATCAGTCAGTATCCCAACTTCATGAGGGGACAGATTGGCTTTCTGGAGTTGAACAAGTTCATTGCTCCCTACGAAAAAGACATCGTTAAGGCCCGGCTTGAAATCTATGGCAAGAACGGGAAGTACTACGGTGTTCCCACCCATGTTGGCGCTACAGTCATGTACTACAACGACGAGGCCCTGCGCGCAGCGGGAATTGACTATCGCACTATTGTTACCTGGGATGATTTCGCCGAGGCCGGTAAGAAGTACCTTGCCGCCACGGGAAAACCGCTTACTACGGTTGACACCGGCGGCAGCGATTGGCTTTGGCTTGCCATGGCGGAATACGGCGAAGACTGGACGAATGACGCCGGCAGGGCAAACATCAAGCTCAAGTCCGTCAGGAATATGATCAATATGCAGTCCCAGTGGCTCAAAGACGGCATCGCCGTGTGTTCCCCCGGCGGACAGGTTGACATGGAAACCGGCTACGCCAATCTTGCGGCTGGCGGACTGGTCGCCTTCCCCAAGGCTATGTGGTTCATGTCCCGCTTCCTCAACTATATGCCTGAGATGCAGGGTAAGTGGGCTATCGCCCCCTGCCCGGTGTTTGAACGGGGACAACCCCGTTCGGTCGGCATAGGCGGCACCGGAACGGTTGTTTCGCTCCAGTCGAAGAACTCGGCTCTCGCCGCGGAGTTCATTTCTTGGGCAAAACTCTCCTATGACGGCAATGTGAAGATATGGGAAATCCTGGGATTCGATACTTGTAACACCTCTATTTGGTCAGATACAAAAATCACCGGCGATAGGAACAACAAGTATATCGCCTACTTCAGGAATAATCCTTTTGACACTCTCAATGCGATCAAGAACGAGATCGGTAAGATCAG